>NZ_LNTD01000022.1 GCF_001462455.1 Cellulomonas sp. B6
GTCGATGATGACCATGAGCCTCACCACGCCGCCGACGGCACCGCCGCCGTCCCGCGCGCCGCGGCCCCCCGCGGCCGTCCCCGCCACCCGGCGCCGGTCGCTGCGGTCCTCGCGCCTGCCGCTCGCGCTGCTCGCACCGGCCGTCGCGCTCGTCGCGCTCGTGTCGGTGTTCCCCATCCTGTTCGCGCTCAACCTGTCCGTGCACGAGACGCGGTACACGCAGGTCGGCGACCTGATCGGGCTGCAGCACTACCTCAGCGTGCTCGGCACCGCGCAGGGCTGGGCCATGATCGGCCGGTCGATGGTCTACGTCGTCGGCTCGCTCGTCCTGGCGCTGCCGCTGGCCGTCGGGCTCGCGCACCTGCTGGACCGACCCGCCCGGCTGCGCCGCGTCTTCCGCGTCCTCATCCTCATGCCCTGGGTGATCTCGCAGACCGTCGCCGCGCTGCTGTGGCGCTGGCTCCTCAACCCCGACTACGGGCCGCTCGGGCTCGGGAGCCTCGGCGGCCAGCGGGTCGACGTGCTGGCCGACCCCGTGCTCGCGATGGTCGCGCTCGTGCTCGTCAACGTGTGGCTCAGCTACCCGCTCGCGACGATCCTCGTGCTCGCGGCGCTGCAGGGCGTACCCGCCGAGCTGCACGAGGCCGCCGAGGTCGACGGCGCCACCGCGTTCCGCCGGTTCCGGTCGGTGACGCTGCCGATGATCGCGCCCACCGTGTTCGTCGTCGCGATCATGCTCACGCTCCTCTACTTCAACATGGTCACGCTCGTGCTGACCTTCACCGGCGGCGGCCCGTTCAGCGCGACGCAGCTCGTGAGCCTCGAGGCGTACCAGCAGTCCTTCAGCTACTTCAACCTCGGCCTGGGCGCGGCGTACAGCGTGATCCTGTTCGTCTTCAACGTCGTCTTCGGCCTGGCCTACATCAGGATGCTGCGAGGTGACCGCGATGTCTGAGACCACCACGGCCCGGGTCCCCGCACCCGTCGGCCCCGCGCCCGTCGGAGCCCCGCCGGTGCGCCGGTCGAAGGGCACCGGCCGGAACAAGCCCGCCGGACCGCTGGCCTACGTGGGTCTCGTCGCCGCGTCGGTGTTCGCGGTGCTGCCGCTGCTGTGGGCGCTGTCGACGTCCCTCAAGAGCAAGGGCGCCGTGCTGTCCGACAGCGGCTGGGTGCCGGCCGCGCCGACGCTCCAGAACTACGCCACCGTGCTGTTCGACTCGCAGGTGCCGCGGTACCTGCTCAACAGCATCGTCGTCGCGGGCGGGTCGGTGGCCCTGACGATCGTGCTCGCGCTGCTCGGCGCCTACGCGACCGCGCGGTTCCAGTTCCGGGGGCGCGACGCGAGCCTGTTCCTCATCCTCATGACGTCGATGATCCCGGGCATCGCGATCCTCGTGCCGCTGTACTTCCTGGCGGTGCGCACGGGCCTGTACGACACGTACCTCGGCATGGTCGTCGTCTACACCGCGTGGCAGGTGCCGACCGTGCTGTGGATGCTGCGGGGCTTCCTGCAGTCGATCCCCGCGTCGCTCGAGGAGGCCGGCCGCATCGACGGCGCGGGCGACCTGCGGATCATGGTGCAGCTCGTGCTGCCGCTCGCGAAGCCCGGCATCGCCGCCGCGTCCGTCGTCGCGTTCGTCGCCGTCTGGAACGACTTCCTCATCGCCTCGACCATGGTCAGCTCCGACCACAAGCGCCTGGTCTCGGTGGGGCTCTACAACTACCTGTCCCAGTACGGCATCGAGTGGGGCCAGCTCACCGCCGCCGTCGTGGTCACCGTCGTCCCGATGATCCTGCTCTTCGTCCTCATGGAGAAGCGCATCGTCTCCGGGCTCTCCGCCGGCGCGACCAAGGGGTGAACCGGGGCGGCCCCGCCGTCCCCGGTCCGTCGCACCGGCACCGCACGCACCTCGTCGCAGAACTCACTTCAAAGGAGAAGGAACTCATGCGCACCCACCTCACCGCGCGGCGTGCCGCCGTCGCCCTTGCGGCGGCCGTCGCCCTCACCGTCCCCCTCGCCGCGTGCGGCACCAGCAGCGGCGCCGAGCCCGGCGGCACGTCGCAGCTCGAGCTGTGGACGTTCCTCGACCCCGCGTCGGACGACGCGCGCGGCAAGGCGCTCAAGCAGGTCGTCGAGGGCTTCAACGCGAGCCAGGACGACGTCGAGGTCACCGTCCGGTCCATCAACTACGCGCAGATCGACGCCGAGGTCATCCGCGCCACCAGCTCGGGGCAGGGCCCCGACATCCTCAACGTGTACTCCACGCAGCTCGCGACGCACGTCGACGCGGGCACGCTGCAGCCGCTCGCGGACGTCGCGGGCGCCGACCTCGACACCCTGAAGGACGACTCGATCTTCCCGTTCGACGGCGTCACGTTCGACGGCGAGGTGATGTCGGTGCCGTGGGAGGTGCGGGCGTGGATGCTCTGGTACCGGCAGGACCTGCTGGACCAGATCGGGGCGTCGCTGCCGACGACGAGCGCCGAGCTGGCCGACGTCGCCGCGCGGCTCGTCGCCGAGACGGACGTGACCACGGGGCTCGCGATCGGGTTCTCCGACCAGGGCCTGGGCGCGGACTTCGTGGAGAAGTTCATCCCGTTCACGTGGGCCAACGGCGGCGAGGTCCTCGACGGCGCGGGCGAGCCCGTGTTCGCCGACGACGCGGGCGTCGCGGCGCTCGGCATGATGGCCGACCTGCACGACGCGGGCGCGTTCGGCGACGAGGCGCTGTCCATGACGGCGGACGACGTCGTGCAGGGCGTCGCCGCGGGCACCATCGCGATGGCCATCGAGGGCACGCAGCGCGTGGGCGCCGCCCGCGCCGGCGACGGCATCGGCGACAACCTGCAGGTCGCGCCCGCGCCGTTCGACGCGTCGGGCCCGCTGCCCACCGCGGTGGCCGGCCAGACCATGGGCATCGGTGCGAACTCGGCCGACCCCGAGGGCGCGTGGAAGTTCATCGAGTACTACACGTCGGTCGAGTCGGCGACGGCGTTCGCCGAGGCGGGCGTGCTGCCCTCGCGGTCGTCGGTGTACGACACCGACGCGTTCTCCGCGCTGGGCAACGCCGACGAGCTGCGCGGCTGGCGCGAGTACATCGCCGAGCACGGCCGCGCCGAGGTCACCTCGACGCGGTTCAACGAGCTGAGCTCGGCGCTGGTCTCGGCCGGGCAGAAGGCCGTCTTCCAGGGCGAGGACCCGCTCGCCGCGCTCACGGCCGCCGCGTCCGCGTACGGCGGCTGACGCCGGGCGCCCGGGCCGGCGCACCGCCGGCCCGGGCGCCCCGCGTCGCACCGACCGCCTCCCCACCCACCCCGCACCACCTGCGAAGGAGCAGCACCCATGCGCACCACCTCGACCGACTTCGACGTCATCGTCTGCGGCGGCGGGCCGTCCGGGTTCGTCGCCGCGATCGCCGCGGCCCGCACGGGCGCGAAGACCCTGCTCGTGGAGCGGTACGGGTTCCTCGGCGGCATGGCGACGTCCGGCTGGCTGGGCCCGATCTCGCCGTTCTACTTCAAGGACGAGCGCGTCATCGCGGGCATCCCCTACGACTTCGTGAAGCACATGGTCGCGGCGGGCGGCAGCACCGGGCACATCCGCTGCACCAACCCGCACGGCAGCGGCAGCTACCTGTGCTTCTACGACCGCGAGACGTACAAGTGGTCGGCCATGTCGCTGTTCCTCGAGGCCGGCGGCACGCCGCTGCTGCACACGTGGATCGCGGGCACGATCGTCGAGGACGGCGCCGTGCGCGGCGTGGTCGTCGAGAACAAGGGCGGCCGCAGCGAGATCCGCGCCAAGGTGGTCGTCGACGCGACGGGCGACGGCGACGTCGCCGCGCGGGCCGGTGCCGAGCACACGGTCGGCAACGGCTCGGGCCTGTCGCAGCCCGCCACGCTGATGTTCGACATGGAGGGCGTCGACACGCTCGCCGTGAAGCGGTACATGGACGAGCACCCCGAGGACTTCGAGTGGGCGTCGGAGTTCGTCGCCGTGTCCGACTACTCGCCGCGTCTGCCGCGGCCCAGCGAGCACTTCGTGGGGCAGGGGTTCGTCGAGATGGTCGGCAAGGCCATGGCCGACGACGACCTGTACCTGGGTCGCGACTCGATCCTGTTCCTCACCACGACGCACCGCGGCGTGCTGCACTTCAACTCGACGCGCGTCGCGGGCGTCGACGCGACCGACGCCGACTCCCTCACCCGCGCCGAGATCGACGCACGCCGCCAGGTGATGTCGCTGTCGGACTTCCTGGTCCGCAAGGTCCCCGGGTTCGCGAACGCGCAGCTCGCGGGCACCGGCACGCAGCTCGGCATCCGCGAGAGCCGGCACGTCACCGGTGAGTACGTGCTGACGGGCGAGGACGTCGTCGCGGGCCGCAAGTTCGACGACGTCGTGTCGCGCGGGTACTTCCCGATCGACATCCACAACCTCAAGGGCAAGTCCGGGTACACCGGCGGCGGCACGTGGCAGGACCTGCAGGACACGTACGACGTGCCGAAGCGCGCGCTCGTCCCCGTCGAGCTCGACGGCCTCGTCATGGCCGGCCGCGCGATCTCCGCCGACCAGGCCGCGCACGGCTCGTTCCGCACGCAGGGCGGCGTCATGGCCATCGGCCACGCCGCCGGCACGCTCGCCGCCCTCGCCGCCAGGACCGACACCATGCCGCGCGACGTCGACCACCGCGACGTGCAGGCCACGCTCCTCGACCAGGGCGCGTCCCTGCGCCGCGACCCCGCCGCCGTCGAGCGCGAGCGGCAGCTCGCCGTCGACGCCGTCTCGTCGGCGCTCGCCGCCGGAGAGATCTCGCCCGCGTACCTCGCCGAGGCCGAGACCTTCAGCGGGCGGGCGCCGCGACTCTGAGATCGGGCGCCCTCGGCGCCGCGTCCTCCCGGGCCCCGCAGCGAGCACGCGCTGCGGGGCCCGGGTGCGTGCAGTCGGAACAGCCTCGGCGGCTGGCGACCGCACCCCTCCAGGCGAGACCGGCCCGTCGCGTACCTGAGGTCCGCACCCATCGGACAGCAGGCCCGTGAACAGCAGGACGGGGAGCAAGGCGTGTCCGGACGCACAGTGCGGGTCACTTGCCGGCGAGCAACGTCCGCACGCGCCGCGACCGTAACTGCGAGCTGCGACCGGCGTGTCCACGTCAGCGGGCTCTCCGAGGTGAGCCGCCGCGTCCCCGACGACTGTCCAATGTTCTCGTGACCACGTCAGCCGCTGCAGCAGCCTGCAGACCCCATGCGCCCCCCTCGTCGACCAGGTGCGCGAGAGTGATGCACGGCAGCAGCAACTGTCCGTTCACGGCGTCACCCCGGTGAAGGAACCGCCGGCCGACCAGGTGGACCGGAGCGACGTCATACAGCGTGGGCAATCGTGCCGATAGCGGTCCGGCTGATCTAGACGCCGCAGTTCTTCGAGTGTGCGTCACCGTTGCCGACCGCGGCCTTCAATGCCACCTCAGCCAGCAGCTCGGACAGGAACGCGCGCTTGACAGCCTAATCGGCGGCCCTGGCGGCGCCGCCACTCGCAGAAGTCCACCTGATCACCCAGTTCACGATCCAGCCACAACGAGGGCGAACCCGCCGGCTCCACCTGCCTCGAGTCTTGGCACCGCGATATTTCTCACCGTGAATTCCTGCTCCTCCACACCCACCCATCTACGCGACATCCGGGCGGCCACCAGAGCAGTGGTCCCCGATCCGAGATAAGGATCGAGGACTAGGTCACCCGGGTCCGTCGCGACATGAATGATGCGCTCCATGAGTGACTCCGGTTTTGGAGTGTCGAACGGCCGGTCGCCTCCAACTGAGCGCAGCAGCTCCTTCTTGGCTGCCGCATTGTCCCCGACCTCGTCCGCTAACCACAGAGTCGATGGCGCCAAGCCCGTCACTTCTCCTTCAAATCTCTTGAGGCGCGGACGCCCGAGTCCACCTTTCGGCCAGTAGACACGACCCTCCTCGACCAGTTCCTGGAAGCGCGACGCCGTGTAGGTCCAGCACCGGCCAGGCGGAGGCTCTAGGGCGAGACCGCGCGGGGTCGTGATTGTGTAGAACTGACTCGCCGTGGCATGCCCCGCCTGAGCCGAGAGAGGGACGGAACGCCATGGACCGCGAGGATCGTTGTCGGGATTCGCGAAGGCTCCGTTGTCTGCCAATCCATTCCGCACCTGCTTCCAGCGCTTAGGGCCGGCCGGAGCGTAGACATGAATGTAGTCGTGCGATATGCTGAAAGCCGTGCGGTTATCTCGAGAAGTACGGCGCTGCCAAATAACCGTGGCAACGAATGCCTCGCGACCAAACACCTCATCCATTAGACAACGACCGTGATGCTGCTCAGAGTCGTCCAGATGTAGCCAAATACTACCGTCGGTATGCATTATTTTCTTCAACGACAACAGCCTCTCGCGCAGGTCGTCCAGCCAATGCGCGCTGTGCATCGCGTCGTCATAGTGGTCGAACCGGTTGCCGGTGTTGTAAGGCGGGTCGAGGTACGCCAACTTCACCAGAGATTCGGCCAGCAAGTCAGCGCGCGAAGATCGGCCTAGCGCTCGGAGCGCCGCTCCATTCTCCGCGATGATCAGAACATTGTCGGACACCCCGGGCTGCTCGACAACGAGTTCCGGAACGTGGGCGACAGCCTCCACCACGTCGGTCGCCTTGCCCGGCCACCGCAGTTCAGGACGTTCCACAGGAGCGACCCGCCCCACAGGAGCAACCCGCCGCCGTGGGTTCGCCCGACGGCTCGACGCAGCTTCTCGCGGCGGGACTAGCTCGATCGCGGGCTCCTGGGCTCCACCGTCTCGACCGACATCCTGCTTCAACATGGACTCATGCTAGTTGCAGGGGCAGACACTCGGATCCGGCCCGGCCGCCAGGCGCCGTGTGCAACACTCGCGGCGTGATGACCAGACTGGTTCTGCAGGCTCCGGGTTCGCTCGACGGCTCGACGCTCGGGAACCTCCTGCTGCGACTTGAAGGATCCCACGAGGGGGGTGGAGTCTTCGCCTGGGCAAATCGCGCCGGCATCACGGCGGCCCTGGGGAGCCCTGTCTTTACGAAGTTCATCGCGAATGGGACATTCGACTTAACCGTCGGAACGGACTCGATTACAGACCCGTCAGCGCTTGACACACTCATCCAGCTCGAGTCCGAGCATCCACGGCTCCATATCTCCGCGTTTGTGCATGACCAGCCGGGTCTCTTCCACCCAAAGTTCTTCTGGTTCGAAGAGGCGGGCGGACTGCGACTACTGGTCGGGTCCGGAAACCTCACCCGTGGCGGCCTCCAGGCAAACTGGGAAGCCTTCACAGACAGCCTACTGACCGGCGCCGACGCAGACGCCGCGCGGCAGCAGATCAGACGATGGAAGGCCACATACCGCGACAATCTGCTGAGCATTGCGGACGATAAGGTTCGCGCTGCAGTGGAGGCAAATGGCGCAGATGAACGGTCGATTCGTCAGCGACAAGCCCCCGGCGGGGCCCAGCCGAGTCCAGCCGCCTCCACGCCAAACCCAGCTACTGGCACAGCCGTTCTCATAGCCGAGATCCCGAAAAATCGAAAGTTCACAAACGCGACATCGCCACACTTTGGCAAGTCGATGTTTAGCCAGGCGAACTTTAGCAAAGAAATATTCGAGAATTTCTTCGGTGCGCGAAGTGGACCTGCCGAGATACTGCTGTACGCGGTACGGTCAGACGCGTCTCTTGGAGATCTCGAGAGCCGTATCGGCAAATTCAAGTCGGTGAGCATGAACTACTATTTCGAACTTGGGGCCGCACGGGGCCTACCCCATCCTGACATAGCCCCTCCGATCGGTGCGTTCCTCCGGCTCGACAGCGGTGTTTTTCTCTACCTCTTCAGACTTCCGGGCGACGTTGGGTACCGAGAACTAGACGCGATACTCGCGGCGCAATGGGTCCCGCGTGGGAATCAGGTCCGACGCGTTCTGATTGCGCGAAATCAGCTCGAAGCCTACTGGCCCACCTCCCCGCTGCTGGCGGCGGCAGAGCCCGCAACTTAAGAGTTCGTGCAAGATATGAGAACCTCAGCGCCTAAGGTCATTGGGGTGTTTAATCGTGCTACGTTGAATCTTGCGTGCCCAACTGATTCTGCCACGTGAGCTTGAACGTGGCGGAAATTCGCCTCCAGGATGGCCAGTACCGTTTCGAGCGTCATGACGCGATCCCGCGGCTTCTCCGTATTTGGTACCGGTGAATAGCTCAGCAGTAGAGAAACATCTCGCATCGCCAGAGCTTCGGCAATTCCTGACAGCGCTCCCGGCGCCTCGCTAACGACACTAAATGGGGATTGATGCCGTTCTGTGCGGTAGAGCCCTCGGCTCGGCGCCTTCGCACCTCGGGAAGTGGCGGTGGATATCCCTGGGTCGTCGCCGCGCGCAATTGTCTCCAGGACATGGTAGAAACGGCTATAATGGTCGCGAGTATACGGAGGGTCCGCGTAGACCACTCCAACAGATCTCGGCAGGTCCGCCACCACATCTCGGAAGTCCGCCCTAAGCGCCGCCACGGGATTACGAGTCGGCTGCAAGTCGCTCCAGGCCTTGAGCCACTTGGCGAACACGTGCATTGCCGAGGGTCGGCGCTTTTTTGCGACGGCCGTCAATGCGCCTTGTTTGCGCTGTCCATTTCGCGTTGTGATGCGGATCGGCTGAGCGAAATGCCCGCCGACGCTAGCGACGAGTTCGCTTGCCGTACTCATGACGGCGGCGAGGGCGGTATCTCGCGCCTCGGGCTCGAGCCCGTACGCAACGGCTGCTAGGGCGTCAATCACCGCCGCTTGTTCGTAACCAAAGTACACACCCCCGTAGTACCTGGAGATGGTTGCAGAGCGGTTTCCTTCTAGCCCCTTGGCAGCGCGCGTCAGGAGCAACTCAAAGTCGGACTGGACGGCGCGCTTGTGCCCTCCGATGATCGCCCATGCTGCTACCGAACCATTCTCGACAATCTCCGTAATTAGGTTGGCATCACCCCGAGCCAGGGCGTCCCTTTCGAGAGCAATCAACGACTGAAGCTCGGTGTTCATAATAGAATCTGCGAACTTGCGCGCCTCGAACAGAAATTCTTCCTGCTGGCTCCTAGCAAATCGGTGAGGGGAGCATTGAGCGGCCGTAAGCACTCTAGAGTACTCTTGGATATCCACCGCCAGAACCGATTGGTCTCGACCTAACCGTCGAGACACAACACCAGACCCCGCAAAGAGATCGCATACAACGCTCCTACGACCTCCGTCCAGCCGAGTCACCCGCGCCGCGATCTCCTCGGAGAGCCGACTCTTGTTGCCCAGATACTGGATCGGCTTGAAGCCAGTCCCCAACGTCACCATCTGTCCTCCACCATCTTGGCCGCCCCCAAGGGTAGGTGAGGCGAACAGGAGGGCTCGCACTCCTGAGGGCGGCCAAGCCGCGTCCGACTGGCACCTCAGGGTTCAGAAGGAGCAGGCGCCCCGAGGTGGTCCACCTCGCTCGACCGGTAGGTCCTCTCGACCCGGCGTGGTGGGTGTGCTCTCACCCCGCAGCGGTTACCTCCATCCGCCGTTGCCGCCGCGCGGGGTCATATCCCTGAGAAGTGGTGTAGCGGTTCGGCGTGATCCCGTTGCTGGTCAGGCTCAGAGTGCCTGCGGTTGCTCTTTAGGGTCGGGGTCGGTGGTGATGAGGTTGAGGCGGGCGCGGTGCAGGAAGTCCAGGGCAAGGTAGCGGCGTCCTTCGGTCCATTCGTCGTGCTCTCCGGCGAGGACAGCACCGACCAGGCGGGGACCGGGTCGCGGTCGGGGAAGACGCCACGACGTCGGTGCGGCGGCAGATATCCCTGTTCAGGTTCGACCGGGTCTGGCGCCCGATCTCCTTGGGGCGCTGGTGAACGTCAGCAGGTCCGACCGGGCACCGTCGAGGTGCTCCGGGACGGCGGTACATCGTGACCTCGTCCAGCAGCCAGGAACCGGGTGCCGAACGCGGCGACCTGGTTGTCGAGGTTGCCGGCCGTACGCGAGACCTGCGACTTGCTCAGGCTCGTGACGCCCAACGACGCGACGAGCTCGGACATCCGACGCGTCGAGACAGCCAGCAGATAGCAGCTCGCGACCACGCTGATTAGGGCGCCCTCGGCGCGCTTGCGCCACTCGAGCAGCCTCTCCCGGAAGTGCGACCCGGCCCGGGGTCTGGGGCTGCCGTCGATCGTGCCGACCCGCGTGTCCAGGTCCCGGTGTCGGTACCCGTTGCGCCGCTTCAGGCGGTCCGGGCTGGGCTGCCCCCACTCGCCCCGCAGACCGCGTCGGCCTCCGACGACAGCAGGCCGTTGATCACTGTGGACAGCAGGTGACGCATCAGATCCGGCGAGACGTCGGCCAGCACCTGGCCCAAGACGGCCGAAGGGGCGACAATGCGTGGTGCAGTCATCGCATGCTCCGTTCGAGCGTGCTGTGGAAGGTTCACTCGAAGGATCACGCGGGGACTACAACGTGGTCTACGACGAGGTGGCCACCGGCGCCTACACCACTATCAGGGATGCCACTACCGATCTGGCAACCAGGCCGTGGGGCACGGTCGCACTGTCCTACTCGCGCAGCAGACACGACGGCCACCGCACTCCTTGGTCACAGCGGGGTAGGTCGTTGCGCCACTACGTGCAGCGCTCGCACCAGGCGCCGCACGTCCGTAGTGTCGTTGAGCGGGTCGAGCGACGACGACCTCTCCGTGGAGTAGAAGTGGGGCCCCGGCTCCTGTCAGCAAACTTGCTGGTCAGGAAGCCGGGGCCCACCCCAACGCGGTAGCGGTGGGATTTGAACCCACGGTGGACTTTCACCCACACACGCTTTCGAGGCGTGCTCCTTAGGCCGCTCGGACACGCTACCTCGGCGACTGAGAGTACCCGCTCGGAGCCCCAGCACCCAATCCGCTCCACCACCGACCTCGCGCCGGCCGGCCCACCCCGCCGCGAGCACCGCCCGCCCGCGTCGTACCGTGGAGACGTGAGCACCACCGGCACGGCACGCGCGGGCACGCTCGCGGACGTGGTGGCCACGCTCGCGGGGCGGCGCCTCGCGGTGCTGACGGGGGCGGGCGTCTCGACGGACTCGGGGATCCCCGACTACCGCGGGCCGGACTCGCCGCCGCGCAACCCCATGACGTTCCAGCAGTTCGTGGGTGACGAGGCGTTCCGCCGGCACTACTGGGCCCGCAACCACGTGGGGTGGCGGCACGTGCACCGCACGCAGCCGAACGGGGGGCACCGCGCGCTGGCCGAGCTCGAGGCGCGCGACGTGGTGCTGGGCGTCATCACGCAGAACGTCGACCTGCTGCACGAGGCCGCGGGGTCGCGGAACGTGATCGACCTGCACGGCCGGTACGACCGCGTGATCTGCCTGCGGTGCGGGCGCGTCGTGCCGCGCGCGGCGCTGGCCGAGCGGCTCGAGGCGCTGAACCCGGGGTTCGCGGAGCGCGTGGGCGTGGTCGGGGACGTCGAGATCGCGCCCGACGCCGACGCGGTGGTCGAGCAGACCGCCGACTTCCGGGTGCAGGCCTGCTGGCAGCCCGACCCCGACGGCGGTCCGGGTGAGTGCGGCGGCGTGCTCAAGCCGGAGATCGTCTACTTCGGCGAGAACGTGCCGCCGGAGCGCGTGGCGCGGGCGTTCGCGCTGGTCGACGCCGCGGACGCGCTGCTCGTCGCGGGGTCGTCGCTGACCGTCCTGTCGGGGCGGCGGTTCGTGAAGCACGCGTCCGACGCGGGCAAGCCGGTCGTCGTCGTCAACCGGGGCGAGACGCGCGGCGACCGGTACGCCGACGTCGTGCTGCACGCCGGCACCACCGAGACCCTCGAGGCCCTGGCCGCCACCCTCTGACTCGCGCCCGCGCCGGCGAAGACCGCCGAGCGCGCCGGAACGCGACCGAGTGCGGCCGAAGCAACAGGCGCACTCGGTGGCGTTCTGGCGCACTCGGCGGTGGGAGTGGGCCGGACGTCCGTCAGCGGAAGAACCTGCGCAGCAGGTCCGCGGCCTCGGCGGAGGCCACGCCCGCGACGACCTCGGGGCGGTGCAGCGCGCGGCGGTCCCGCACGACGTCCCACTGCGACCCGCACGCCCCGGCCTTCTCGTCCCACGCGCCGAACACGAGCCGCGGCACGCGCGCCTGCAGCACGGCACCCGCGCACATGAGGCACGGCTCGAGCGTCACGACGAGCGTGCAGCCGTCGAGCCGCCACCGGCCCAGCGCGGCCGCGGCCTGCCGCAGCGCGACGACCTCGGCGTGCCCGGTCGGGTCGGCGACGGCCTCGCGCACGTTGCGCCCGCGGCCCACGACGGCACCGTCGGGCCCCAGCACGACGGCCCCGACCGGCACGTCGGCCGTCGCGAGCGCGGCACGCGCCTCGGCCAGCGCGAGGTCCATCGCGGCACGGTCGGCGGCGGTCGCGTACGGCGACGCGGGCCCGACGACGACGTCCGGCGTCCCGTCCACCCGCACCTCCCACTCGTCGTCGTCCCCGCGCACCCGTCGTGCACCCGTCACATGGTCCCCGGCCCGGGCTCGCCCGTCCCGGTCCCGCGCGGCCCGGGGGGTCCGCGCCCGGCTCACCTCGGCCCCGCACGTCCGACCGGGCCCGACGCACCGGGTGCGACGAACGACACCGCCGCCTCCGACCACCGTCCCGGCGGGCGGGGGCGTCCGCGCACTAGTCTGACGGTCATGCGCCTGCACGTCGCGGACCACCCGCTCGTCGCCCACAAGCTCTCGGTCCTGCGGGACGTCACCACGCCGAGCCCGACGTTCCGTCAGCTCGTCGACGAGCTGGTGACGCTCCTGGCGTACGAGGCGACGCGCGACGTCCGCACGACGCAGGTCGAGGTGACGACGCCCGTCGCGACGACCACCGGCATCAAGCTGGCGGACCCGAGCCCGATCGTCGTGCCGATCCTGCGCGCCGGTCTCGGCATGCTCGACGGCATGACGCGGCTGCTGCCCACCGCGGAGGTCGGGTTCCTCGGCCTGCAGCGCGACGAGGAGACCCTCGAGGCCATCACGTACGCCAACCGCCTGCCCGACGACCTCACGGGCCGCCAGTGCTTCCTGCTCGACCCGATGCTCGCGACGGGCGGCACGCTCGTCGCGTCGATCGACTACCTGCTGCAGCGCGGCGCGCGCGACGTGACGGCCGTCTGCCTGATCGCGGCGCCCGAGGGCATCAAGGTCGTCGAGGAGTTCGTGGGCGACCGCGCGGACGTGCAGGTCGTGGTCGCGGCGGTCGACGAGCGGCTCGACGAGCACGCGTACATCGTCCCGGGCCTGGGCGACGCGGGCGACCGCCTCTACGGCATCGTCTGACCCGTCCCCGCCGCTGTCCCGGACCGCCGGGACGGGTGGGTCGCCCCGCGGCGCACGCTGGACGACCGTCCGCGATGCGACACGCGAGTCCCACGCCCTGAGACGGGATCGGTTATCCCTTGGTCGACCGTGCCCGCCGTGCCACGATCGACCGGTGAGCCCCGTGACGACGCCCGTGAACGTGCATGCCTGCACGCGCACGTCCGGCGTACCCACGTCCGGGTGGTATCCGCACCGCTGTCGCGCCTGACGCCGACCGCCGGACCACCCACCGACCGCCGCTGGCAGCGCCGCCGGTCACCCTCGCCTCACGGAGACCTCCCATGACCACACCCGCACGGCTCCCCCGCACCCCGGCCCCGCGCCCGGCCACCCTGGCGCCCGCACCGCGCGGTCCGCGCGCCGGGTTCGTCCTGTACGTGAGCCTGCCCGAGGGCGACGGCGAGGACGGCGAACCGCGTGCCAGCGCGGCCGACATCGCCGAGACCGCCGACCTGCTGCGCGAGCTCGCGTCCGAGGCGCTGCCCGGCGCCGAGACGTTCGCGGCGCTGTCGCTCGTGCCCGGCACGACCGGGGACGTCCGCAGCATCGGCGAGCGGATCTCGCACCTCCGCCTGCTGGAGCCCGTGGAGGACGACGCACCGGGCACCCCCTGACGTCCTCGCCGGCTCGGGGGACGCCGGGCGAGGACACGCGCTGCCGGGCCGGCACCCGGGTCGGGGGACTCCGCCCCGGCCCGGCAGCGCACCCCTGACCGGCACGTGACGGCGCCTTCCGCACCCGGCACGCCCACCGGCGCCGCACGCGCACCAGCACCGCACGCGCGCCAGCGCCCTCACACCCGCCACCGCGCAGACCGGCACCGGACCGCCGGTCTGCTGCGGGACGCGCCCGTCAGCCCCGGGACGCCGCCGGCACCGGCGCCGCGGTGGTGCGCACGGTCACCACGCCGATGAGGTACTGGTCGCCCCCGGTCGAGGCCGTGAGCGTCCCGACGCCCGTCGGCAGGGTGACCTCGTCGAACCCCTTGGCGTCGACGCCGAGCGAGTTCGGGTACCGCCAGCCGGTGGCGGTCGAGTCGAACGCGTTGCCCGACGACCCTCCCCCGACGACCCGCGTGCCGTCCCACCGCTGCGGCGTCAGCGGGCCGACCCCCAGCAGCGAGAGCCGGTCACCGGTCGTGCCGCGGTCGCCCTCCCAGCCGACGACGCCGATGCGCGTGCGCGCCCCGGCCTCCGCGGTGAACGCGAACGCGGGCGCCGTGCTGGACGAGCCGACCCACGAGCCGCCCTGGTGGACCGTGACGGCGGCGGCGCCGGGCGTCCCCGCGGGCGCGGGGGTGCCGTGCACGACGACGAGCGCCCAGCCGGCGTAGTACGTCGGGTCGGTGTCGCGGGGCACCGCGCGCACGGCGGCGTCGGCCAGCGCCCACGCGCCCGCGCCGCCCTCCGCGACGATCTGGGTGACGTCGACGGCCGCCTGGTAGTACTCGCGCTTCTTGTTGTCGGAGACGCGGACGACGTCGTCCACGTCCGCCGAGACCGTGGTCCACTGCCCCCCGGGCGTGCGCAGCCGCGCCGTGTCGAGCGGACCGCTCCACGCGTCGGACGGCCCGCGGACACCGGACCAGTAGAGACCGGCGAACACGACGTCCCGACCGGCGGGCACGTCGAGCCGCGTCTCGGAGGACACCGGCACCGTGGCCCGCGGCCCCGGCGGCGGCGGCCGCACGTCGTCGATCGGGATCATGTCGACCGCGTTGTTGTCGCGGTCCTGCCGGACCGCCGCGCACGCGCGCCCGTAGGCGTCGACGCAGCCCAGCAGCGGCGCCCCCACCTCGACGACCTGCAGGTCCCCGACCCCCGACCACACCGGCGTGAGGTTCGCGGAGGACACGACGACCTGCGCCGAGGTCGTCGCCCCGACGCCGCCCGCGGCCGCGACCCTCACGTCCACGGTGCCGCGCACGGCACCCTCGGCGCGCGCGCCCACCTGCACCGGCAGCACCGAACCCGCCGCGAGGTCGCCGAGCGCGCACGTGACGACGCGCCCGTCACCGGTGCACCCCGGCGTCGAGCCGGCCGTGCCCGCGGGGCGGAACGCGACGCCCGGCGGCAGCGTGACGGTCGCGACCACGCCGCCCGCGCCCGCGGCCGGCCGGCCGTCGGACCGCTCCCCCGCGACCCGCACGACGAACGCGACGGTCCCGCCCTGGAGGTCGACGACCGCGGCGGCGTCACCCACCGTGACGTCCGGCGGCACGGCCGTGACGGCCACGACGCCCGGGCTCTCGGGGACGTCGGCGTCCGCGGCCGTGCCGTCGAGCGTGAGCGTGAGACCACCGACGTCGCCGACGGTGCCGAGCGGGGCGGTGAGGTCCGCCGTGAGCTCGCCGCGCGCACCGGCCGCGAGGTCACCCGTGCACGCGGCGGCGGCGCCGTCGACCTCGCACCGCCAGCCCGCGCCCTCGACGCGCGCGAGGGCAGTGCCCGCGGGTGCCCGCCACCGCAGCGTCACGGCGTCCGCGGGGAGTGCTCCGGTGTTGGCGACACGTGCGGTGACCTGCGCGGCCGCACCCGGGGCGACGTCGAGCGTCGGGGGCGCGTCGAGCGTGAGGGTCGCGGGCGTCACGACGTCGTACGGGGCCTGCGCCGTGGCCGCGGGACGGTGCGCGGACGGCCCGAAGCGCAACGCCACGACCCCGGGACCCGTCGCGACGTCCCGCGCGGTGGTGAGCGACAGGTCGAGCGTCGACTCGGCGAACGCGCCCAGCGCGCCGTGCCGGCAGACCGTCGCGCCCTCCCGGGGCGCGTCGCACCGCCACGGCGCGGCGGCCGTCGCCGTGACCCCGGCGGGCAGCGCGAGCGCGACCGTCGCGGGCGCGTCGCCGGTGACGGCGGTGCCGCCGGCGTTGCGCACGGGCACCTCGAGCGCGCGGGTGCGGCCGGTCACGAGCTGCACCGCCTGCACGGCGCCCGGACCGGGCACGACCCGGGCGGGCGAGGCCGCGACCGCCAGCGGGATCGACACCGGCTGCCACGTGCCGCCCTGGCCGGTGACCGCGACGCTCACGGCGTCGCCCGCAGCCGGGTGGAACGACTCGTCGACGGTGACGCCCAGCTCGAGCGTCGCCGACGCACCGGGGGCCAGACCCTCGAGCGTGCACGTGGCCGCGCTCGAGCCGGCACCCGCGACGCACAGCCACCGTCCCGCGGCCGGGCCGAACCCGAACGCGACCGTCCCGGACCCGCCGGTCGGGCCGAGCACCACGCCCGCGGGCGCCTCGACCTGCGCGACCAGCCCCGACGCGGGCGACCCGCCGGTGTTCTCGACGGTCAGCGACAGCGCCTGCCCGTCCGCCCCCGCGGACAGCGAGAGCCCCCCGGTGGGGACGCCGACGACGACCTGCGCGGGGG
>NZ_LNTD01000023.1 GCF_001462455.1 Cellulomonas sp. B6
GCCGCCCCCGGGCCCGGGCCCGGGGAGCGTCTGACCCCGCGCGCACCACGACGCACGACGAGGGCCGCACCACCCGCGGGTGGTGCGGCCCTCGTGCGTCCGCGTCACGGCCCGTGCGGGCGGTCAGCCCTCGCGCAGCGCCGCCATCCACGCCTCGACCGCGTCGGGGTCGCGCGGCAGCGCGGCCGACAGGTTGACGTTGCCGTCGGCCGTCAGCAGCACGTCGTCCTCGATGCGCACGCCGATCCCGCGGTACTCCGCGGGCACCAGCAGGTCGTCGGACTTGAAGTACAGGCCCGGCTCGATCGTGAACACCATGCCGGGCTCCAGCACGCCGTCGAGGTACAGCTCGGCGCGCGCCTGCGCGCAGTCGTGCACGTCGAGGCCCAGGTGGTGGCTCGTGCCGTGCACCATCCACCGGCGGTGGTGCTGGTTGTCGGGGTCGAGCGACTCCTCGGCGCTCACCGGCAGCAGGCCCCACTCCTCGAGGCGCGCCGCGAGCACGCGCATCGCGGCGTCGTGCACGTCGCGGAACCGCGCCCCGGGCACGGCGGCCGCGAACCCGGCGTCGGCCGCGTCGAGCACGGCCTGGTAGACGCGGCGCTGCACGTCCGTGAACGTGCCGTCGACGGGCAGCGTGCGCGTCACGTCCGCCGTGTACAGCGAGTCGACCTCGACGCCCGCGTCGACCAGCACGAGCTCGCCCGCGCGCACCCGGCCGTCGTTGTCCGTCCAGTGCAGCGTCGTGGCGTGCTCGCCCGCGGCCGCGATCGTCGTGTAGCCGACGTCGTTGCCCTCCTCGCGCGCGTGCCCCAGGAACGTGCCCTCGATGACGCGCTCGCCGCGCCGGTGCGCGACCGCGCGCGGCAGCGACCGCACGACCTTCTCGAAGCCCGCGACCGTCGCGTCGACCGCGAGCTGCAGCTGCGCGACCTCGTACGCGTCCTTGAGCAGGCGCAGCTCGGACACCGCCTCGGTGAGCAGCGCGTCGGCCTCGCCGGTCGTCTCCTCGCCGCGGATCTGCGCGACGATCTCGTCGACGACCTCGTCGGCCTCCGGGACCACGAGCAGCTGCACGCCGCCGGCGCCGACGTCCTTGGCGAGCGCGTCGCGCAGGTCGTCGAGGTGCGCGGTCGCGACGCCCGTCACGGTCGCGATCTCGTCGAGCGTCGGGCGGGCGCCCACCCAGAACTCGCCGTACCGCGCGTCGGAGAAGAACTCCGGGGTGTCGCGCCCCGCGAGCGGGTTCATGTACAGCACCGCGTGGTGCGCGCTGCCGTCGTCGCCCGTGCCGTCGGCCACCGGGTGCAGCACCAGCACGGCGTCGGGCTCCTGCTCGGTGCCCAGGCCCGTGAGGTGCGCGAACGCGGCGTGCGGGCGGAAGCGGAAGTCGGTGTCGTTGGACCGCACCTTGAACCGGCCCGCGGGGACCACCAGGCGTCGGCCGGGGAACCGGGCCGACAGCGCGCTGCGGCGCGCCGCCGTGAAGTCCGCGACCTCGGCGCGCGCAGCCGTCGAGGCCGGGCGCTCGCCCCACCCCGACGTCACGAACTCGACGAACCGCCGCGACTGCGGGCGGTGGGAGCGGTTGGAGCCGCGCGACTCCAGCGGCTGCTCGTCCTGGGCGGGGGTCGGGGTCTCGGACGTGAGGTCGTCCGCACTCTCGGTGCTCACGCCCCCAGTCTGGCACCGCGGGCCGCACGACGGCCGTCCGGGGTCCCGGTCGCGACCGGCTAGCGTGTGCCGGTGCGCATCGACCTCCACACGCACTCGCGGGCGTCGGACGGCACGCAGACCCCCACCGAGCTCGTGACCGCCGCCCGCGACGCGGGCCTCGACGTCGTCGCCCTCACCGACCACGACACCACGGCCGGCTGGGACGAGGCGGCCGCCGCCGCTCCCGTCGCGGGCGTCGCCCTCGTGCGCGGCACCGAGGTGTCCGCACGCTCGCACGGCGTCAGCGTGCACCTGCTGTCCTACCTGCAGGACCCCGTGCACCCGGCGCTCGCGGACGAGCTCGCGCGCGCCCGCGACTCGCGCGTGCACCGCGCCCGCAGCATCGTCGAGCGGATGGCGCGCGACGTGCCGATCACGTGGCAGGACGTGCAGGAGCAGGCCCGCGACGCGGTCGTCGTCGGCCGCCCGCACATCGCCGACGCGCTCGTCGCGCTCGGCGTCGTCCCCGACCGCGACGCCGCGTTCGCGCACCTGCTCGCGTCGTCCGGGCCGTACCACGTCGACCACTACGCGCCCGACGCGCCCGCGGCCGTCGCCGCGATCCGCGCGTCCGGCGGCGTCCCCGTGTTCGCGCACCCCGCGGCCGACGCGCGCGGGCGCATCGTGCCCGACCGCGTGTTCGACGAGCTCGCCGAGGCCGGGCTCGCGGGGCTCGAGGTCTTCCACCGCGACCACTCGGCCGAGCAGCGCGAGCGGCTGCTGCGCCTCGCCGACCGGCTCGGGCTGCTCGTCACGGGGTCGAGCGACTACCACGGTGACGGCAAGGTCAACCGGCTGGGGGAGAATCTGACCCGGCCCGAGGTGCTGGACGAGATCGTCCGGCAGGGAACGACGGAGGTGGTGGCGGCGTGAGCGCCGTGCTCGACGTGCAGCTGTTCATCTCGGTGTTCGTCACCCTGTTCGTCATCATGGACCCCCCGGGGACCGTGCCGATCTTCCTCGCGCTCACCGGCTCGATGACGCGCCAGCAGAGGGCACGTGCCGCGCGCCAGGCGATCCTCGTCGCGTTCGGGGTCATCGTCGGCTTCGCGCTGTTCGGCCAGTCGCTGCTCAACTACCTGCACGTCTCGGTCGAGGCGCTGCAGGGTGCGGGCGGTCTGCTGCTTCTGCTCGTCGCGATGGAGCTGCTCACCGGCAAGATGGACTCCAACGAGGGGCTGGAGGCCACGCAGGGCAACGTCGCCCTCGTGCCGCTCGGCACGCCGCTGCTCGCGGGGCCCGGCGCGATCGTCGCGACCATGGTGTTCGTCCAGCAGGCCAGCGAGGCGACCGACTGGGTCGCCATCTCGATCGGCGTGGTCCTCGTGCACCTGTGCCTGTGGCTGTCGATGCGGTTCGCGAACGCGATCCACCGGGTGCTCAAGGACTCCGGGACGATGCTCGTCAGCCGCATCGCGGGTCTGCTGCTCGCCGCGATCGCGGTGCAGCTGCTCGCCGACGCCGTGCTGACGTTCGCACGCCAGGTCTGACGCGGGCGACCCGCCCGGGACGACGGAGGCCCTCCCACCGGGCGGTGGGAGGGCCTCCGTCACGTCGCGGGGGCGCCGGTCAGGACTCCGCAGGAGCCGCGGGCGCACCGGCACCCGACGCGCCGCCGCGCGAGCGACGACGGCGGCGACGACGCGGTGCGTCACCGGCCTCGCCGGTCGAGGTCGCCCCGGTCGACGCGGCACCGTCCGTCGCGGGGGCGCTCACGGCGGCCGGCGAACCGACGGGCTGCTCGGTGCGCGGCGCACCCTCGCCGCCCGAGCGGCCACGGCCGCCCCGGCTGCGGCGACGGCCCGCGCCCTCGGCGCGCTCGCCGTCGCCGTCCTGGCGCGGGGCGCGGTCACGGTCGCGCGCGGGCGCACCGTCCCGGCCGCCCTCGCGGCGGCCGCCGGACCGCTCCTCACGCGCGGGGCGGGCGCCGCCGCCGCGCTTGCCGGTCTCGCCGAGGTCCTCGAGCACCTCGGCGCCCAGGCCCGCGCGGGTCTGCTGCGCCTTCGGCAGCCGGCCCGTGACGCCCTGCGGGATGTCGAGGTCGGTGTGGATGTGGTCGGACGACGAGTACGTCTCGACCGGGTCGGGGATGCCCAGGCCCAGCGCCTTGTCGATGAGGCCCCAGCGCGGCAGGTCGTCCCAGTCGACGAACGTCACGGCCGTGCCCTTGTTGCCCGCGCGGCCCGTCCGGCCGGTGCGGTGCAGGTACGTCTTCTCGTCCTCGGGGCACTGGTAGTTGACGACGTGCGTGACGTCCTCGACGTCGATGCCGCGCGCCGCGACGTCGGTCGCGACCAGCACGTCGACCTTGCCGTGGCGGAACGCGCGCAGCGCCTGCTCGCGGGCGCCCTGCCCGAGGTCGCCGTGCAGCGCGCCCGCGGCGAACCCGCGGTCCACGAGCTCGTCGGCGACCTTGGCGGCCGTGCGCTTGGTGCGCGCGAACACGATGGTCAGGCCGCGGCCGTTGGCCTGCAGGATGCGGGCGAGCAGCTCGACCTTGTCGAGCGCGTGCGCGCGGTACGCGACCTGCTTGATGTTCTTGACCGTCGCGCCGTCGTCGTCCGGCGCCGAGGCGCGGATGTGCGTCGGCTGCGACATGTAGCGGCGTGCCATCGCGACGACCGCGCCCGGCATGGTGGCCGAGAACAGCATCGTGTGGCGGTTCGGCGGCGTGGCGGCGAGCAGCTTCTCGACGTCGGGCAGGAAGCCCAGGTCGAGCATCTCGTCGGCCTCGTCGAGCACGACCTCGGTCGCGTGCTTGAGTCGCAGGTGGCGCTGGTTCAGCAGGTCGATCATGCGGCCCGGCGTGCCGACGACCACGTCGGCGCCGCGCTGCAGCGCCTCGACCTGCGGCTCGTAGGCCCGCCCGCCGTACACCTGCACGATGCGGACCTTGCGGCCCGTCGAGGCCATCGCGAGGTCGCCCGCGACCTGCACGGCCAGCTCGCGCGTCGGCACGACGACGAGGGCCTGCGGCTCGCCCGGTGCGGCGAGCTGCTCGTAGCCCTCCTCGCCGGGGGCGATCACGCGGTGCAGCAGCGGCACGCCGAAGCCGAGGGTCTTGCCGGTGCCGGTCTTGGCCTGGCCGATGATGTCGTGGCCCGACAGCGCGACGGGCAGCGTCATGGCCTGGATCGGGAACGGCCGCTCGATGCCGGCCGCGGCGAGGGCCGCGACGATCTCGGGCCGGACGTCGAAGTCCGCGAAGGTCGCGTCGACGGCCTGCACCGAGGCGGCGCGGCGCGTGCCGGTCACCTGCGTGGGGACCGCGTCGGCGGCCGTGCGGTGCTGGTCGGTGGTGGCGTCGGCGGCGGGGGTGACGGCGGAGGCGTCGTCGAGCGGCGCCTGCGCGAGGGTCTGGTCGGTGCTCACGTGTGGCTCTTCACTGCCAGGGTGGCGGCTCACGTGCGGGCCCGGCGGACGGCGCGAGGTGCGCGTCCGGACCGGGCGGCGACGGGCGCCACGCGGGTCGGCCGGCAGCCGATCGTAGAAGTCGCCCCGCGCGGCGCACCCGGCCGGCACGCCCGGCCGGTGACCGGCGGGCGGCGGCGGTGCGCGTCGTGCGAGGTGTGGCCGGGCGTGTGCCGGACCGGGAACCGAGACGACCGGGCAACCGATGTACGGGTTGTACACGCCCAGCGTACCGGACCTGGGTCCCGGGGCGGGGGCGGACGGGCGGAGCGCGCCGTGGCGCGGCGCTACCATCGCCGGATGACCTCCAGCGCCGGCAACGACAGCGTCCTGCGGCCCGAGGGCCCCGCGGACGAGCGCTCCGCCAACCGCGGCAAGGACGTCGCGACGGCGCGCGCCGCCGACGTCGCCGACGCGATCGAGGTGCTCGGCCTGGTCGCGAGCCTGGAGCACCGCGCGTTCGCGCGGCTCGCGGCCGACAGCCAGGAGGCGCCGGGCCTGGCGCAGTCGCTCGTGCTCAGCAGGCTGGCCGCGCGGTGCACCGAGCGGCGGGACCGCGTGCTGGCCCGCATCGACGACCTCGGCGGCGACGGTGCGGCCGCGCTGGGCCGCTTCGCGGGGCTGCTGGACGACTTCGACGCCCGCACGCCCCCCACGTCGTGGGCCGAGCGGCTCCTCAAGGCGTACGTGGGCTACGGGGTCGCGGACGACTTCTGCCGCGTCGTCGCGCGCGGCCTGGACGACGAGTCCGCGCAGCTCGTCGCGCAGGTGCTGGACGACGCCGCGCACGGGGAGCTCGCGGTGCGCGAGCTGGACGAGGCCTGCGCGGGTGACGACGTGCTGTCGTCGCGGCTCGCGCTGTGGGGCCGGCGTCTCGTCGGCGAGGCGCTCGGCGTGGTGCAGCGGGCCGCCCAGCGCCCCGAGGTGGCGCGCGTGCTGAGCCGGGCGGGTGGCGACGCCGCGGCCGCGGGGACGCCCGAGCAGGTGCCCGCGACGGTGTTCAACGAGCTCACCGCCGAGCACACGCGGCGCATGGCGCGCCTGCACCTGACGGCCTGAGGCGCCGGGCCCGCCCGTGACCCGGCGCGAGGTGCCGGCGCCCGGGTGACCCCGGACGCCGGCGGTGCGTCAGATCGAGCCGAAGCCCACGCGCCCCTTGGTCTCGGCGCCGATCTCGACGAACCCGAGCGCGGCGGTCGGGACGATGAGCCGCCGTCCTCGCGTGTCCGTCAGCTCGATCGTCGGGGTCTTGTCGGTCAGCGCGGCCTGCACGGTCGCGGCGACCTCGTCCGCCGTCAGGTCGGACTCGAGCGTCAGCTCGCGCGCCAGGTGCTGCACGCCGATCGTGATCTCCACGGGCACTCCCTCGTCGACACGTTCGCCCGGCACTGCGGCGCCGGGCGGGTTCGTCGTCGATCCTAGGCGTCCTCGTACGGGTAGTCGGGGCGGACGAGCCCGGCGACCCCGCGCCACTGCAGGTCGGTGACGAGCTCCGCGACGCGGTGCGCGTCCTGGCCCGCGCCGTGGCGCTGCCAGTACGTGGCGGCGCCCTGCGCGCTCGCGACGAGGGCCGCGGCCAGCACGTCGGCGTCGGCCCGGTCGTGGCCCGTGACGCCCACCAGGACGTCGGCGATCCGGCGCGTGACGACGGCCGACGCGTGCTCGACGCGGCCGCGCACCTGCGCGTCGTGCGTCACGTCGGACTCGAACAGCAGGGTCGAGGCCTGGCCCGCGACCTGCACGAACGTCACGTACGCCGCGACGACCGCCGCGACGACCGCGCGACCCTCACCGCGTCCGAGCGGCCCGGCCGCGAGGGGTGCGACCGCGTGCTCGAGCGCGGCGAGCAGGCCCGCGCCCTGCTGGTCGACCACCGCGAGGTACAGGTCGAGCTTGGACGGGAAGTGCCGGTACAGGACGGGCTTGCTGACCTCGGCACGCTCCGCGATGTCGTCCATCGACACGTGGTGGAAGCCCTCGGTCGCGAACAGGTCGAGCGCGGTCGCGAGCAGCTGTGACCGGCGCTCGGCGCGCGCCATGCGCTGCCCGCGGGGGCGGTCCGCGGCTGCGTCGGGGGCGTCGGCCATCCGCACAGGGTAGCGACGGCAGGTGTCGGCGGGATGTCGGCGGACGTGCCGTGGACGGGCGCCGGCCCGGCCGGGGACGGGCACGGGGCCGGGTGCCGGCGCGGCACGCCCCGGCGGGCCGCGTGCGGGGAGTGTCGGTGGCCCGTGATGGGATCGGCGCGTGACGACGGCCCCGACGACCCGGCTGGTGGCCGCGCCCCTGGTCGCCCGCGAGGCGCTCGGCGAGCGCGCGCGGCCGGCGCTGGACGCGGCGCAGCAGGAGGTCGTCGAGCGGGTGGCGGCGGGCGGGACCCGTGCGCTGCTCGTGACCGGGGCGCCCGGGACCGGACGCACGACGGTCGCGCTCGAGGCCGCCGCCGCGGCGGTCGAGGCCGGCCTCGCGCCCGACGACGTGCTCGTGCTCGCGGCGAGCCGGCGCGCGGCCGCCGACCTGCGCGACCGGCTCGCGGTGCGCCTGGGCCGCACCGCCGGCCGGCCGCTCGTGCAGACCGCCGCGGCCGTCGCGTTCGCGGTGCTGCGGGCGCGCGCCGGTGCGCTGGGCGAGCCGCCGCCCGTGCTGGTGTCGGGGCCCGAGCAGGACCTCGCGCTGGCCGAGCTGCTCGCGGGGCACGCGGCGGGCGACGCCGCCGGGCCCGCGTGGCCCCCCGGGGTCCCCGAGGCCGCGCTCGGCACCCGGGCGTTCCGCGACGAGCTGCGCGACGTGCTCATGCGCGCCGCCGAGCGCGGCCTGCCCCCGGCCGCGCTCGCGGCGCTCGGGCGGCGCGAGGGCCGCCCGGCGTGGGTCGCGGCGGCCCGTGTCTACGAGGAGTACCTCGACGTCATGGCGCTCGCGGCCTCGACCCCCGACGCGGGCGAGCGGCTCGACCCCGCGGTCGTCGTCGACGCGGCCGTCGCCGCGCTGCGCCACTGGGACGACGACGTGCCGGGCGTGCCGTGCCCGAGCCGCCGACTGGTCGTCGTCGACGACCACCACGAGAGCACGGTGGCGACCGCACGCCTGCTGCGCGCGTTCGCCGAGCGCGGTGCGCGCCTGCTGCTGCTGGGCGACCCCGACGTCGCGGTGCAGACGTTCCGCGGCGCGCAGCCCGGTCTGGTCGCGCGCGCCGCCGCACCCGCGCCGGACGGGTTCGCGGCCGAGCACGTCGTCCTCGGCACGGTGTGGCGGCAGAGCGCGGCGCTGCGTGCCGTGACCGCGCGCGTCACCGAGCGCGTGCCGGCCGCCGGGACCGTCGCGCACCGCCGCGCCGTCGTCCCCGACGAGCGGGCCGCGGGTCCGGAGCCGCGCGTGGCGATCCTGCCGAGCGCGGCGCAGGAGGCGGCGTGGGTCGCGCACCGGCTGCGCCGGGCGCACCTGCGGGACGACGTGCCGTGGGACGAGATGGCGGTCGTCGCCCGCTCGGGTGCGCGCGCGACCGCGGTGCGGCGCGCGCTCGCGCAGGCCGGTGTGCCGGTGCGCGTCGTCGGCAGCGACGTGCCGCTGCGCGACGAGCCCGCGGTGCGGCCGCTGCTCGACGCGGTGCGGGTCGTGCTCGACCCGGCCACGCTCGACCCGGACGTCGCGGCGCGCCTGGCGTGCTCGCCCCTGGGCGGCCTCGACGCGGTCGGCCTGCGGCGTGTGCGACGCGCGCTGCGGGCCGAGGAGCTCGCGGGCGGCGGTGGGCGCTCCAGCGACGCGCTGCTCGTCGAGGTGCTGGCCGCCCCCGGCCGCGCGGCGACGCTCGAGCCGCACGTCGCGCGGCCCGTCGAGCGGCTCGCGGGGCTGCTGCAGGCCGGGCGCGACGCCGCCGCGGCACCCGGCGCGGACGTGCAGGCCGTGCTGTGGGCGGTGTGGGACCGGGCCGCCCTCGCCGAGCCGTGGCGACGCACGGCGCTCGCGGGCGGTGCCGCGGGGGAGCGAGCCGACCGTGACCTCGACGCCGTGCTCGCGCTGTTCCGTGCCGCGGAGACGTTCGTCGAGCGGATGCCGCAGGCCACGCCCGGCGCGTTCGTCGACTGGGTGCTCGCGCAGGACCTTCCGGCCGACTCGCTCGCGCCGGCGTCGCGGGCCGCCGGTGTGAGCGTGCTGACGCCCGCCGGGGCGGCGGGCGCGTCCTGGCAGGTCGTGGCCGTGGTGGGCGTGCAGGACGGCGCGTGGCCCGACCTGCGCCTGCGTGACTCGATGCTCGGCGCGCAGGCGCTCGCCGACGCGCTCGACGGGCGCGCGAGCGACGGCCCGGACGACGAGCGCGCCCGCGCGGCCCGGGCGGCCGTGCTGGCCGACGAGCTGCGCGCCTTCGCGCTCGCCTGCTCGCGTGCGCGCACGCACCTGCTGGTCACGGCCGTCGACGACCAGGACGCGACGCCGTCGCCGTTCGTCGACCTCGTGGAACCCGGCGGTGACGACGGCGCCCCCGACCCGCGGCGCACGAGCGCGCCCGCGCCGCTCGACCTGCGCGGGCTCGTCGCCCGGCTGCGCGCGACCCTCGAGCGTGCGGCCGCCGACGGACGCGACGACGAGGCCGCGGCCCGTACGCTCGCCCGGCTCGCGGCCCACGGCGTGCCCGGCGCGGACCCGGCGCAGTGGTTCGGGCTCGCGGACCCGTCGAGCGACGCGCCGCTGTGGCCCGAGGGCGTCAAGGTGCCCGTGTCGCCGTCGCGCCTCGAGACGGCCGAGCGGTGCGCGCTGCGCTGGGCGCTCGAGGCCGCGGGGGGCACGCCCGCGTCCTCGGCGCAGCAGTCGCTCGGCACACTCGTGCACGCGATCGCCCAGGAGCACCCCACGGCCGACCTGCCCACGCTGCGCGACGAGCTCGACCGACGCTGGCACGAGCTCGGGCTCGGCGAGGGCTGGCCGTCGGTCGCCGCGCGGCGCAAGGCGGACGCGATGCTCGTCCGCCTGGCCGCGTACCTGCGCGTGTCGGGCGAGCCGGTGCTGGTCGAGGGGGGGTTCTCCCTCGAGACCGAGCGTGCCGTGGTCCGGGGGTCGATCGACCGCGTCGAGCGCGCGGTCGCCGAGGGGGACGGGGCGCCGGGCGCCGTCGAGGTCGTCGACCTCAAGACCGGGTCGCGCGTGCCGAGCGTCGCGCAGGCGCAGGAGCACGCGCAGCTCGGCGCGTACCAGCTCGCGGTCGACTCCGGTGCGGTGCCCGGGCTCGAGCCGGGCACCCGCAGCGTCGCCGCGCGGCTCGTGCACCTCGCGCAGGGGTCGGGCGGTCCGACGCAGCGGCGGCAGGACGGTCTGGGACCCGAGGACGACGGCCCGAGCTGGGCGCGCACGCTCGTCGACGACGTCGCCGGGCGCATGGCCGCCGCGAGCTTCGAGGCGCGCGGCAACGAGCTGTGCGACCGCTGCCCCGTGCGGCGCTCGTGCCCGCTGCGCGGCGAGGGCGGGCAGGTGGTCGCGTGAGCACGTTGTCGGCGCTGCGCGTCGCGCAGCTCGTCGGGCAGCACCCGCCGACCGACGAGCAGCGTGCGGTCATCGAGGCGCCGCTGCGTCCCTCGCTCGTCGTCGCGGGGGCCGGGTCCGGCAAGACCGAGACCATGGCGGCGCGCGTCGTGTGGCTCGTCGGCAACGGGCTCGTCGCGCCCGAGCAGGTGCTCGGCCTGACGTTCACGCGCAAGGCGGCCGGCGAGCTGTCCGAGCGCGTGCGCCGGCGCCTGCGCGCGCTCGTGCGCGGCGCGGCCGCCGAGGGCGTCGCGCTGCCGGCCGGCGCCGCGGTGCTCGACGAGCTCGCGAGGCCGCACGTGTCGACCTACCACGCGTACGCGGCGTCGCTCGTGTCGGACCACGCGCTGCGCCTGGGCGTCGAGCCGGGTGCGCGGCTGCTCGGGGAGGCCGCGCAGTGGCAGCTGGCGTCGCAGGTCGTCGAGTCGTGGGCGGGCGACCTCGAGACGTCCGCCGCGACGTCCACGGTCGTCGACGCCGTGCTCGCGCTGTCGGGCGCGCTCGACGAGCACCTGATCGACCCGGCGCAGGCCCGCGCGGGGATCGAGGCCATCGTCGCCGACCTCGAGGGCACACCGGCGGGGGAGCCGCCCCGCGCGCCCTACGCGAGCGTGCGGGACCTCGTCGCGAGGCTGGGCGAGCGGTCCCGCGTGCTCGACCTCGTCGCCGACTACCGGGCGCGCAAGCGTGCGGCCGACACGCTGGACTTCGGCGACCAGGTGGCGCTCGCGGCCCGCATCGCGCGTGACGTGCCCGAGGTCGGTGCGGGGGAGCGCGAGCGGTACCGCGTCGTGCTGCTCGACGAGTACCAGGACACCTCGTTCGCGCAGCTCGTGCTGCTGCAGGCGCTGTTCTCGGGCGGGCACCCGGTCACCGCGGTCGGCGACCCCCACCAGTCGATCTACGGCTGGCGCGGCGCCAGCCCGGGTGGTCTCGCACGGTTCCCCGCGGCGTTCCCGGTGGTCGAGGACGACGGGTCGGGCCGCACCCGGCGTCGCCCCGCAGACGTCGCGCAGCTGTCGACGTCGTGGCGCAACGACACGGCGGTGCTCGACGCGGCGAACCACGTCGCGGCGCCGCTGCGGGCGGCGGGCGCGCGCGTGGACGTGCCGCGGCTCGCCGCGCGTCCCGGCGCCGGGACCGGCGCGGTGCAGGGCGTGGTCGCCGCGACCGTCGAAGAGGAGGCCGAGGCCGTCGCGGGGTGGCTGGCGACGCGCTGGCGGCCCGGCGACCACCCGGCGGGGCGCCGCACGGCGGCCGTGCTGTGCCGCAAGCGCTCGCAGTTCGAGCCGCTGCGACGCGCCCTGCGGGCGGCCGGTCTGCCGGTCGAGGTCGTGGGGCTGGGCGGTCTGCTCGCGACGCCCGAGGTCGTCGACCTCGTCGCCGTGCTGCAGGCCGCGCACGACCCGACCCGCGGCGACGCGGTGGTCCGGCTGCTGACCGGCGCGCGGACGCGCCTCGGCGCGTCCGACCTGCACGCGCTCGGCGACTGGGCGCGGCAGGGCGCGCGCACGGGCGCCCGCGTGGCGCAGGTCGACGGCGTCGAGGCCGACGTGGTCGACGAGCGGAGCCTGGTCGACGCGCTCGACGACCCGCCGCCCGCGGGCTGGCGCAGCCCGGCGGGCCGGTCGCTGACGCCCGAGGGGCGCCGCCGGCTCACGGACCTGGCCGGGGTGCTGCGGGCCGTGCGCGCGCAGCAGGGGCTCTCGCTGCCCGAGCTCGTCAACGAGGCCGAGCGGTTGTTCGGCCTCGACATCGAGGTGCAGGCCCGCGCCGACACGACGCCGGCCCGTGCCCGCGCGCACCTTGACGCGTTCGCCGACGTCGCGGCCGAGTTCGCGCGCGGCGCCGACCGGCCCACCCTCGGGGCGTTCCTCGCGTGGCTCGAGGCGGCCGACGCGCGCGAGGACGGCCTCGAGCTCCCCGTGACCGAGCCCGACCCGGACGCCGTGCAGGTCATGACCGTGCACGCGTCGAAGGGCCTGGAGTGGGACGCGGTCGCCGTCGCGGGGCTGGTCGACGGCGGGCTCCCCGCGACCCCGGTGCTCGGCAAGGACGGCCCCAAGGACTCCGCCTGGCTCACCGGGCTGGGCGTGCTGCCGTACCCGCTGCGCGGTGACGCCGACGACCTGCCGCGACTGGAGTGCGGCGGCGCCGGGTCGCCCAAGGAGCTCGCCGACCGGCTGGAGCGGTTCCGGCTCGACGCCGGCGACCACGAGGTCGCCGAGGAGCGTCGGCTGGCGTACGTCGCCGTGACGCGGGCGCGCCAGGACCTGCTGCTGTCGGCCGCCCGCTGGGGGGAGCCGAAGGCGCCGCGTCGCGTCTCGCCGTTCCTCACCGAGCTCGTCGAGGCCGGGCTCGTCGAGGTCGTGGCGTGGGCGGACGAGCCCGAGGCCGGCGCGGAGAACCCGCGTGCCGCACGCGTCGCCGTCGCGACCTGGCCCGCCGACCCGTTCGCCGTCGACGGCGCCGCTCCCCGCCGGGACGCGGTCGCCGCCGCGGCGGCCGCCGTGCGCGCGGCCGCCGCGCGTCTGCGGGCCGAGGACCCGGGGGTCGAGGACCCGGGGACGGACGGCGCACCGCGCGACGCCGGACCCGCTGCGGCGCGCGGCACGGAGGACTGGGACGCCCTGGCCGACCGGTTGCTCGCCGAGCAGGCCGCACGCCGGCGCGGTGACGCGCGGGTCGCGCTGCCCGCGCACCTGTCGGCGTCCTCGCTGGTGCGGCTGGACGCCCAGCCCGAGCAGTTCGCCCTCGGGCTGCGGCGTCCCGTCCCCCGCGAGCCCTCGCCGCAGGCGCGCCGCGGCACCGCGTTCCACGCGTGGGTCGAGGCCTGGTTCGGCCAGGCGACGCTGGTCGACGTCGACGACCTGCCGGGAGCCGACGACGACGTGCTGCCCGGCGACCCCGACCAGGCGGAGCTGCGGGCCGCGTTCCTGCGCACCCCGTGGGCGCACCGTGCACCCCTCGCTGTCGAGGTCGACGTCGAGACGACGATCGGCGGGTACGTGCTGCGCTCGCGCATCGACGCGGTCTTCGCCGACCCGGACCGGGCCGACGTGCCCGGCGCGGTGATGGTCGTCGACTGGAAGACGGGGTCGCCGCCGTCGGACCCGGCGCAGCGCGCGTCGCGTGCGCTGCAGCTCGCGGTGTACCGGATCGCGTGGGCGCGCTGGACCGGTGTCGACCCCGCGCTTGTCCGTGCCGCGTTCTGCTACGTCGGCGCGGGCGTCACCGTCGTGCCCGACGACCTGCCGGGGCCCGACGACGTCGCGCGGCTGCTCGCCGCCGCGGCGCCGTCCGGGGACGAGGTGCCGGCACAGCACGAGGCGCCGACCCGACGACACGGCGGTCGCCGGCGACCGGGCGGGACGGGGTCACGCTCGGCCGCCGGCCGCTAGGGCGGCACTCAGTGCGCAGTGCTCAGCGTTCGGTGCTCAGCGTTCGGTGCTCAGTGCGCGGCCGTGGCCTCGTCGGCGCGCGTGTGCTCGTCGAGGTCCTGCAGCATCAGCACGGCGTCGTCGACGACGTCCTGCTGGTGCGTGCGCACGCCGTGCAGCAGCCACCGCGCGAGCGCCAGCTCGCCGGCGAGCAGCGCGCGGTCGGACAGGTGCGGGTCCGTGAGCTCGGTGCGTCGCAGCAGGTAGGCCTCGAGGATCGCGTCGACCGCGTCCTGCGGGGCCGCGACCAGCAGCCACGACAGGTCGTCGGCCGGGTCGGCGACCATGGCCGAGCCCCAGTCGAGCACACCGGCGACCGTGCCGTCGGCGACCAGGACGTGGTCGGCGGACAGGTCGCCGTGCACGACCGTCGGCCGGAACCGCCACATCGCGACGTCCTCGAGCATCTCCTCCCAGCGTCGCAGCAGCGACGCCGGGACCAGGCCGGTGCGCGCCGCCTCGTCGACCTCCGCCTGGCGGCGCTCGCGGTACCCGGCCGCGTCGTAGACGGGCAGCCCCGCGTTCTCGACGACGGCGGTCGGCAGCTCGTGCACGGCCGCGAGCGCGCGCCCCACCTCGGCCGCGAGGCCGGGGCCGGGTCGCAGCGCCTCGAGCTGCAGCGGACGCCCGGGCACCTCGCGGTGCACGCACGCGCGGCCGCCCTCGGGCAGGTGCGCGAACCCGGCCGGGCGGGGCACGGCGAACGGCAGCCGGCCGTCGTCCGCGAACGGCCCGAGCGCGTCGAGCAGCGCGACCTCCGCCTCGAGGGCCGCGCCGGCGACGGCGTGCTGCGGGGCCCGCACGACCCAGCGCTGGCGCTGCGCGTCGATCACGACGGCCACGTCGAAGTCCTCACCCGACCGCGGGGGGCGGTGCACGTCGTACGCGTCGAGGCCGGGCAGGGCGACGGTCGCGAGGGCGGCGAGTGCGAGGGGCGAGCGTGTCACGTCCGTCAGGGTAGGACGCCGCGCGGCGTGTCCCGTGCGGCGCGTCCCCGCGTGTCGGCGCCCGGTTCGTCCGGGACGTCCGGCCCGCAGCACCCCGCGTGGTGCTCGCCGGACCCGTGGCGGGGGCGTCGCCGCAGGCGGCGTAGCGTGGCGGTCGTGACCCTGCGCGCCTTCGTCGACCTGCCGCTCTCCCGATCGTCCGTGGACCGCGCGGCGGAGCTGCGCGGCCGTCCGGGCGTGCTGGACGACGCTCTGGCGGACCCGTGCACGCGCGTGCTGGCCGTGCGTGACGGCGGGCTGCTGACGGTGGACGACGCGCGCGTGCGCTGGCTCGACCCCGCCGGCGCGCGGGCCCTGCTCGCGGCGCGCACGGTCGACGACGACCGGACCGACGACGACCGGACCGGCGGCGAGCCGGGCGTCGCCGACCCGGACCCCGACGACGCGTGGCTGCTGCTCGGCGCCGAGGACGACGGCGCGCGCGTCCTCGCCGTGCGGCTGCCGGACGCGCACCCCCTGCCCTCGGGCGGCGAGCCGGCGGACGTGCTCGTCCACCTGCCCGACGGCCCGGTCGCGCGCTCGGGCTGGCGTCCGCTGCGGGCGGTCGGCGCGTCGCTCGACGCGCACGACGCGGGGCTGGCGACGACCGCGGTCGCGCTCGACGCCTGGCACGACCGCCACCCGCGCTGCCCGCGGTGCGGCGCACGGACGCGCACGGCGCAGGCCGGGTGGTCGCGCGTCTGCGACGTCGACGGCTCGGAGCACTACCCGCGCACCGACCCCGCGGTGATCATGGCGGTCGTCGACGACGCCGACCGTCTGCTGCTCGGCCACGCTGCCGCGTGGCCGCAGGGTCGCTGGTCGACGCTCGCGGGGTTCGTCGAGGCGGGCGAGTCCGCCGAGCAGGCCGTGCGGCGCGAGACCCGCGAGGAGACGGGCGTGGTCGTCGGCGACGTCGAGTACGCGGGCAGCCAGCCGTGGCCGTTCCCGGCCTCGCTGATGCTCGGCTTCCGCGGGCGTGCGACGACGACCGACGTCCGGCCCGACGGCGTGGAGATGGCGGACGCGCGGTGGTTCTCCCGCGCCGACCTCGCCGCCGCCGTGGCGGTCGGCGAGGTCGTGCTGCCGGGGGACACCTCGATCGCGCGCGCGCTGATCGAGCAGTGGTTCGGGGAGCCGCTGCCCGGGTGACGGCGCGTCCCTCGGGACCGGTGGAGGGCTCCTCAGAGGCCCAGGCGCTCGCGGACCTGCGCCAACGACGGGTTGGTCGCGGCCGACCCGTCGGGGAACACGATCGTCGGGACGGTCTGGTTGCCGCCGTTGACGGACTCGACGAACTGCGCGGCGTCGGGCGTCTGCTCGATGTCGACGACGTCGTAGGCGATGCCCGCGGAGTCGAGCTGCGTGCGCAGGCGGTGGCAGTACCCGCACCAGGTGGTGGAGTACATCGTCACGGTGCCGGGTGCCGGGGTGCTGGTCGTCATGGTTCCTCGCAGGTGCCTACGGTGCCGACGGCGGTGCTGCGCCGTCGTCCTCCGATCCTCGCACGCGCGGTGACGGAGGTGTCGGTGGTGGCTGGGAGACTGGTCCACGATGTCCGCCGATTCCCTCCTCGACGCGCTCGACCCCGAGCAGCGTGCCGTCGCCACCGCCCTGACGGGGCCCGTCTGCGTGCTCGCGGGCGCGGGCACCGGTAAGACCCGTGCGATCACGCACCGCATCGCCTACGGCGTGCGCACGGGGGTCTACCGTCCGGCGTCGGTGCTGGCCGTGACGTTCACGGCGCGCGCGGCGGGGGAGATGCGCGTGCGCCTGCGCGACCTGGGGGCGAGCGGCGTGCAGGCGCGCACGTTCCACGCCGCGGCGCTGCGTCAGCTCGGGCACTTCTGGCCCAAGGTCGTGGGCGGTGCACCGCCGCGCCTCGTCGAGCAGAAGGCCACGCTGATCGCCGAGGCGGGGCGCCGGGTGGGGGTCGGCGTCGACCGTGTCGCGGTGCGCGACCTGTCGTCCGAGATCGAGTGGGCCAAGGTCTCGCTCGTCACGGCCGAGGACTACGAGCGGGCCGCCGCGGCCGCCCGGCGTCCCACGCCCGCGGGCCACGACGCGCAGGTGATCGCACGGCTGATGACGGCGTACGAGGACGTGAAGACCGAGCGCGGCGTCATCGACTTCGAGGACGTGCTGCTGCTGCTCGCGGCCATGCTCGCGCAGCGCGGCGAGGTCGCCGAGGAGGTGCGCGCGCAGTACCGGCACTTCGTGGTCGACGAGTACCAGGACGTCAGCCCGCTGCAGCAGTACCTGCTCGACCAGTGGCTCGGCGGCCGGCACGACCTCTGCGTGGTCGGCGACCCCAGCCAGACCATCTACTCGTTCGCGGGTGCGACGCCGCACCACCTGCTGACGTTCGGTCGGCACCACCCCGGCGCGCAGGTCGTGCGCCTGGTCCGGGACTACCGCTCGACGCCGCAGGTCGTGGACCTCGCCAACCGCGTCCTCACCGCGACGCGCCGCCCGTCGGACCCCGTGCCGCTGCACCTCGTCGCGCAGCAGCCCGACGGCCCGCCCGTGCGCTTCACGGCGTACGACGACGACGAGGCGGAGGCCGCTGGCGTCGCGGCGCGTGCCGCCCGCCTGATCGCGTCGGGCGTGCAGGCCAGCGAGATCGCGGTGCTCTACCGCACCAACGTGCAGTCCGAGGTGGTCGAGCAGGCGCTCGCGGCGGCGGGCGTCGGGTACCAGGTGCGCGGCGGCGAGCGGTTCTTCTCTCGCCGCGACGTGCGCGACGCTCTCGTGCTGCTGCGCGGCGGCGCCCGCTCGGCGGACCCGGAGGTGCCGCTCGGCCAGACCGTGCGCGACATCCTCACGTCGGTCGGCTGGGCCGCGCAGGCGCCCGCGGCGCGCGGCGCCGCGCGGGAGCGGTGGGACGCGATGCAGGCGCTCGTGGGGCTCGCGGACGACCTCGTCGCGGCGCGCGGCGACGTCCGGCTCACCGACCTGGTCGCCGAGCTCGACGACCGCGCCGCCTCCCAGCTCGCGCCGACGGTCGACGGCGTGACGCTCGCGTCGCTGCACGCCGCCAAGGGCCTGGAGTGGGACGCGGTCTTCCTCGTGGGGCTGTCGGACGGGCTGCTGCCGATCTCGCTCGCGCAGACCGAAGCCGCCGTCTCGGAGGAACGTCGGCTGCTGTACGTCGGCGTGACACGCGCGCGCACGCACCTCGAGGTGTCGTACGCGGCGTCGCGCACGCCGGGCTCGCGAGCGACGCGCAGCCGGTCGCGGTTCCTCGCCGGGCTGTGGCCCGGTGACCGCGTGCGTCTCGGCGCGCGGCGCACGACCGCGGTCGCCGACCCGGAGGTGCTCGAGCGGCTGCGCGGCTGGCGTGCACGCGTCGCGGACGAGCGCGGCGTCGCGGCGTTCCGCGTGCTGCCGGACGTCGCGCTCGAGGCCGTCGCGGCGGCGATGCCGGCAACCCCGGCGGACCTGAGGCACGTGCAGGGCCTGGGCGCCACGCGGCTGCGCGAGTACGGCGAGGAGCTGCTGCGCGTCGTGGCGGACGAGGACGATCCGGACGCCGCGAAAACTGCTCGGACGAAGTTGCGGTAATTCGCTTGTGACGTCTCGACGGGCCGCCCTAGTGTGGTCACGTCCTTGTTCGCGGGGTGCTGCTGAAGAAGCGGGACCCCTCCCCAGAGAGGAGGTGGGTGCACTGATGGAGACCACGACGATCGTGATGTCGGCGACGCAGCACGCGTTCGCACGGACCCTTGCGCCCACTTTCGGCTACCAGGGGACCGCTCTGCCCATCGTCGGGCAGGGCTTCCGTCCGCGTTCCGCGACGCCCCGCACCGATCTTCGACACAGGACCCCGTAGCAGCAGCCACGCACGGCATGCAGGCCGCGGAGTCCGAACCCCTTCGGATCCGCGGCCTTTCTCTTGTCCTCCGGCAGTCGCCGGGGGTGAGCGGCCCCGTATCCGGTTCCCCAGCTCACCCCCGCAAGGACACCAGGAGGACATCGTGCGGCTCACGACGCTGCTCGACACCGTGAACCAGGGCGGATCCGGCCCCTGGCCCACCGGCAGCACCGCGACGACCGATGCGCAGTTCGACCAGATGGTCGCCGAGCTCATCCCGTGCCGCTCGGGCGACCCCGAGCTCTGGTTCGCCGAGCGTCAGACCGACGTGGAGCGTGCCAAGGCGCTGTGCCGCGAGTGCCCGCTCATCGAGGGCTGCCTGGCCGGCGCCGTCGAGCGGGCCGAGCCGTGGGGCGTCTGGGGCGGTCAGGTCTTCGTCGGTGGTGTGGTCGTCCCGACCAAGCGTGGCCGCGGCCGGCCCCGCAAGGACGCCACCGCCGCCTGAGGCCGACCGGTCACCGACGTGCCCGCCCACGGCACCCACCACCACCCGCCCATGACGCCGGGTCGCGCGAGGTCACGCCTCGCGCGGCCCGGCGTCCGTCGTCCCCGGGGGTGACGTGCAGCCGCACGCGGCGTGCGTCGACCACCGGCGCTCCCGCGCGACCAGGTCCGGCAGCGTGAGCTCGACGGTCGCCCCGCACAGCGTGGGGACCTGCCCCGCGAGCAGCATGAGGACCTGCGCCGCGGCGAGCGCGGCGGCCGCCCCGGCGAGCACACCGACCTCGCCGTCGACGCCGGGACGGGCGGCGGTCAGCGACCGCAGGACGGTCGGCCACGCGGGATCGAGGTCGGTGCGGTGCAGGTCGAGGCACCGCAGGCAGGGGTCGACGCCGGGGCGGACCACCGGGCCGACCACGGCGTCCGCGGCGCGCAGCACGACCCAGACGTGCGCGACGTCCCGCGTCATGAGCAGCATCGAGCGCGCCGGGTCCGCCGCCTCGTGCTCGACGACCACGACGACGTCCGGCTCGACGTCGCCGTCGATGCGCGCCCCCGGGGCCGCGTCGCGCAGCACGCGCGCCGCCGCGACGGCGCGCGGCGCGCCCACGTCGGACCACCGGTGGGCCCCGGCGACGTCGGCGGACCGGACCGCCCGGTCGTCGTCGAGCAGGAGCGTCCCGACGCCGGCGACCGCGAGGTGACGCGCGACCGCCAGGCCGGTCGGTCCCAGACCGACGACCCCGACGGCGGCACCGGCGCGCCCCGCGACGACGGCGTCGCCCGCGCCGTCCGCGGACAGCAGCGACCAGGCGACCGTCTCGGCCTCCGCGGGCCCACCCGTGCGGACGCCCGGTGCGGGGGCGGGCCGGGTGAGGCCGGCGTCACGCAGCGCGTCGACGGTCGTGGCGACCGACGCGGCGTCCGCGCCCTGCGACGCGGCCCGGTCGGCCAGGCCGACCAGGTCGGTGGTGCCGTCCACCGCCGACCACAGCGCCACCTCGGCCGGCGGCAGGTCGACGAGCCGCACGGCCCAGCGGGGGTCGGTGCCGATCTGGACCTCGTCGTCGGCGCGGGGCAGCACGCGCAGGCCCGGGCGCAGCTGCAGCGGCGGTCGGCTCATGCGCGACACCCTGGCACCGGGACGCCGGACGCGTCGGGCGTCGTCCACAGGGACCGTGACCGGCACCGAGTCCCGGGTGGCCGGGCCGGGACGCGACGAGGGCACCGTCGCCGTGGCGACGGTGCCCTCGTGCCGCGGTCGTCGCGGCCGGTGCGCGGGGCGTCAGGCCTTGCCGAGGATCCGGTTCAGCTTGGTGCCGCAGACGGGGCACGTGGCCTTGGCCATGCGACGCCCCGACTCGGAGACGACGACCTCGCCCTCGGTCTCGCGCTTCTCCTTGCACTTGACGCAGTAGAACTCGCCCGCCCAGGTGTCGGCCATGTGGTCCCTCCTCGTGCTCGTCACCGGGCGGTGGCATCGCGCCCGGGGCAGGGACCGTGATCGGCCGCCGTGCGGTCACACAGTAGTGCGCGACCCGCCGTCGCAGGGCCCGCCGCGGGGTGCGGCGCGCACCGACCCGCGGGTGAAGCGGGGAGTCTGCCCCGCGCGCGGGGTCCGGCACGCTAGCGTGCGAGGGTGCCGACATCGCGCGAGGCGACGCCGCGCGCACGGGCGCGCCGCGACGGCCTGCCCCCGGCCGGTCCCGCGGACGTCCCCGCGCCCGTGGTCGAGGTGCGGCGGTCACGACGGCGCGCGCGGACGGTGAGCGCGTGGCGCGAGGACGGCCGCACGATCGTCGCGATCCCGGCCCGGTTCACGCGCGCGCAGGAGCGCGAGTGGGTCACGCGCATGGTCGAGCGGCTCGCGGCGCAGGAGCGTCGTCGGCGCCCGTCCGACGCGCAGCTCGCGGCCCGCGCCACCGAGCTCTCCCGCCGCTACCTGGGCGGCCGCGCCGTGCCGACGAGCGTGCGGTGGTCCACCAACCAGGGTCGGCGCTGGGGCTCCTGCACCCCGTCCGAGGGCACGATCCGCATCTCGGACCGGGTCCGCGGCATGCCGCGCTGGGTCCTGGACTACGTGCTGCTGCACGAGCTGACCCACCTGCTGCAGCCGGGGCACGGCGAGGCGTTCTGGGCCGAGCTCGAGGCGTACCCGCACACGCAGCGGGCGCGCGGGTTCCTCGAGGGCTGCGCGTTCGCGCGCGACGGCGACGACGCCGCACGCGAGGAGGACGAGGAGCCGCCGCCCGACGACGGGCCGCTCGGCGAGCGCGCGGACGACGCGTCCGACGCCTGACGACCGGCGTCGGCAGGTGTCGGACGTGCGGGGTCAGTCGGCAGGACGCTCCGGCGTGCTGCCTCCGGACGAGTCGTCGGACGTGCCGTCGGACGTGCCCTCGGCGTCACCGAGGATCTGCGCGAGCGCCCGGTCGAGGTCCGCCGACTCGTCGACCGCTGCCTGCCGGCGCGTGTCGTAGCCGGCGGGGTCGTCGAGGTCCTCGGGCGAGGGGACGAGGTCGGGGTGCTCCCAGGCGGCATCCCGGCCCTCGACGCCGCGCGTCGCGGTGAGGTGCGCCCAGACCGTCGCGGCGTCGCGCAGCCGGCGCGGCCGCAGCTCGAGCCCGACGAGGCTCGCGAACGCCTGCTCGGCCGGTCCGCCTGCGGCGCGGCGACGGCGGACCATCTCGCGCAGCGGAACGGTGTGCGGGAGGTGGGGCGTCGCGGCCGCCGTCGCGACCTCGTCGACCCAGCCCTCGACCAGTGCGAGCGCGTGCTCCAGGCGCGCCAGCGCCGCCTGCTGGGCGGGCGTGGTCTGCGGGGCGAACACGCCTCCGGACAGCGCGGCCTGCAGCGCGCTGGGGTCGGTCGGGTCGATCGACCGCACGGCGTCCTCGAGCTGCTCGACGTCGATCGTGATGCCGCGCGCGTACTCCGCCACAGCGTCCAGCAGGTGTGCGCGCAGCCACGGCACGTGCGCGAAGAGGCGGCTCGCCGCGGCCTCGCGCAGCGCGAGGTACAGGCGGACCTCCTCGACCGGTGCGTCGAGCCCGTCGGCGAACGCGTCGACGTTGGCCGCGACCAGCGCGGGCGCCGGGCTCTCGAGCAGCGGCAGACCGATGTCGGTCGTGCCGAACGCCTCGCGGGCCAGCGTCCCCGCCGCCTGGCCGACCTGCAGGCCGAAGACCGCCGAGCCGATGCCGCGCAGCAGCTGCGACGGGTCGGTCCCGCCGCCCGGCAGCCCCC
>NZ_LNTD01000024.1 GCF_001462455.1 Cellulomonas sp. B6
CCCCCCCCGCCCCCCCCCCCCCGGTCCCGCCCGCTGGTCTCACCGCACCGGTGAACGCGGGGTTCGTCCGGTGCCGGGGCCTGCAGACCGGCCGAACGCCGCGTTCGACCCGTGGGACGGACGGGGTCGGGACCGTGCGGGGCGGCCCGGCTCATGCACGTCCGTGCGTAGGTTGGGGGGCGTGAGCACAGCCGAGGTCGACGTCGTGCCGGCCCTGCCCGCCGACGTCCGCGCGATCCACCGGCTCGTCGAGCCCTACGCGCACGAGCGCATCCTGCTGGCCAAGGAGTGGGTCGGCTACTACGAGGCCGTGCAGGAGTTCCTCGTCGCGCGCCCCGCCGACGGCGGCGACGTGGTCGGCTGCGGTGCGCTGCACGTCATGTGGGAGGACCTCGCCGAGATCCGCACGCTCGCGGTCGCACCCGAGTACCGCGGGCGGGCCGTCGGCCACGCGCTCGTTGACGGGCTCGTCGAGCGTGCGCGCCGGCTCGGGCTGCGGCGCGTGTTCTGCCTGACGTTCGAGGTCGAGTTCTTCCGCCGCCACGGGTTCGTCGAGATCGACGGGACCCCCGTGTCGCCCGACGTCTACGCCGAGCTGCTGCGGTCGCACGACGACGGCGTCGCGGAGTTCCTCGACCTCGCCCGGGTCAAGCCCAACACGCTCGGCAACACCCGGATGCTTCTCGAGCTCTGACGCTCAGCCGGGGAGGCGGTAGGTCGTCGCCGCCGGGTCCGGGTCGTCGCCCGGGGCGACGTCCCGCGCGACCAGGCCGTCCGCGACCAGACCGTCGAGGCACCGCGCGAGCTGCGCGGCGTCCGGCCACACCGCCGCGACCGCGTCGTGCGGCACGGGGGCGATCGCCTCGCGCAGCAGCGCCATCACGCGGCCGCGGGCCTGCCGGTCGGTGCCCGTCCACGCCTGCGTCCGACGCCGGTGCGCGTGCGCGTCCGCGGGACGCCCGGCGGCGAGCCAGCGGCAGCGGTCGGCGACGGGGCACGCGTCGCACCGCGGAGCCCGTGCCGTGCAGACCAGCGCGCCGAGCTCCATCGAGGCCGCCGCCCACCGCGCCGCCGCGGCGTCGTCCTCGGGCACCCACGCGGCCGCCGCGCGGGTCTCGGCCACGGTCTGCGACGGCGCCGGCAGCGCCTGGCCGGCGGCGACCCGCGCCAGCACGCGGCGCACGTTGGTGTCGAGCACGACCGACCGTCGCCCGAACGCGAACGCCCGCACCGCCGCCGCCGTGTACGCGCCGACGCCCGGCAGCGCGAGCAGCGCCGCCTCGTCGTCGGGGAGCGCGCCGCCGTGGCGTTCGACCACGGCGCGGGCGCACTCCTGCAGCCGCAACGCGCGCCGGGGGTAGCCCAGCCGGTCCCACGCGCGCAGCACGTCCGACGTCGCCGCGGCGGCGAGGTCCGCCGGGGTCGGCCAGCGCGTCGTCCAGGCGCGCCACGCGGGCTCGACGCGTACCACCGGGGTCTGCTGCAGCATGACCTCGCTGACGAGCACACCCCACGGCGTCCGGTCCGTCGCGCGCCACGGCAGGTCGCGCGCGTGCTCGTCGAACCACGCGACGACGTCACGGCGCACGTCGGTCCGGACCTCGGCGGCGGGGACGGCGGGGTCGGCGACGGGCACGCCTCATGGTGCCGGGTGGTGCGCCGCCGACCAACTCGCCGCCGGCCGTGCCGCCCCACCGGGGTCCACGATGTGGACGCCCGTCCGTGAGCGCGGCGGCGGCTTCGTGCGCGGCGCGCGTGGCGGGCGGCGCGCACCGCGGCGGCCTCGTACCGTGGTCCGCGCAGCCGCGGGCCCCGCGGGACGGCCACCCGGGAGGACACGATGGACGACCGCGAGCACCGGCGGCCGGCCGGGACGGGCGCACCCCGCGCGGCGCACCCGCCGCGCGGGCCCCGCCGCCCGCCGCCGCACGTGTTCTGGATCCGGCGCCTCGTGGTGCTCGGGCTTCCGCTGCTCGTCGTCGTGCTGCTCGTGGTCTGGCTGCTGAACCGTGGCGACGGTGCGGGTGCCGAGCCGCAGGCCGAGCCCACGCCGCCCGCCGCGACCCCGACGCCCGAGCCGGAGCCCACGGCCCCGGGCGGCGTCACGACGTGCGACCCGGCGGCGGTCGCGCTCACGATCGCACCCGGGGGCGAGGAGTTCGGTGCGGGCGTCGACCCGACGTTCGAGGTCACCGTGACGAACGCCGGCACGGCGCCGTGCCTGGTCGACGCGGGCGACGCGCACCAGGAGGTCGTCATCACCTCGGGCGACGACCGCGTGTGGTCGAGCCTCGACTGCGCCGGCGAGGGCGCGGCGACGCGGACGCTGCTGCTGCCGGGCGGCGAGTCGGACGTCTCGCAGCTCACGTGGACGCGCGTGCGCTCGGCGGCGGGCTGCCCGGGCGGTCTGCCGGCGCCGGGCGCGGGGACCTACTCGGTCACGGTCGGGCTCGCGGGGGTGACGTCACCGGCCGCGGTGTTCGGCCTCGGCTGACGGCGGGTGTCGTCGCGGGTCGGACACCGCGGGTTCGACCGGGCGCGGGTCGGCGGGCGCGGGTCGGCCGGAGCGCGGTTCGGACGGAGCCGGGCAGACGTGGCCCGGGTCAGACGTAGCCCGGGTTCGACGTGGCCCGGGTCAGACGTAGCGCTCTAGGATGCTCGACTCCGCGAGCCGCGACAGGCCTTCGCGCACCGAGCGTGCCCGCTGCTCGCCGACGCCGTCGACGGCCATGAGGTCCTCGATGGTGGCGGCGAGCAGCTTCTGCAGGCCGCCGAAGTGGTCGACGAGCCGGTCGACGACGGGTCGGGGCAGGCGCGGCACCTTCGACAGCAGGCGGTAGCCCCGTGGGCCGGCCGCGGCGTCGAGCTCCTCGCCGCCTCCGGGCAGGCCGAGCACCCGGGCGATGTGCGCGATGTCGAGCAGCTGGGTCGAGTCGAGCTCGGCGAGCGCGTCGGGCACGGTCTCGACCGCGCGCCGCGTGGTGTCGACGTAGTCCCGGATCACGAGCTCGCGCTCGGTGCCGACGCCGCCGACCAGCTCGTCGAGCTGCAGCGTCAGCAGCCGGCCGTCGCTGCCGAGCTCGACGACGTACCCGGCGATCTCGTCGGAGATGCGGCGCACCATCTCGAGCCGCTGCACGACCGCCGAGACGTCGCGGACCGTGACGAGGTCCTCGATCTCGAGCGCCGACAGCGTGCCGCTGACCTCGTCGAGGCGGGCCTTGTAGCGCTCGAGCGTCGCGAGCGCCTGGTTGGCGCGCGACAGGATCGTGGGGGAGTCCTCGAGCACGTGGCGCTGGTCGCCCACGTAGAGCTGGATGATCCGCATCGACGCGGACACCGAGATCACCGGTAGCCCGGTCTGGCGGGCGACGCGCTCGGCGGTGCGGTGCCGCGTGCCGGACTCCGTGGTGGGGATCGAGGAGTCGGGCAGCAGCTGCACGGCGGCGCGGACGATCCGGTCGCGCACGGGGTCGATGACCACGGCGCCGTCCATCTTGGCCAGCTCCCGCAGGCGCGTCGCGGAGAACTCGACGTCGAGCACGAACCCGCCGGAGCAGATCGAGTCGACCGTCTCGTCCATGCCGAGCACGATCAGCGCCCCCGTGCGGCCGCGCAGGATCCGCTCGAGACCGTCGCGCAGCTCGGAGCCGGGCGCGACCGCGGCGAGCGTGGACCTCAGCAGGTCGTCCTGGTGGTGCGGGTGCGGCACGCGTGAATCGTATCGGTGGCGCGACGGATCGGCCGCTCCCTTCTCGCGTGGCGTCCCACCTGGCGTCTCACCTGGTGTCGTCGCCGGGCGCCAGGCCCGCGAGCACCGCGGCCGCGAGGTCGGGCGCCTCGACGACGCGCAGCCCGTCCGGCACGGCGACCTCCGCGAGCGTGCCGGCCGGCACGACGGCGCGCGAGCAGCCGAGCCGGGCGGCCTCGGCGAGGCGGCGGCCGACGCCCGGCACGGGGCGGATCTCGCCGGCCAGGCCGACCTCGCCCACCGCGACGAGCCCCGCGTGCACGGGGACGTTCTCGCGCCCGCTGACGGCCGCGAGGGCCAGCGCGAGGTCGGCCGCGGGCTCGACGACGCGGGCGCCGCCGACGGTCGAGACGTAGACGTCCTGGTCGGCGAGCCGCGCGTCGAGGCGTCGCTGCAGGACCGCGAGGACCATCGCGAGCCGGCTGCCGTCGACGCCGCTCGTCGTGCGCCGCGGGTTCGGCACGACGCTCGGCGCGACGAGGGCCTGCACCTCGGCCGCCAGGGGCCGGCGGCCCTCGAGCGTGACCGTCAGGCACGTGCCGGGCACGTCGCTGACCAGGCGGGACGTGAAGAGCCCGGACGGGTCGGCGAGGCCGACGATGCCGTGCTCCGACAGGTCGAAGCAGCCGACCTCGTCGGTCGGGCCGTAGCGGTTCTTGGTCGCGCGCAGCAGGCGCAGGCGCGAGTGCCGCTCGCCCTCGAACTGGCACACGACGTCGACGAGGTGCTCGAGCGTGCGCGGCCCGGCGACGGACCCGTCCTTGGTGACGTGCCCGACGAGCACGACGGGCATGCCGCGCGACTTGGCGGCGGTGATGAGCGCGGCGGTGACCTCGCGGACCTGCGAGACGCCGCCGGGGGCGCCGTCGACCTGCGCGCTCGACACGGTCTGGACGGAGTCGAGCACGAGGAGGTCGGGGTCGACCGTCTCGACGTGGCCGAGCACCGTGCCGAGGTCGGTCTCGGCCGCGAGCAGCAGCGACGGGTCGAGGGCGTGGATGCGCCCGGCGCGCAGCCGGACCTGGGCGGCGGACTCCTCGCCCGTCACGTACAGGACGCGCCGGCCGGTGCGCGCGGCGCGCGCGGCGACGTCCAGCAGCAGGGTCGACTTGCCCACGCCCGGCTCGCCCGCGAGCAGCACGACCGCGCCCGGCACGAGCCCGCCGCCGAGCACGCGGTCGAGCTCCTCGACGCCCGTCGGGCGGGCGGCCGCGGACTCGACGTCGATCTCGTGGA
>NZ_LNTD01000025.1 GCF_001462455.1 Cellulomonas sp. B6
CGCACCGCCCGCCGACCGCGAAGGACCCCTCGTGCGCTTCCAGCTCCTCGACATCGTGTTCAACCCGCCGCACCCCGTGACGGGGGCCGCGGTGCCGCCCGCCGACCGGCTCGCGCGCGTCGTCGCGCACGCCGTGCTGGCCGAGGAGCTGGGCTTCGACTCGTTCGCGGTCGGCGAGCGGCACGCCGGCGCCGTGCTGTCGTCGTCGCCCACCGTGATCCTCGGGGCGATCGCCGCGCGCACGTCGCGGATCGTGCTGTCGACGGGGGTCACGGTGCTCTCGCTGCTCGACCCGGTGCGCGCCGCGGAGGACCTCGCGACGGTCGACCAGCTGAGCCGCGGGCGGCTCGAGATCGTCATCGGCAAGGGCAACGAGGTGCTGCAGTACCCCCTGCTGGGGCTCGACCTCGACAAGCAGTACGAGTACCTCGAGGAGAACCACGGCCTGCTACGCCTGCTGCTCGCGCGGGAGGACGTCACGTGGTCGGGGCGGCACCGCGCCCCGTTGGAGCGCGCGACGACGCTGCCGCGGCCGTTCGCGGGACCGTTCCGGATCTGGCACGGCTCGGCGACGTCCCGGTTCGCGGTCGAGCTCGCCGCACGGCACGGCGAGCCGATCGTCAGCGCCAACGCGCTGCAGCCGCGCGAGGCGTACCGCGTGCTCATCGACCACTACCGCGAGCGGTACGCCGCGCACGGGCACGACCCGGCGTGCGCGTTCGTGGGCGCCGGGTCGGGCGGGCTGTACCTCGCGGACACCGACGCCGAGGCGGTCGCGCAGTACCGCCCGATCTACGAGGGGCAGGTCGCGGCGGCCGCGCGCCGGGGGTACGGCCCCGACGCGGTCGGCAGGGCGCCGGCGTTCGCGACGGTCGAGGACGCCGTCGAGCGCGGCCCGGCGCTCGTCGGCACGCCTGAGCGGGTCGCGGCGAAGATCCTCGACTACCACGCGTCGTTCAGGCACGACCTGCAGTCGGTGTCCGTCAACCACCTGCTCGACCCGGCGCACCAGGAGGACGTGCTGCGCCGGTTCGTCGAGGAGGTCGTGCCGGTGGTCCGGGCCGCGGCGCCGACGCGGCTGTGGGGTCCGGACGACGCGGGCCGTGCCGCGGGCTTCACGGCCGGCGCGGGTTCGGTGCCCGCCGGCGCGGCCTCCGAGCGCCGCTCCGTGGACGGGACCGGGGGGCTCGCCTCGATCGCGCGCTGATCGCCCGCGTCGGGCCGGTGCCGGCCGCCCGCGGCCGCGGGCTCCGCTGCGACCGGGTGCTCGTGACGTGCGCGACCGGGTGCTCGTGACGTGCGCGACCGGCCGCTCGTGACGTGCGTGACCCGGTGCTCGTGACGTGCGCGAGAGGTCGATCCAGTCTCGTCCCGGCGGGACCGGATCGACCTCTCGCGGGGTG
>NZ_LNTD01000026.1 GCF_001462455.1 Cellulomonas sp. B6
AGACCGCCGCGGCCGCACCTCCCGTGCCGGACCGCGGCCGCCCCGACGAGCTGCCCGAGGTGCGCGCGACCACGGCCCGGCTCACCGACGCGGCGGCCGGCGGCGGCCTGCCGTACTACCTGCCGCACGACGGCCGGATCTCCGCGACGACGAGCGTCGGCGGCCGCGAGCTGGTGTCGTTCAGCTCGTACAACTACCTCGGGCTCACCGGGCACCCGCGCGTCGTCGCGGCGGCGCAGGAGGCCGTCGAGCGGTACGGCACGTCCGTCTCCGCGGCCCGCATCCTGTCCGGCCACCGCCCGCTGCACGACGACCTGGAGCACGCGATCGCCGGGCTGCTCGGCACGCAGGACGCGGTCGTGCTGGTCGGCGGCCACGCGACCAACGCCGGTGTCGTGCCGCACCTGTACGGCCCCGACGACCTGGTCGTGCACGACGCGCTCGTGCACGACTCGGTGCAGCAGGGCATCGCGGCGTCGGGCGCCGCGCGGCACGCCGTGCCGCACGGGCGCGCCGACCTCGTCGAGGAGGCGCTGCGCGCACGGCGGCACCGGTTCCGCCGCGTGCTCGTGGTCACCGAGGGCGTCTTCAGCATGGACGGCGACCTGCCCGACCTGCCGGCGCTCGTCGCGTCCGCGCGGCGCCACGGCGCGCACCTCATGGTCGACGAGGCGCACAGCGTCGGCGTGCTCGGTGCGCACGGCGGCGGGGTGTGCGAGGAGCTGGGCGTCGACCCGGCGGACGTCGACATCCTCATGGGCACGCTGTCCAAGAGCCTGTCGTCGTGCGGCGGGTACCTCGCAGGGCACCGCGACCTCGTGCAGCACCTGCGGTACACGCTGTCGGCGCTCGTGTTCAGCGCGGGCCTCACGCCCGCGAACACGGCCGCGTCGCTCGCGGCGATCCAGGTGATGCGCGACGAGCCCGAGCGGCTCGCGCGGCTGCGTGCCAACGCGCAGCACTTCCTCGCGGGCGCCCGCGCCCGCGGGCTCGACGTGGGCCCCGCGGTCGGCGTGCCGGTCGTCCCGGTCGTCGTCGGCGACTCGGCCGCCGCCGTCGAGGTCGCGCGCCGGCTCGCCGAGGAGGGCGTGAGCGCCAACCCGATCGTGTTCCCCGCGGTGCCCGACGCGCAGGCGCGCCTGCGCTTCTTCCTCACGAGCGAGCACACCGTCGAGCAGCTCGACCACGCGCTCGACGCCACCGCCCGGAGCCTGGCCGCCGCCGGGGTCCGCACGTCCGAGCGGGTGCCGGCGTGAGCGCCGCGGTGGTGCACGCGCCCGGCGCCGACGTGCAGCTGCTGTCCCTCACGGCGACGGCGGACTGGCGGACCCACCCCGACGTGCGCGCGGCCGTCGCCGCGGCCGCGCTGGCCGCAGGCGCCGAGCCCGGACCGGCGCTCGACGAGGTCGTGGCAGCCGTCCTCTCGCCCGCGCGCTACGTGCACGCCGTCGGCGGCGCGTGCGTCGGGGTGTCCGCGTCGCACGAGGCCGGCCGGACCTACGTCGCCGTCGCGCCCGCCGCGGTCGTGGTCGACGCGTGCGCGATGGACCGGTGGGCGCAGGTCACGACCGCCGGTTCGCGCGCGTTCACCGCCGCCGAGCGGGCCGCGGTGCGGACGCCGTGGGACGCGGTGCGCGCGTGGACCGCGCTCGAGTGCGCCGTCAAGGCGGGCGGCGCCGACCTGCTGCGCCCCGACGACCGCGCGCCGCTGCTGGTGCCGGGCGCGCACGGCGTCCCCGTGGTCCCGGGCGAGGGCGCCGGGCTGCACCTCGTGCACCACGCCGGCAGGCTGCGCGCGGTGTGCGTGCGCGTCGCGGTGGCCGTCGGCGCGCGCGTGCCCGCGCCCCGGCCCGCTCCCGACCAGGCGGCGCTCGCGCTCGCGGCGGTGCCGGCGTGAGCGCCGCGCCGACGGCCGTCCTGGGCGCGTCGGGGCAGGTCGGGCGACTCGTGCTCGACGCGCTCGTCGCGGCCGGGCACGAGGCCGTCGCCGTCGGGCGCACGGCGCCGCGCGACGTGCCCGACGGCGTCACGGTGCGGGTCGTCCCGTCCTACGACGGCGTCGCGCTGGCCGACGCGCTCACGGGGTGCGGCGCGGTCGTCGCGACCCTCGGACTGCCGTACCGGTCGGCGGTCTGGACCGCGCAGTGGCCGACGCTCGTCGCGGCCGTGACCGCCGCGTGCCGCGGCACCGGGCTGCCGCTGACGTTCCTCGACAACGTGTACGTCTACGGCGACGCGCGCGAGCCGCTGCGCGAGACGACGCCGCTGCGCCCGTGCAGCCGCAAGGGCGAGGCGCGGCTCGCGGGATGGCACGTGCTCGCGGCGCACGCCGACGCCGGCCACGACGTGGTCGTCTGCCGCGCCGCGGACTTCCTCGGCCCCGGCGCGTCGCTCGGGATCGTGCCGTGGCCGGCGGTCGTCGCGGCGGCCGGCGCCGGTCGTCCGGCGCTGCCGTGGCTCGGGGACCCCGACGCGCCCCACTCGTTCGCGCTCACGACCGAGGTCGCGGCCGCGCTCGTGCAGGTCGCGCACGACCCCAGCATGCGGACCGACACCGTGCTGCACCTGCCGGCCGTCGAGCCGACGACGGGCCGCGCGCTCGCCGACGCGCTCGGCCGCGTGCGCACCGACGGCCGCACCGTGCGCCTGCGTGCGCTGCGCTCCCCGGTCGTGCGTGCCGCGGCCCTCGTCAACGGTGCGGCGCGCGAGCAGGCCGAGATGATGTACCAGGTCGAGCACGAGCAGCTCGTGGACGACTCGGTGGTGCGCGCGCTGGGCTGGTCGGCCCCGCGCACGACCGTCGCCGACGTCGCGGCCCTCGCGCACGCGCGCGCCGAGCGGGACGCCCGCGTCGGCGGGTGACGCCGGGTCGGCGGGTGGCCCCGTCGTCAGCGGGCCACCCGGTGGCGGCCGGCGTCAGCGGGCGACGGCCCCCAGCACGCCCGCGAACGTCTCGGTCGCTGCCCGCACGGCCGTCGCCGTCGCCGCGGCGTCGGGCTCGTCGACCGTGAACGCGCGCTCGTACAGCCCGACGCCGACCGCGACCACGTCCCGCGTCGGCAGGTCCAGGCGTGAGCCGGTCCGCGCCAGCACGTCGTCGAGGAGCGTCGCGAGACCCGCGAGCAGGTCCTCCTGCGCGTCGAGCAGCACGCGACGGGCCGCCGCGTCGTGCACGGCGGCGCCGCGCAGCTCGGTCACGACGCCGAACCAGCGCGCCTCGGCGCCCACGCTCCCCGCGAGGCCCGCCAGCGCGACCGGCACGACGTCCGCCGCCGGCACCGCGCCGCGCGTGCGCTCGACCTCGCCGAGCACCGCGTGGCGCAGGCGCGCGACCTGGTGCGCGTTCGCGCTGCGGTACAGCGCGCCGACCAGCTCCTCCTTCGAGCGGAAGCTCGAGTAGAACGCGCCGCGCGTGTACCCGGCCCGCGCGGTCACGGCGCCGATCGTCGTGCGCAGGTAGCCGGTCTCGAGGAACTGCTCGTACGCGGCGTCCAGCAGCGCGCGCCGCGTCGCCGCGCGCCCGCGCGCGTCGCCGGGCACGGGTGACGCGGTGGCGGGCGGCGCGGCGTCAGGCACGGCCGAGCAGCACCCGCGCCTCCGCGACCAGCAGGATCGAGCCGGTGACGAGCACGCCCGCGCCGCGCTCCTCCTCGCCCTCGGCGCGCTGCACGGCGACGTCGATCGCGTCGGGCAGCCGCGCGGCGACGTGCACGCGGTCCTCGCCGAACACGTCGATCGCGACCTCCGCGAGATCGTCGGCGTCCAGCGCGCGGGCGCCCGACGCCTGCGTGACGACGACCTCGGCGAGCAGCGGCTCGAGCGCCGCGAGGATGCCCTCGGGGTCCTTGTCCGCCATGACGCCCACGACGCCGACGAGCCGCGTGAACTGGAACGCCTCCTCGACCGCGTCGGCGAGGGCCTCGGCCCCGGCCGGGTTGTGCGCACCGTCGACCAGGACCGTCGGGCTCGACCGCACGACCTCGAGCCGCCCGGGGGACGTCACGTCCGCGAACGCGGCCTCGACGACCGAGCCGTCGAGCGCCGCACCACCCGTGAGCAGCGCCTCGGTCGCGACGAGCGCGAGCAGCGCGTTGTGCGCCTGGTGCTCGCCGTACAGCGGCAGGAACACCTCGGTGTACACGCCGCCGAGCCCCCGCAGCGCGACGACCTGGCCGCCGACGGCGACCTGCCGCTCGACGACCGCGACGTCGACGTCCTCGCGCACGACCCGCGCACCGCGCTCGGCCGCGACGGCGAGGACCACGCCCTCGACGTCGTCGGTCTGGTGCGCGAGCACGAGCGTCGCACCGTCCTTGACGATGCCGGACTTCTCGGCGGCGATCTCGACGAGCGTCTCGCCGAGGTACCGCTCGTGGTCCATCGCGACCGGCGTGATGACGGCGACCTCGGCGTCGACGAGGTTCGTGGCGTCCCACCGGCCGCCCATGCCGACCTCGACGACCGCGACGTCCACGGGTGCGTCGGCGAACGCCGCGTACGCCATGACCGTGAACACCTCGAAGAACGACAGCCGGTGGCCGCCGTGCTCGGCCGCGCGCGCGTCGACCATGTGCACGTACGGCGCGACGTCCTGCCAGACCTCGACGAAGCGCTCGTCGCTGATCGGCTCGCCGTCGATGCTGATGCGCTCGTTGACGCGCGTCAGGTGCGGGCTCGTGAAGCGTCCGGTGCGCAGGCCGTGCTCGCGCAGCAGCCGCTCGACCATGCGCGCGGTCGACGTCTTGCCGTTCGTGCCCGTGAGGTGCACGGTGCGGAACGCGCGCTGCGGGTCGCCCAGCAGCTCGAGCACGTCCCGCACGCGGTCGAGCGACGGGTCGATGTCGTGCTCGGGCGCGCGCGCGAGGATCGCGCGGTACACCTCGTCCGCCGCGGCGCGCGCCGCCCGGGCGGCCTCGTCCTTCAGGTGGTCGGCCCCGCCGCTCATGCGTCCGCCTTCGTCAGGTGCACGGCCACGTCGGCCGCGTCGGTCGGCTCGAGCGTCACCGACGCCGCGAGGGTCTCGGCGGCGACGAACGCGCGGTGCGCCTCGACGTCCGCCACGTGGCCGGCGGGCACGCCGAGCACGAGGTCGATGCGGTCGGCGACGTGCAGGCCGGCGGCCTTGCGCGCGTCCTGCACCGCCCGGACGACGTCGCGCGCGTAGCCCTCGGCCAGCAGCGCGGCGTCGAGCGCGAGGTCGAGCACCACGACGACGCCGCCGGGCAGCACGGCCGCCGCGACGTCACCCCCACCGCCCTCGCCGACGACGGTCGTCAGCTCGTACTCGGCGGGCTCGAGCGCGACGTCGCCGTCGTCGGTGGTCACCACGACCGTGTCGCCCTCCACGCGCCAGGCCCCCGCACGGGCCGCCTTGATGACGTGCTGCACGGACCGGCCCAGGCGCGGGCCGGCGGCGCGCGCGTTGACCGCGAGCCGCTGCACGATCCCGAACCGCTCGGTGGTCTCGGCGTCGGCGGCCACGACGTCGACGTGCTTGACGTTGAGCTCGGCCGCGAGCAGGTCGGTGTACGGCGCGAGCGCCGCCGGGTCGGCAACGGCCACGGTGAGGCGACGCAGCGGCTGCCGCACGCGCACCTGGTGCGCCTTGCGCAGCCCGAGCGCGGCGGACACCACGGCCCGCACCTCGTCCATCGCGGCCACGAGCGCGTCGTCGTGCACGAGCGCCTCGTCGGGCGTCGGCCAGTCGGTGAGGTGCACGCTGCGCCCACCGGTCAGGCCGCGCCACACCTCCTCCGTGACGAGCGGCGCGAGCGGCGCCATGACGCGCGTGAGCTCCTCGAGCGCGGTCCACAGCGTGTCGAACGCGTCGGCGTCCTCCGACCAGAACCGGTCGCGCTGCGTGCGCACGTACCAGTTGGTCAGCACGTCGAGGTGCTCGCGCACCGACTCGCACGCGGCCGGGATGTCGTACGCGTCGAGCTGGGCCGTGAGCGTCGCGCCCAGGTCGGCCGTGCGCGCGAGCAGGTAGCGGTCCATGGGCGGCAGGCCCGCGGCGCGATCGGCCGTGACGCGCCGCGCCGCGTACCCCCGCCCGCCGTCCGCGGCACCCGCGTACAGCGTGAAGAAGTAGTAGGTGCTCCACAGCGGCAGCAGCACCTGGCGCACACCGTCGCGGATGCCCTCCTCGGTGACCACGAGGTTGCCGCCGCGCAGGATCGTCGACGACATGAGCGACCAGCGCACCGCGTCGGACCCGTACTTGTCCCACATGAGCACCGGGTCGGGGAAGTTGCGCAGCGACTTGCTGGCCTTGCGGCCGTCGTCGCCCAGCACGATCCCGTGGCACATGACGTTGCGGAACGCGGCACGGTCGAAGATCGCCGTGGCCAGCACGTGCAGCGTGTAGAACCAGCCGCGCGTCTGGCCGATGTACTCGACGATGAAGTCGCCCGGGTAGTGGTGCTCGAACCAGTCGCGGTTCTCGAACGGGTAGTGCACCTGCGCGAACGGCATGGACCCCGAGTCGAACCACACGTCGAGCACGTCGGGGATGCGACGCATGGTCGAGCGCCCGGTCGGGTCGTCCGGGTTGGGGCGCGTCAGGTCGTCGATGAACGGGCGGTGCAGGTCGGGCTCGCCGCGGTCGTTGAGCGGCAGGCGGCCGAAGTCGGCCTCGAGCTCGGCGAACGAGCCGTACACGTCGACCCGCGGGTACGCGGGGTCGTCGCTCACCCACACGGGGATGGGCGTGCCCCAGTAGCGGTTGCGGCTGATCGACCAGTCGCGCGCGTTGGCGAGCCACTTGCCGAACTGGCCGTCCTGGATGTGCCCGGGGATCCACTCGATGCCCTGGTTGAGCTCGACCATGCGGTCCTTGAACGCGGTGACGCGCACGAACCACGACGACACGGCCTTGTAGATCAGCGGGTTCCGGCACCGCCAGCAGTGCGGGTAGGAGTGCTCGTACGTCTCGTGCCGCAGCACCGCGGCCCGGTGCGCCGCGTCGACGCGCGCGAGCGGGCCCGTGCCGGCCTTGAGGTCGGCGATGACCTGCTTGTTCGCCTCGAACACCTGCACGCCGGCGTAGTCGGCGACCTGCGCGGTGAAGCGGCCCTTGGAGTCGACGGGCACGACGGGCGTGATGCCCGCGGCGTCGCACGTGGCCATGTCGTCCTCGCCGAACGCGGGCGCGAGGTGCACGACGCCCGTGCCGTCCTCGGTCGTGACGAAGTCCGCCGCGAGCACCTGGTGCGCGTTCTCGTGGCCCGGGAAGTAGTCGAACGGCGGCGTGTAGCGGCGGCCGACGAGGTCGGCGCCCGTGAGGGTCGCGACGACCGTCGGCTCGTCACCCAGCTCGCGGGAGTACGCACCGAGGCGCGCGGCGGCGAGCACGACCCGCTCCCCCGGGTGCGCGTCGGCGAACGGCGACCCGGGCTGCGGCTCGACGACGACGTACTCGACGTCGGGGCCGACGGCGACCGCGAGGTTGGACGGCAGCGTCCACGGCGTCGTCGTCCAGACCAGCACGAGCTCGCCGGTCTCGAGCCGGAACCCGACCGTGAGCGCGGGGTCCTGGCGCGAGGCGTAGACGTCGTCGTCCATGCGCAGCTCGTGGTTGCTCAGCGGCGTCTCGTCGCGCCAGCAGTACGGCAGCACCCGGTAGCCCTCGTAGGCCAGGCCCTTGTCGTACAGCTGCTTGAACGCCCAGATGACCGACTCCATGAAGCTCGGGTCGAGCGTCTTGTAGTCGTGCTCGAAGTCCACCCAGCGCGCCTGGCGGGTGACGTAGTCCTGCCATTCCTGCGTGTACGTGAGCACCGACGTGCGGCACGCGTCGTTGAACGCGGCGATGCCCATCTCGTCGATCTGGGACTTGTCGGTGATGCCGAGCACGCGCTCGGCCTCGAGCTCGGCCGGCAGGCCGTGCGTGTCCCAGCCGAATCGGCGCTCGACACGGCGCCCGCGCATGGTCTGGTAGCGCGGCACGACGTCCTTGGCGTACCCCGTGAGCAGGTGCCCGTAGTGCGGCAGGCCGTTGGCGAACGGCGGGCCGTCGTAGAAGACGTACTCGTTGTCGCCCTGCTCGCCGGCCGGGCGCTGGTCGATCGACGCGCGGAACGTGCCGTCGGCCTGCCAGTACGCCAGCACGTCGCCCTCGAGCGCGGGCAGGTCGGGGCTGGGCGGGACGCTGGCGGCGGTGCCGTCGGACGTGCGGTGCAGCGGGTACGCCACGGTCGGTGCTCCTGGTCTCGCGCACCTGGGCAGGTGCGGCACGGCCACGAGGACGACGCCACCCGGACCGGCCGGGCACCACCGCGGTACCACCTCGCTTGCCGAGGACGCGCCCCGACCACTCTCCGACGGCTGTGACGGGCCTGCCCCGTCCGGTTCTACTGAGGCCCCGCCCACCGGGCGGGTCCCGTTCTTCCGGAGGCTCACCGGTGATGGCCGGGTCGACGCCTGTACGCACCAGTGTATCGACGCCCGTCCCGGACGTCGTCACCGATTCGGTCCCCCCGCGCACGTGGGGCACGATCGGTCCCATGACCTCCCCCCGGCCCGTGGCCCTCCTCGACCTCGACGGCACCCTCATGGACTCGGCGTCCGGGATCGTGGCGTCGGTGCGTGCGGCGTACGAGCGCGTCGGGCTGCCCGTGCCGAGCGAGGCCGTCATGCGGTCCTTCGCGGGTCCGCCGCTCGGCTGGTCGCTCGCGACGCACGGCGTCCCCGCCGAGCTGCTCGACGACGCGGCCGCCGCGTACGCCGACCACTTCGGTCGCGTCGGAGTGTGGGACACGCGCGTGTTCGACGGCATCCCGCAGGCGCTCACCGCGCTGCGCGAGGCCGGCGCCCTGCTGGTCGTCGCGACCGCGAAGCCGCAGCGGTGGGCCGCGCCGATCTGCGACGAGACCGGGCTGACGCCGCTGCTCGACCACCTCGTGGGGGCGCCGGACGACGAGTCGGAGTCCAAGGGCCAGATCATCGGCCGCGCGCTGACGTGGGTGCGCGAGGCGACCGGTGACGCGGGGTTCCGCGCCGTCATGCTGGGCGACCGCGAGCACGACGTGCACGGCGCGGCCGAGCACGGGCTGCCGTGCCTCGGCGCGGGCTGGGGCTACGCCGACGGCGACGAGCTGCGCGAGGCCGGTGCCGTCGAGGTGCTGACGTCGACGTCGCAGGTGCCGGCAGCGGTGCTCGCACGGGTCACGGACCGACCCGCGTGACCGGACCCGCCGCGGCGCCCGCCGACGCACCGCTCGCGCTGCTCGACCTGGACGGCACGCTCACCGACTCGTACCCCGGCATCGCGGCGAGCGCGCGCGTCGCGTTCGCCGCGCTGGGTCTGCCGGTGCCCGACGACCAGGCGTTGCGCCGGTTCGTCGGGCCGCCGCTGCCGTCGTCGTTCGCGCTGTTCGGCGTGCCGCCCGAGCGCGTGCCCGAGGCCGTCGAGGCGTACCGCGGGTACTTCCGTGAGCAGGGCATGTGGCAGAACAGCGTGTACGACGGCGTGCCCGAGCAGCTCGCGGCCCTGCGCGCCGCGGGCGTGCGGCTGGCCGTCGCGACCAGCAAGCCCGAGGTGTTCGCGCGCCCGATCTGCGAGCGCTACGGCCTGACCGAGCACCTCGAGGGAGGCGTCGACGGCGTGTTCGGCGCACCGCTGGACGACGTGCCGTCGACCAAGGCCGACGTGATCGCCGCGGCGCTCGCGGCGCTGACGCCGACCGGCCCGGTCGTCATGGTCGGCGACCGCTCGCACGACGCGGTCGGCGCCGCCGCGCACGGGCTGCCGTGCCTGGGCGTCGCGTGGGGCTACGCCGAGCCGGGCGAGCTCGAGGACGGGGGCGCGATCGGCGTGGTGCCGCACGTCGACGGGCTCGCGGCGGCTGTGCTCGACGCGCTCGCAAGGGTCACCGGGGCGCTCCCCGAGGTCAGCGGGCCGGCGTCACCGGCGGCAGGGCCGACCACGGGAACGTGATCCAGCGGTCCGTCTGGCGCCACACGTAGTCGGGCACGACCACCGAGCGCGGCTTGTGGTAGAGCACCGCGGTGCGGACCTCGGAGCAGTCCTCGCTCAGCAGCCGCTTGACCAGCGCGAGCGTCTCCCCCGAGTCCGCCACGTCGTCGACGACGAGCGCGCGCAGGCCCTGCACGGCCTCGGTGTCGAGCAGCGGCGGCAGCACCGCCGGCTCAGGCAGCGTCGTGTCGACGCCCGTGTAGAACTCGACGTTCATGGTGCCGACGGCCTTGGTGCCCAGCGCGTAGGCCAGCGCACCGCCCGGCGGCAGGCCGCCGCGCGCGACCGACACGACGACGTCGGGCACGAACCCCGAGTCCGCCACGGCCTGCGCGAGCTCGCGCACGGCGTCCCCGAACCGCTCCCAGCCCAGCACCTCGCGGTCGGCGGGCATCTCCTGGCCGGGTGCGGCCTCGGTCGTCGTCATGGCTCCATGGTGGCGCATCGCACGCCGTGCACCGACCACGGCGCCGCACCCGTCGCCGCCGCAGCGGCGGCACCGCTACGGTCGCGCGGGTGATCACGTTCCCGCGCCCCCTCGTCACCGGTGACGTCGTCGGCGTCACCGCGCCGTCCGCGGGCATCACGCCCGGCGAGCGCGCACGGCTCGAGGTCGCGCTCGACGCGTTGCACGCGCACGGCTGGCGGACGCGCGTCGGCGACGTCATGGGCGGCGACCGCATCTCCGCCGGGCCGCCGGAGGCCCGCGCGGCCGAGCTCACGGCGATGCTCACCGACCCCGAGGTGCGTGCGGTCGTGCCGCCGTGGGGCGGGCACGTCGCGATCGACCTGCTGCACCGGCTCGACTGGGACGTGCTGGCCGCGGACCCCACCTGGTTCGTCGGGCTCTCGGACGTCTCGACGCTGCTGCTGCCGCTCACGCTGCGCACGGGTGTCGCGACGCTGCACGGCCAGAACCTCATGGACACGCCCTACCGCGTGCCCGAGCCGCTGCTGCCGTGGACCGAGGTCGTCGCGGCCCCAGCGGGGGCCACGCTCGTGCAGGGCGCGGCCCGGGCGTGGCGGTCGGGCCCGCACGTCGACTACGTCGAGCACCCGGAGGTCGCCGAGCACACGCTCGACGCGCCTGGCGGGTGGACGCGCGTCGACGCCGAGGGCGACGTCGACGTGACCGGGCGGCTGGTCGGCGGATGCCTCGAGACGGTCGCGCACCTCGCGGGGACGCCCTACGGCGACGTCGCGGGTTTCGCGGCCACGCACGCGCCCGAAGGGCTCGTGGTGTACCTCGAGTCGGCGGGCTCGGACGCCGCCGACGTCACGCGGCGTCTGTTCGGGCTGCGCTACGCCGGGTGGTTCGACGCCGCCACGGCCGTGCTGCTGGGCCGCACGCAGGGCCGCGAGGTGCCCGAACTCACGCACCACGACGCCGCGCGGCGCGCGCTGGGCGACCTCGGCGTGCCGGTGCTCGTCGACGTCGACTGCGGGCACGTGCCCCCGCACCTCGCCCTCGTCAACGGGGCGCTCGCCCGGGTCGTGCACACCGCCGCCGGGTCGAGGATCGAGCAGCGGCTCGTCGGGGCGTGACGCGGCCCACCACCCGCGACGCCCGCCCCACCGGCGCGACCGCTCGCGAGTTGCGCCCGTGACGTGCACCGATACGTTCGAAGGGCACGAGAACGACAGGGATGGCCCGTCCGTCCCCGCGATCGAGCCGCGATCGTGTCCGCCCACGGAAGGACGACACCCATGATCACGACGACCCCGCGCACCCGCCTCCCCCGCCTCGTCGGGGCGAGCCTCGCCGCCGGGGGTCTGGCCCTCGCGCTGGCCGCCTGCGGCACCGACGACGCCTCCGGCGACGGTGCGACAACCCCCGCCGCGACGCCCGACGGCATGACGTCGCCCACGCCCGACGCGCCGACCCCGACGCCCACGTCGGACGACGCGGGCGGCGCCGACCCGGCCGCCCTGACCGACGGCAGCACGCTGGTCGACATCGCGACCTACGCGTCCACCTGGGTGGTCACGACCGTCGAGGGCGCCGTGACGACGCTCGAGAACCCGTCGACGTCCGAGGTGCCGTACACGTGGGTGATCGAGCCCGCGGGCGCCGAGGGCACGTCGCTCGTGCGGTCGAGCGCGACCGTGGACGAGCGGGACCTGTGCCTGTCGCTGCCCGGTGCCGACGTCGTCGGGCTCGCGGAGTGCGACGACGCGAACCCGAACCAGCAGCTGCGCGTCGTCTCCCTCGACCAGCCCGAGCAGGTGAACATCTCGAACGACAACGGGTACCTCGTGGCCGACCAGGAGGGCGGCCTCGCGGTGGAGTCCGAGCCGGGCAGCCCCGCCAGCGTGTTCACGCTGACCGCGCGCGGGCCCGCCGAGGGCTGACCCGCGACCCGCACCTCGCGCAGCGCCGCCCCGGGACCGTACGGCCCCGGGGCGGCGCTGCGCCTAGCCTGTCCGCGTGGAGCCCCTGACCAGCAGCGAGGTAGCCGACCGGATCAGCCGCGGCGAGGTGAACCGCGTCGAGCGCTTCACGAGCCGCAGCGCGCGCGACATCGTCGTCGCGAACGTGTTCACGCGCGTCAACGCGATCTACTTCGTGCTGTTCCTCGTCGTGGCCTTCACCGGGCACTGGCTGGACGGTCTGTTCGGCCTGCTCATCGTCGTGAACAGCGCGGTCGGCATGGTGCAGGAGATCCGCGCCAAGCGGACGCTCGACCGGCTCGCCATCCTCAACGCCTCGACCGTCACGGTGGTCCGCGCCGACGGCGAGCTCGCGCTCGACCCGGCCGAGATCGTGGTCGACGACGTGGTCGAGGTCTCCGCCGGGGACCAGGTGCCGGTCGACGGCGACCTGCTGAGCACGCACGGCCTGGAGGTCGACGAGTCGCTGCTCACCGGGGAGTCCGAGGCGCTGGCGCCCGCGGTCGGGGCGCCGCTGCTGTCCGGCAGCGTGGTCGTGGCCGGGACCGGCCGGCTGCGCGCGACGCGCGTCGGCGAGCACGCCTACGCGGCGCGCCTGGCCCGCGAGGCGTCGACCTACTCGGCGCCGTCGTCGGGCCTGCGCGCCGGGATCGACACGATCCTGCGGTACCTGACGTGGGTGCTCGTGCCCGTCGGCGCGCTCATGGTGTGGAACCAGCTCACGCAGACCTCGCTGCCGCTCGACGACGCGCTGCGCGGCATGGTCGCCGCGCTCGTGCCGATGGTGCCCGAGGGCCTGGTGCTCATGACGAGCGTCGCGATGGCGGTCGGCGTGATCCGGCTCGGGCGGCGCCAGTGCCTCGTGCAGGACCTGCCCGCGATGGAGGCCCTGGCCCGCGTCGACGTGGTGTGCTTCGACAAGACCGGGACGCTCACCGAGGACGGCATGCGCGTCCGCGAGCTCGTGCTGCTGGACGGCACGCAGGACGAGGCGTGGGCGGCGCTCGCGACGATCGGCGCCGGCGAGAGCCGGCCGAACGCGAGCATGCGCGCGATCCTCGAGGCGACCGACGCGGTCCGGGGCGACGACGCGACCGCGCGCGTGCCGTTCTCGTCGGCGCGACGCTGGGCGGCCGCGCAGACCCCGGCCGCGACGTGGGTGGTCGGTGCGCCCGACGGCCTGCTGCCCGGCCACCCGGTCCTCGAGCGCGCCGCCGAGGAGTCCGCGGGCGGCCGGCGCGTGCTGGCCCTCACGCGCAGCACGGCGCCGCTGGCGGGCACGGCGCTGCCCGCCGGGCTGACCGCGGTGGCGCTCGTCGTGCTGGACCAGCGGGTGAGGCCCGAGGCGGCGGGGACGCTGCGGTTCTTCGAGGAGCAGGGCGTCACGCTCAAGGTGATCTCGGGCGACGCGCCCGTGGCGGTCGCGGCGGTGGCCGAGCAGGTGGGGCTCCCCCACGCGCAGGACGCCGTGGACGGCGGCGGGCTGCCCACCGACCCCGACGAGCTCGGGCGGGTGGCCGAGGACGCCAGCGTGTTCGGCCGCGTCCGCCCCGACCAGAAGCGCGAGCTGGTCCGTGCGCTCGCCGCGCGCGGTCGCACCGTCGCGATGACCGGCGACGGCGTCAACGACGTGCTGGCGATGAAGGAGGCCGACGTCGGCGTCGCGATGGGCAGCGGCAGCCCCGCGGCGCGCGCCGTCGCGCGCCTCGTGCTGCTCGACTCGTCGTTCGCGACGCTGCCGTTCGTGGTCGCCGAGGGGCGCCGCGTGGTCGCGAACATCGAGCGCGTCGCGACCCTCTTCCTCTCCAAGACCGTGTACTCGGTGCTGCTCGCCCTGGTGGTCGCGCTGACCGCGCTGCCGTTCCCGCTGCTGCCCCGCCACGTCACGCTCATCGCGTGGTTCACGATCGGCATCCCGGCCGCGGTGCTCGCGCTCGCGCCCAACCGCGAGCCCGCGCGCGACGGGTTCGTCTCGCGCGTGCTGGCGGCCGCGGTGCCCGGCGGCGTGGCCGTGGCCGTGGCCGCGTACGGCGCGTACGCGGTCGCGCGGTCGGTGATCGGCACGGGCTCCGCGCACACCGTGCCGACCTCGACGGCCGCGTTCCTCGCGCTCGTGGTGGTGGCCTTCGACATCCTCGTCGACGTCGCGAGGCCGCTGCGACCGTGGAAGGTCGCGCTCGTGACCGCGATGGTCGGGGCGATGACCGCCGTCGTCGCGCTGCCGCTCGGGCAGCGGCTGTTCCAGCTCGACCCGACCGACCCGCGCGTGCTGCTGGTCGCGGGCGGCGGGGCCGCGGTCGGCCTGGTGCTGCGTCGCGTGCTGCGGGTGGCCGTCCGGGCGTGGGCGGACCGGCGGGCGGCGGGTGCGCCGGACGCACCCGCACGCCCCTGATGTGGGAGGTTGTCGACCGTGAGCGACCCCCGCCCCGGCCTGCCCGGCCTGTTCCCCGGCAAGCACTTCATCAGCACGGTCCTCGAGGCCCTCGAGACCAAGACGACGATGTCCGGCGCCCTCGGGCGGCGCTACCTCATGCGCGCCGCCATGGCCGGGATCATCATCGGGCTGCTCTACGGCGCGCACTACGCCGTGATCGCGGCGTTCGACGCGGTCGTGCTGGGCGGGACGTCGCTGTCCCCGCTGGGGCGGATCGCCGGGGCGCTGACGTTCGGCTGGGCGCTCGTCTTCATCTACTACTCGCGGTCCGAGCTGCTGACGTCCAACATGATGATCGTCACGATCGGCGCCTACCACCGACGCACGTCGTGGGCCCGCGCCGCCCGGCTGCTGGGGCTGTGCTACCTCGGCAACCTGGCCGGCGGCGTGCTCGTCGCGCTGTTCGTGCGGTTCTCGACGCTCGCCGAGGGCGCCGTGCTCGACCAGATGGTCGGCGCGGTCGAGCACAAGCTCGCGTACGTCGCGGACGGGCCGACCGGCTGGGTGGACCTGCTGGTGCGGGCCGTGCTGTGCAACTTCTGCATCAACCTCGCGATGCTGCTCGTCTACAACGGGCTCATCAAGGAGGACCTCACCAAGTCGCTCGTCATGATCGTCGCGGTGTTCATCTTCGCGTTCCTCGGCCTGGAGCACTCGGTCGCCAACACGGTGCTGTTCGCGATCGTCGGGCTGCGCGAGGGCCTCGACCTGGGGCTCGCGGCCGGCAACGTCGGCCTCGCTCTGCTCGGCAACTTCCTGGGCGGCGGGCTGCTCATCGGCCTGTACTACGCGTACGTCAACGACGACTCGCGCTGGCTCAAGGAGCACCCGCCGGAGGACTGAGGGCCCGGGCTTGACCTTGACGCTGCGTCAGCTCCTACCGTCGAGCAGGTCCACGGACGGAGCACGACGAGGAGGAGCGGTGGAGGCGTCGATCCAGGAGGTCGCCCGGCTGACCGGCACGACCAGCCGCACGTTGCGTCACTACGACGCGATCGGGCTGCTGGCCCCCAGCCGCGTCGGCGACAACGGGTACCGCTGGTACGACGGCGACGCGCTCGTGCGCCTGCAGCGGATCCTGCTGCTGCGCGACCTCGGGCTCGGCCTGGGCGAGATCGGCCGCGTGCTCGACCGCGAGACCGACGAGGAGACGGCGCTGCGCCGGCACCTCGCGTGGCTCGCGGCCGAGCAGGACCGCCTCGCCCGGCAGGCCGCGTCGGTGCGCCGGACGCTGTCCGCACGACGAGGAGGGAGCACACCCGTGCTCGAGGAGATGTTCGACGGGTTCGACCACGGCGAGCACCGCGAGGAGGTGACGGAGCGCTGGGGCGCCGAGGCGTACGCGGCCGGCGACACCTGGTGGCGGGGCATGAGCGACGACGAGCGCACCGGCTGGCAGGAGCGGTCCGCCGCGCTGGCCCGCGACTGGGCCGCCGCCGCGGCGCACGGCACGGACCCCGCGTCCGACGAGGCGCAGGAGCTCGCGCGGCGGCACGTCGCGTGGCTCGCGTCGGTGCCCGGCACACCCGGGCACGGCGGCACGCCCGTGCGGGAGTACGTCACCGGACTGGCCGACATGTACGTGGCCGACCCGCGCTTCGCGCGCCACTACGGCGACGACGACGCCGGTGCGGCGTTCGTGCGCGACGCGCTGCACGCGTACGCCGCGCGGCACCTCTGACAGGGCTCGGTGCCCCGGCGCACGTGCGCCGGGGCACCGGGGGGCTCATGCGCTGCGCAGCGAGTCCTGCCACTGCCGGTGCAGCTCGGCGAACCGGCCGCCCGCCGCGACGAGCTCCGCGGGGCTGCCGTCCTCGGTGACGCGCCCGCCGTCGACCACGAGCACGCGGTCGGCGTGCATGACCGTCGACAGCCGGTGGGCGATGACGACGGCCGTGCGCCCGGTGAGCAGCGTGCGCAGACCGTCCTGCACGAGCTGCTCGCCGGGGATGTCGAGCGAGCTCGTCGCCTCGTCGAGCACCAGCACCGCCGGGTCGGCGAGGAACGCGCGCGCGAACGACACGAGCTGGCGCTGCCCGGCCGACAGGCGCACGCCGCGCGTGTCCACCTCGGTGTCGTAGCCGTCGGGCAGCGACGCGACGAGGTCGTGCACGCCCACCGCGCGGGCCGCGGCCTCGATCTCGGCGCGCGCGGCCCCGGGCCGTCCGAGCGCGATGTTCGCCGCGACCGATCCCGAGAACAGGTAGGCCTCCTGCGTGACCATGACCATCGCGGTCCGCAGGTCGCGCGGGTCGACGTCGCGCAGGTCCACGCCGTCGAGCAGCACGGCGCCCTCGCGCGGGTCGTAGAACCGTGCGAGCAGCTTCGCGACCGTCGACTTGCCGGCGCCCGTCTCCCCCACGAGCGCGACCGTCTGCCCCGCGGGCACGTGCAGGTCGAGCCGCGGCAGCACGCTCGGCCCGTCGCGGTACCCGAACTCGACGCCCGCGAACCGCACGTCGCCCGCCGGCTCGCGCAGCCGCACGGGGCGCGCCGGGTCCGGCACGGTCGGCTCCTGCGCCAGCAGGCCCGACAGCTTCTCGAGCGCCGCGGTCGCCGACTGGAACGAGTTGTAGAACATGCCGATCTGCGCGAGCGGAGCGAAGAACCGGCGTGCGTACAGCACGGCCGCGACGAGCACGCCGACGTCGAGCGCACCGTCGAGCACGCGCAACCCGCCGACCAGCAGCACCGCCGCGACCGTCACGTTGCCGATGAGCACCAGGCCGGTGTCGAACACGCCGTTGACGCGGATCGCCTCGGCGTTCGCGGCCCGGTACTCCTCGGCCTCCGCCTCGTAGACCTGCGCGACCTGCCGCTCGCGGCGGAACGCCTGCACCGCGCGGATGCCCGTCATGGTCTCGACGAACCGCACGATCACCCGCGCGACGGCCGTGCGGCTGCGCCGGTACTGCACCTGCGAGCGCACCTGGAACCAGCGGGTCAGCACGACGCCCGGGACGACCGCGACGAGCAGCACGAGACCGCTGCGCCAGTCGAGCAGCACGAGGCCCGTCGCGGTGAACACCATGGCGAGCCCGCTCGCCGCGAGCGTCGTCACGCCGCCGTCGAGCAGCTCGCGCAGCGCGTCGAGGTCGGACGTCTGCCGCGAGATGATCCGGCCCGACGTGTACCGCTCGTGGAACTCCAGGCTCAGGCGCTGCGTGTGCCGGAACACGCGCCGCCGCAGGTCGAGCAGCACGGCCTGGCTGACGGTGGCGGCCATGCGCACGGTCGCGGCCGTGAAGAGTCCCGCGACGAGCGCGGTGAGCGCGTACCCGCCCGCGACGAGCAGCAGCGGTCCGGCGTCGCCGCCGCGCAGCGCGGGCAGGCCCCGGTCGATGCCGACCGCGACGAGCGCGGGCCCGGCGACCAGCGCGAGCTGCGCGACCACGACGACGAGCGCGGTGAGCCACGCGCGGCGCGCGACGGGTCGCAGCAACGAGCCCAGCAGCCCGAGCGAACGGGCGCGCACCTGGGCCGGTGACAGGCCCGCGTCGTGGTCGTCGACCTCGGGCGGGTGCGGTGCGGTCGTGGTCATCGCGGCACCTCGCCCGCGGTCACCCGGTCGGCACCGGCGGCCCCGACGGCTCCGGGCCCGTCCGCTCCGGCGTCGTCCGCGGACGCATGTTCGAGCACCGCCGCGTCGTCGAGCGCCGCCGCGTCGTCGAGCACCGCCGCGTCGTCGTCCTGCGCCGTCAGCACGTACCGGTAGTGCGAGTGCGTCGCGAGCAGGTCGGCGTGGCGACCCACCCCGGTGATGCGGCCGTCCTGCAGCACGGCGACCCGGTCGGCGAGCGCGACCGTGGACGTGCGGTGCGCGACCACGAGCGTCGTGGTCCCCGCGAGCACGCGCCGCAGCCCCTCGGTGACCTCGGCCTCGGTGGACACGTCGAGCGCCGACAGCGGGTCGTCGAGCACGAGCACGCGCGGGCGGCCCACGATCGCGCGCGCGAGCGCGACGCGCTGCCGCTGCCCGCCGGACAGGCTCATGCCCTCCTCGCCGATCACGGTGTCCACACCCCGCGGCAGGCGGTGCACGAACCCGGCGCGCGCGACGTCGAGCGCGACCCGCACGAGCTCGTCGGCGTCGGCGTCGGGCATCGTCGCGAGCCGCTCGACCGGCACGCCCATGAGGACGTTCTCGCGCACCGACGCCGAGAACAGGATCGGGTCCTCGAACGCGACCGCGACCGCGCCGCGCAGGTCGTGCCGCGTGAGGTCGCGCACGTCGACGCCGTCGAGCAGCACCGCGCCGCCCGTGACGTCGTACAGCCGCGGCACGAGCTGCAGGAGCGTCGTCTTGCCGCTGCCCGTCAGCCCCACGAGCGCGGTCGTCGTCCCCGGCTCGAGGACCAGGTCGACGCCGTCGAGCACCGCGCGGTCGCCGTGCGCGAACCGCACGTCGCGCAGCTCGACGCGCGAGCCGTGCGCGGGTGCGGGCGGCAGCGCGGCCGGCGCCGCGGGGTCCGCGAGCGCGGGCACGGCGTCCATGACGTCGAGGTAGCGGTCGGTGCCCGCACGCGCGTCCAGCGTCATCGCGAGCAGCTGACCGAGGCTCTCGACGGGCCGCGTCATGACGGCCGCGGTCGCGAAGAACGCGACGAGCGCGCCGATGCTCACGCGGTCAGACGCCGCGAGCCACACGCCCAGGCCGAGCGCGACCGCGAGCGTCGTCTCGGGGATCCACGCGAGCGCGAACGACATGCGCGACTGCGCGCGCGCCTTGTCGAGCTCGGTCCCGCGCAGCTCGTCGGCCTGCCGCGCGAAGTCGTCGAGCGCGTCGTCGCCGCGACCGAACGCCTTGAGCACGCGGATGCCGTGCACCGACTCCTCCACGCTCGTCGCGAGGTCGCCCGCCTGGTCGCGCGCGCGCCGCGCGACCACCTTGTAGTCCTGCCGGAACCGGAAACCGAGCCAGATCACCGGGATCGCACCCGCGAGGTAGACCAGGCCGAGCAGCGGGGTCGTGACGAGCAGCAGCGCGGCGCCGACCACGACGGTGGTCGACGACACCACGAGCTGCACGAGCCCGAACACCATCCACCGGCGCACCATGTGCAGGTCGCCCATCGACCGCTGCAGCAGCTGGCCGCCCGCGCGCCGGTCGTGGAACGCCACCGGCAGGTCGAGCAGGTGGCGGAACAGGTCGGTGCGCATGGTGCGCTCGACGCTCGTGCCGGGCGTCGCGATGAGTGCGCGGCGGCACCACACGAGGAACGCCTCGAGCACGCCGAGGGTGAGCACGAGCAGCGCGGCGTGCACGACGGCGGTGCGCGACCCGTCGGTCAGCAGGGGGCCGTTGACGACCCCGCGCAGCACCTGGGGCACCGCGAGCGCGAGCAGGCTGGCGACCAGGGTCGCGCTGCCGCCCGCGACGACGCGCGGCAGCGCGGGCCGCGCCCAGCGCACGAGGCGCAGCAGGGCACGCGTCGTCGAGGTCTCGGCGGGGGGCACCCGGTCAGCCTAGGTCGGTGCGCCGACACCGCACCCGGAGCGAGCCCGGAGCGGGCCCGGTGCTGCGCGGTGGAGGACGGACCGGCGTCGAGACGCGCGTCAGACCCCCGTGCGGGCGATCGTCGTGTTGTTGGCCTGCGCGCGCGGGCGCACGACCAGCAGGTCGACGTTGACGTGCGGCGGGCGCGACAGGCTCCACGCGATCGTGTCGGCGACGTCCTCGGCGACGAGCGGCTGGTACCCCTCGTACACCTGGGCGGCGCGCTCGGCGTCGCCGCCGAACCGCACGAGCGAGAACTCCTCGGTCGCGACCGCGCCCGGCGCGATCTCGACCACGCGGATCGGCTCGCCGACGAGCTCCCACCGCAGCGTGGTGGCGAGCATGCGCTCGGCGTGCTTGGCCCCGGTGTACCCGGCGCCGCCCGGGTAGGCGCCGTGCGCGGCGGTCGACGTGACGACGACGACGTCGCCCGCACCGCGCTCGCGCAGCAGCGGCAGCACGCCCTGCACGACGCGCAGCGTGCCGAGCACGTTGATCTCGTACATCGCGCGCCACTGCTCGAGGTCGCCGTCCTCGACGGCGTCCTGCCCGAGCGCGCCGCCGGCGTTGTTGACCACGGCGTCGAGCCCGCCGGTGTCCCGCACGTGCGCCACGAGCGCGCTGACGTCGGCGTCCTGCGTGAGGTCGGCGACGACCGTCTGCGCGCCGGTCTCCTGCGCGAGCGCCGCGAGCCGGTCGCCGCGGCGTGCGGTCGCGACGACGTCCCAGCCGTCGGCGCGCAGCCGTCGCACCGTGGCGGCGCCGATGCCGGACGAGGCGCCCGTGACGAGCGCGCGGCGGGGACGGTCGGTGGACGTGGTCATGCGGTGCTCCAGGGGGTGAGGCGGTGGTGAGACAGGGGTGCGGCAGGTGGGACGGGCGGGGCGTCCGCTACTTCAGGACGAGGGCGTTGGCGGTCGAGCCGATGCCGCCCGGGGCGTGCAGGGGCGCGCTGGTCAGCATGCCCTCGTGGCGGCCGTCGGCGCGACAGTCGGCCACGAGGTCCGCGAGGTGCCACAGCTCGCCGAGCAGCATGCCGAACGAGCCGATCAGCGTCCGGTGCAGGAACCGGACGGGCTCGGGCACGCCGCCGGCGGGCGGCGGCCACGCCTCGACCGCGTAGCTGTCCGACGCGACGCCGACGGCGTGCAGGTCCCACAGGTAGCGCGCGACGTCCTCCGTCTGCGCGAGTCCGGGCGTCGTCACCGCGCCCGGCAGCCGCTCGCGCGTCGCCGCGTCCTGCGCCGCGTACCACTCCCCGAACCCGGTGTGGAGCAGCAGCACGTCGCCCGGTCGGTGCGTGAAGCCGCCGTGCTCGGCGGCCGCCCGCAGCTCCTCCACGCCGTAGCGGACCGTCGACGACGGGTCGTGGTCGACCCCGGCGGCGGCGAACGTCGCGGGCATGTCGAGCACGACCGCACGCCCCACGATCCCGTGCCGCGCCCACCGGTCCACCGTGTTGCGCGCACCAGAGGTGACCTGCGCGAGCGTCGCGCCGTTGTAGAAGACCCCGGCGTCGTACCCGACGTGCGCGAGCGAGTCCCACTGGCTGCCCGCCTGCGGGTGGAAGCGGTCGTACGCGTCGTCGAGCAGGAGCCCCGACATCGCGGTGGTGACGTGGTGCTCGGCGGCGGCGCGGTCCGGGTGGAGCGGCGGGTGGTAGCGGTCCAGCGGGTGGTCGAGCGGGAACGTCGCGCCCCGGTGGACGAGCGCAGCGGCCTCGCGGACGCGCTCAGGGGTCAGGAGGTTGAGCAGCCCGAGCTCGTCGTCCGCGCCGAAGACGTGCCAGCCGAGACGGCCGCCGGCCGGGCCCTCGGGCAGGTCGTCGTAGGACGGGAGGGTGACCACGCGGCGACACTAGCGCTCACGGCCCGCACGGGTCTCGACAGTTTCGAGGCCGCAACCGAACCGTTTCGGCGGTGGCCCCCGTCCGCGCGCCAGGCGCACGGTGGGCGCTCGACGACCGTGTCGAGGACGAGGAGGTCACCATGACCAGGACCCGCGGCTCGTGGATCGCCGGCACCGTCGCCGGCGTGCTCGCCGCCACCGGCGCGCTCGTCGGGGTGAGCACCCCGGCGCAGGCCGCCCAGACCATCACGAACGTCGCCTACGCCCCTGCCGAGCCGGCCGGCAGCCGGGGCCACCTGCTCGACCTGTACCTGCCGGACGGCCCTGGCCCGGCGCCGCTGGTCGTGTGGTCGACCGGCTCCGCGTGGACGTCGGACGACGGCAAGGCCGGCGCCGCGGCCGTCGCGCAGCAGCTCAACGCGCGCGGCATCGCCGTCGCCGGTGTGAGCGTGCGGTCGAGCTCGCAGGCGAAGTTCCCGGCGCAGGTGCACGACGTCAAGGCGGCGATCCGCTGGCTGCGCGCGAACGCCGCGCAGTACCGGATCGACCCCGCGCGGTTCGCGACGATGGGCGACTCGTCGGGCGGGTGGGTCGCGAGCATGGCCGCGCTCACGAACGGCGTCGCCGCGCTCGAGGGGCAGGTCGGCACGACGGGCGTGTCGAGCGACGTGCAGGCGGGCGTCGACTTCTTCGGGCCGACCGACTTCCTGCGGCTCAAGGAGCAGGACCCGAACGGCTGGATCGACCACGACAGCCCGTCCGCGCCCGAGGCGCAGCTGCTCGGCTGCGCGATCCCGTCGTGCCCCGACAAGGCCCGGCAGGCCAACCCGCTGACATATGTCGACGCGAACGACCCGCCGATGCTGCTGCTGCACGGGCGCGCCGACACCGTCGTGCCGCACGCGCAGACCGAGATCCTCTACGCGGCGCTCAAGGCGGCGTGCGTCGACACCCGGTTCTTCTCGGTCCCGGGCGCCGGGCACAGCCACCCCGACGTCACGAGCGCGGCGCGGTACGGCCAGCAGACCGTGCGCACGGTGCGCGGCTGCCAGGAGACCGTGACGCAGGGCTCGCCGAACCCGAGCTGGGACACGATCGCCGCGTTCCTGCAGGACGCGTGGGCCGACGCGGGGCCGC
>NZ_LNTD01000027.1 GCF_001462455.1 Cellulomonas sp. B6
GCGCCACCGCCCCCCGTCGTCGCGTCCAGGCTGCGGCCCTCGCCGCGCTCGCGGCCCTCACGCTCGTGGCCGCCGGCTGCTCGACCCCCGCCAGCGCCGAGGGCTCCGACGAGACCCCGATCGCCGACTACGAGGGCGGCGAGCGCACGTTCGGGCAGGCGTACGAGTACGGCAACGGGCTCTTCGTCCAGATCAAGGCGCCGGTCGAGTTCGAGCCGACCGAGCAGACCGTGGGCATGGCCGAGGAGGGTGTGCCGGTCAAGGTGCGGGTCTCGATCACCAACGGCTCGCGCACCGACTACAAGCCGCACACGCTGAGTGCGGTGGCCGTGTCCGGGGGTGCGGAGGCGACGCCGCTGACCGACGCGAGCGCGCAGATCGACGTGACCGGCCCGAGCGTCGAGGTGCGGCCGGCGGGCGTCGTGACGTTCGACCTCGCGTTCCTCGTCGCGGACCCGAGCGACCTCACGCTCACGGTCATCCCCGCGATCGGCGGCTACCAGCCGGTCGTCTACTCGACCCGCTGACGCCTCACGCGGAGGTCCGCTCGCCCAGCCACGGCGCCAGCACGTCCGGACGCCCCAGCCACGGCGCGTAGCCGCGGCGGACCTCCGCGTCGCTGAGCAGCAGCTCGGCGAACGCCTCGCGCAGCGCCGGCGCCTCGTCGCCCGTGCCCGTCACGACCAGCCGCGTGTCGGGCGTGCGACGACCCCACGGGCCCGCCGCGCCGATGCTGAGCTGACCGCCTGCGCCGTCCCACACGCACAGCGTGTCGGGGCGGCTCGGCACGTGGAACCGCCCGCGGGCGCGCACCGGCGGCGAGCCGAGGCGGCGCACGTCGTGCAGCAGGCGCTCGGGGTGGAACGGGTGGTCCGAGCGCAGGTCGAGCGTCCACACGCCGTGCTCTGTGGGCGCGCCGGCGACGGGTGCGACGTGCGCGGGGTCGAGCCGGCGCTCCCCGGCCGCGGTGCGGTGCTCGTGCGCGACGAGGTCCGCGACGCTCACGCCGTGCCGACCGTCGACGCGGCGGCCGTCGTGCGCGCGCACGTGGTCCAGCAGGTCGGACGCGACGGGGTGGTCGTCGCGCGCGCCGGTCACGAGGACGACGTCGGCGTGCCCCACCTGCGCCGCGAGCGCCTCGCCGACGGCGCGGCGGTCGTCCTCGGTGAGCGCGAGCCCGCGTTCGTCGAGCAGGTCGTCGCCCAGCAGGTCGTGGTGGAAGCCGGCGAGGTCGACGGTCGTCACGGCGTCGCCGAGCCGCAGGCCGGCCAGCGGCTCGCCCGCGCGCATGGCCCAGCCGAGCGCGCGGACCACGGGCAGGGACTCGGCGCTCACGGGCAGCGCCAGCACGACGGCGTCCCAGCGCGGGTCGTCGGCGAGGCGGCGCAGCGTGGGCACGGCGTCCTCGCGGACGGCGCACGACAGGCACGCGTGCTCGAGCGGCACGAGCTCGTCCTCGACCACGCCGCCGGCGGACGCGACGACGCGGCGGATCGCGCCGCCGTCCTCGTCGTCGTGGATGTCGTGGCGCACGGCGACGGTGCGCGGGGAGTCGACGAGCAGGCCGAGCAGGGTCGCGTCGCGCTCGACGGGGTCGAGGGACGACAGGACGACGACGGGGGTGCGGGGCATGGGGGCTCCTGGTTTGATGCGAACGGTTCTCGACAGTTGACGAGAACCATAATCAATAACTACGGTGGCGCGCCATGAGCAACCACTGCCAGGTCCTGGGGAAGGTGCCGACCTTCGGACGCACCGTGTCCCACTCGGGACGCCGCACGCCCCGGCGGTTCGTGCCGAACATCCAGCGCCGCCGCTACTGGGTGCCCTCGCTCGGGCGGCACGTGCGCCTGCGCGTCTCGACCGACGGCATCAAGACCATCGACCGGCGCGGCATCGACGTCGTCATCGCCGAGATGCTCGCGCGCGGGGAGAAGGTCTGATGGCCGGGCGCCGCGTCGACCTCCGCCCCGTCATCAAGCTCCGCTCGACGGGCGGCACCGGGTTCACCTACGTCACCCGCAAGAACCGCCGGACCACCCCCGACCGCCTCGTGCTGCGCAAGTTCGACCCCGTGCTGCGCCGGCACGTCGACTTCCGCGAGGAGCGCTGACATGGCCAAGAAGTCCAAGATCGCGCGCGACGCCCAGCGGCGCGAGGTCGTCGCCCGGTACGCCGCACGCCGCACCGAGCTGCGCGCCGCGTCCGTGAACCCCCACCTCACCGAGGACGAGCGCCGCGCCGCCCGCGCCGCGCTGCACGCCCAGCCGCGCGACGCGAGCCCCGTGCGGCTGCGCAACCGCGACCTCGCCGACGGCCGCCCGCGCGGCCACCTGCGAACGTTCGGGCTGTCCCGCGTGCGGTTCCGTCAGATGGCGCTGCGCGGCGAGCTGCCCGGCGTCACCAAGTCCAGCTGGTGAGGAGCCACCCGTGAAGCAGGGCATCCACCCCGACTACCACCCCGTCGTCTTCCGTGACGCGTCCGCCGGGTACGCGTTCCTCACGCGCTCGACCGCGACGTCCACCACCACGGTCGAGTGGGAGGACGGGCGCACCTACCCCGTGATTGACGTCGAGATCTCGAGCGCCAGCCACCCGTTCTGGACCGGCAGCGCACGCGTCATGGACACCGCGGGCCGCGTCGAGAAGTTCCACCGCCGCTACGGCACGCCCGGCGGCACCACGCCGAAGGAGCAGGACCGATGAAGGTGCGCGCGTCGCTCGCGTCGCTCAAGAAGAAGGACGGGTCGATCGTCGTGCGCCGCCGCGGCAAGACCTACGTCATCAACAAGAAGAACCCGCGCTGGAAGGGGAGGCAGGGCTGATGGCCGTCCCCAAGCGGAAGACGTCGCGCTCGCGCACCCGGTCCCGCCGCGCGCAGTGGGTCGCGACGCCCACGCCCCTGAGCCGTGTGCACGTCGACGGGCGCGACGTCGTGGTGCCGTCGCGTCTCGTGCCCGCGCTGCGCCGCGGGCTCCTCGACCCGGGGACGCTGCCGCCGGCACCGTGACGGCCGCGCCCGGCACACGGCGGTCCCGAGGCGGGGCGGAGAGGTCGAGCCCTCACCGCCCCGCCTCGTCGTCGCTCCCGCCCGGGCCCGCCTGCCCGCAGCCGGGACCCGGCGCCGTCAGGCCGCCGGTGCCGCGTCGGCCGCGACGCGGGGCGCAGGCTCGGCCGCCGGGGGCGCGGACAGCCGGACGAACGTCGCCGCGAGTGCCGTCGTCACCGGGATCGCCAGCACCAGCCCGATCGAGCCGACCAACGTGCGGACGACCTCCTCGGCGATCTCGCCGCTGGTCAGCAGGCCCAGCAGGTCACGGTCGGACAGGCTCACCAGCAGCACCAGCGGCAGCGCCGCGCCGACGTACGCGAAGACGATCGTGTAGACGGTCGACGCGATGTGGTCGCGCCCGATCCGCATGCCCTGCCCGAACAGCGCGCGCCACGACCGCCCCGGGCTCGCGGCGTGCAGCTCCCAGACGGCGGACGCCTGCGTGATCGTCACGTCGTTCAGCACGCCCAGCCCGGCCAGCACCATGCCGCACACCAGCACGGCGCGCAGCCGCACCTCGGGCGCGACGGACATCAGGTCCAGCGCGTACTCGCCCGACAGGCCTGTCAGGTGCGCCGCGCCGCCCGCCCACGCCGCGATGCCCGCGGTCGCGACGAGCCCGACGAGCGTCCCGGCCAGCGCGGTCGACGTGCGCACCGACACCCCGTGCGCCAGGTAGAGCACCGCGAACATGATCGCCACGCTCGTCACCAGCGCCACGGGCACCGCGGGACGGCCCTGCAGCAGCGCGGGCAGCGTGAACCCCGCGACGACGGCGAGCCCCACGGCCATGCCCGCCAGTGCCGCGAGCCCGCGCCACCGCGCCACCAGCACGACGAGCAGCGCGAACACCGCCGCCAGCAGCGCCATGGGCGGCCCGCGCACGAAGTCGACGAACACGTGCTGCGTGATCATCGCGTCCGGGTCCGCGGTCGGGTCGAATGCGATCGCCGCGACCTGCATGCTCGCCGCCCGGACCGTGTCGCCGACCGCGAGCTCCGGCACGTACTCGGGCGGCACGTGCAGGCCGACCTCCGTGCCGTCCGCGAGCCGGATCGTCGCCTGGTCGTCGGCGCCGGTGCTGCCGGTGGCAGAGCGACCCGTGCCGACGTCGCCCGTGCCACCGTCCCCGTCACCGAGGTCTCCGGCACCCAGGTCGCCGGCACCCAGGTCGCTGGTCGCGGTGCCGTCGACCGTGCCGTCGTGCACCGCGACGACCTCGCCGCGCACGTACGTGACGCCGGGCCCGTCGGTCGCGAACTGCGGCGGTGCGGCGTCCGGGTCGGGCCACAGCCACCACGCCCCGAGCCCCGTCAGCACGACGACCGGCAGCAGGACCGCCGCGAGCAGCACGCGCGCCCGCCGCGCCGACGCGGCCGGCAGCACGGTCGTCCCGTGCCCGTGCCCGTGCCCGTGCCCGTGCCCGTGCCCGTGCCCGTCGGCCGTCGCCCTCTCCGTCACCGCACCACCCTCACCGCGGCGACCACGCGAGCGCGGCACGCCACGCCGACGACGTGCCACCCGCGAGTGCGCCACATCGCCGTCGAGTGCGGGCGAAGCAACGGGCGCACTCGACGGCGTGCCGGTGCACTCGGCGATGCGGCGCGCGGGCGACGTCCGCGACAGGCCGGTGGGCGCGGCACGCACCCGGCGCCCGCGTGCGCCAGACTGCCCGGGTGACCGACCTGCTCTCGTCGCCGCGCCTGCTGGGCGACGGGACGGCGATCTCGCACCGGCCGGACTGGACCTGGCTGCCGCCGGGTGCGGCCCCGACCGACGACGACCTCGCGCGCGCCGCGCGGCAGGCCGAGCAGCTGCTCGCCGAGCACGGCGTCACCTACGGCGGCGACGGCCCGGACGGCGAGCAGCCGTGGCGGCTCGACCCGCTGCCGGTCGTCGTCGACGAGACCGAGTGGGCGCGGCTCGACGCGGCGCTCGTGCAGCGCGCCGAGGTGCTCGACGCCGTGCTGCACGACCTGTACGGCCCGCGCCGCCTGCTCGACGACCGCGTCCTGCCGCCCACGGCCGTGCTGTCGCACCCGGGGTTCCTGCGCGCGGTCGACGGGCTGCGCCTGCCGGGGGGCCGGGAGCTCGTCCTGACCGCGACGGACCTGGTGCGGGACTCGTCGGGCGGCTGGTGCGCGGTCGCGGACCGCACGCAGGCGCCGTCCGGCGCCGGGTACGCGATGGAGGGGCGCCGCGTCACGTCGCAGGTGCTCGCGGGCGTCTACCGGCAGGCGCCGATCGCGCGGCTCGGGCCGTTCTTCCACGCGCTGCGCCAGGCGCTGCGCGAGGTCGCGCCCGAGACGGCGGGCGACGAGCCGCGCGCCGTGCTGCTGTCGCCGGGGCCGGGCAGCGAGACCGCGTTCGACCAGGCGTTCCTCGCCTCGATGCTGGGCCTGCCGCTCGTCGAGGGCTCCGACCTGCTGGTCCGTGCGGGCCGCCTGCACCTGCAGGGCATCGACGGGCTGGAGCGCGTCGACGTCGTGCTGCGCCGCGTCGACGGCGACTGGTGCGACCCGCTCGACCTGCGTGCGGGATCGCGCCTGGGCGTCCCCGGGCTGGTGCACGCGGTCCGGCAAGGGTCGGTGAGCGTCGTCAACCCGCTGGGCGCGTCGGTGCTGGAGAGCCCCGCGCTGCTCACGTACCTGCCGCGGCTCGCGCGCGCCGTGCTCGACCAGGACCTCGCGCTCGCGTCGGCACCCACGTGGTGGTGCGGCGAGGAGCGGGCGCTGCGGCACGTGCTGGGCCGCCTCGACCGCCTCGTGCTCAAGCCGACCGTGCACGGCCCGCGCACCACCACCGTGCTCGGCTGGACGCTGAGCGCCGCCGAGCGCGACGAGCTCGCGGCGCGCATCACCGCCGAGCCGTGGCGGTGGGTCGGGCAGGAGCCCGTCGGCCCGACGGTCGAGGAGGCGGGCGTCGCGACGGACCGGCCCGGCGTCGAGGGCGTCGGCCCCGCCGACCTGGGGCCGCGGGCGGCGGTGCTGCGCGCGTACGCGGTCGCGCACGCCGGCACGTACACGGTGATGGCCGGCGGCCTCGCGCGCGTCGCCGACGACCCGGTCGTGTCGTCGTCGTCGCGCGGGGCGTCCGCCAAGGACGTGTGGGTGATGTCCTCGCAGCCCACGACGCCCGCCGCCGGGCCGCGCGAGGACGCGGTGTCCGCCGTCGGCCGCGTCGCGGGGTACGGGATCTCGCCGCGCACCGCCGAGAACCTGTACTGGATCGGCCGGTACGCCGAGCGCGCCGAGGGAGAGGTGCGCGTGCTGCGCGCCGTCGCCGACCGCTGGGACGACTACCACCGCACGCCCGACGCCCCGGGTGGCCAGGCGCTCGCGGTGCTGCTGCACGCGCTGACGCCCGCCGCGCTGCCGGACGGCGGCGAGACGGCGCCGACCGCCGACCCCGCGCTCGCGGGCCCGACGCCGGTGACGCCGCACGTGCCCGCGCTGCGCGACCTGCTGCTCGACCGCCGCACCCCCGGCTCGGTGGCGCGAGCCGTGCGCCGGCTCGCGACCGCCGCCGCGGCCGTGCGCGACCAGCTCTCGACCGACGTCTACGGCCCCTTGGCACGCATCGAGCGGGCGCTGCGCGACGAGCGCTCCCGGGGCCGCTCGCGCGACCACGGCATCCCCGCCGACGCCCCCGCGGTCGCCGCGGGCGCCGTCACCGCGGGCCTGCGCCCGACGCTCGACCGCGTGCTCGAGAGCCTGCTCGCGATCTCGGGCGTCGCCGCCGAGGGGCTGACGCGCGACGTCGGCTGGCACCTGCTCGACGCGGGTCGCCGCATCGAGCGCGCGCAGAACCTCGTCGACATGCTCGGTGCGACGCTCGTCGTGCGGCGCCCCGCCGACGTCGAGGAGCTGCTGCTGGAGTCGGTGCTCATCGCGGGGGAGTCGGTCATCACCTACCGCCGCCGGCACCAGTCCGGTGCGAGCGTCGCGAGCGTGCTCGACCTGCTCGTGCACGACCGCACCAACCCGCGCTCGCTCGCGTTCCAGCTCGACCGGTTGCTCGCCGACCTCGAGGCCGTGCCCGCGCCGCGGTCCGCCGCGCAGCGCGACCACCTGCTGCAGGGCGTCGCCGAGCTGGTCGCCGAGCTCGACACCGTCGCGGTCGGCAACGAGGTGTCCGAGGACGGGCGGCGGGTCCGCCTGGCCGACGCGCTGGGCTCGATGCTGTGGCGGCTGCGGGAGGCGTCGGACGAGATCGAGCGCGTGCACTTCGTGCGCCCCGGCCCGGGCCGCGCGCTCGTGGACCTGTGGGGCGCGGGCGACGAGACGAGCGGGGGTGGCGCGTGAGCGTCCGGACGTACGACCTCGTGCACCGCACGACCTACGAGTACCCGCAGCCCGTCACCGACTCCTACGGCCGCACCACGATGACGCCGCGCGACCTGCCCGACCAGCGCGTGCTCGCCACGAGCCTGACGATCGACCCCGCGCCGGCCGACACCGGGGAGCACGTCGACTGGTTCGGCAGCACGACCACGTACTTCGGGGTGACGACGCCGCACACGCGGCTCGTCGTGACGTCCCGCTCGACGCTCGAGGTGAGCCGGACCGTGCCGCCGCGCGACGCCCTGCCCGACGTCGGCTGGCGGGCCGTCGCGCGTGCCGTGACGGCCGGCGACCTGGGTGCGCTGCGCACCGACGCCGCCGGGCTCGTCGCGGTGCGCGAGGCCGTGCTGCCCTCGACGCACGTGACGTTCGTCGACGAGGTCCGCGACTGGGCGGCGCCGTCGTTCGCGCAGGACCGGCCGCTCGCGGACGTCGTCGTCGACCTCGTGCACCGCATCCGCACCGAGCTGACCTACCGCTCCGGCTCGACGACCGTCCACACCACGCAGGCGCAGCTGCTCGCGCAGGGCGCGGGCGTCTGCCAGGACTTCGCGCACCTCATGATCGCGGCGCTGCGCCTGCACGGCCTGCCCGCGCGGTACGCGTCGGGGTACATCGAGACGCGCCCCCGCCCGGGGCGGCCCAAGCTGCGCGGCGCCGACGCGTCGCACGCGTGGGTGTCGGTCTGGCTGCCGGGGCACGGCTGGCTCGACGCCGACCCGACCAACGACCAGCTCGTCGACGACCGGTACGTCGTGCTCGGCTGGGGCCGCGACTACCACGACGTGCCGCCGCTGCGCGGCGTGATCTTCACCGACGGCGGCGGTGCGACGCCCCGCGTCGAGGTGGACCTGGTGCCGGCGGGCTCCGAGCCGTTCGCCTGAGCCCGGCCCGGCACCCCGGGCCGCCCGACGCCCTCAGCGCGCCCGCGCGCGCCGTTCGAGCTCGTCGGCGCCGACCACGAACCCGCCCGCGTCCACGACCGTCCCCCCGACCGCCGCGAGCAGCGCCGCGACCGCACCCGCGACCCCCGGGGCGACGCGCTGACGGGCGATGACGTGCAGCGGTGAGGGCGTCTCCAGCGTGAGCTCGTACGGGTCGGGCGGCTGCCACACGACCCGGTACGCCCAGGGGCCGTGATCGTGCGGGTCGACGGTCGACAGCACCATCGGCACCTCGTGCGAGCGCTCGCACCGCACGACGACCTCGCCGTCGTACTCGTACGCGGCGGTCAGCGTGAACCCGTCCGGCTCGGCGCCGGGCGCGGCCGGGGCGGGCGGCGCGGTCCTGCTGCCGGACAGCGCGGGTCGCACGACCGGCAGGGCGTCGTGCACCGCGAGCGGCACGTGCGACCACAGCGTGAGGTCGACCGCCGAGCCGGGGTCCGGCACGACCGCGCGGTCCCGCGCCGCGGGCAGGATCCCGCCGCCCGTGCGTCGGGCCACGGCGGCGGCCCAGCCGGCGACGAGGCCGGGCGTCGCCGCGGCGTCCGGGGCCACGACCGCGGGCAGCCCGTACAGCGCGCTGTCCTGCCCGGGCAGCCCGACGGCGCGGGCGCCCGCCGCGTCGAGGGGGTGGGGGCCGTCGACCTCGACCACGCCGTCGAGGCTCAGCGCACCGACCACCGGGACGGGAGCGGTCGCCGCGCCACGGAACCGCGCACCCGACGCGGGCCGCGTCGCCGCCGCCTGCTCGGGGGACAGCGGGGTGCGTGACCAGCGCGCGTCGGGGAACCAGGCGCGCGCGAGCGGCAGCAGGTCGGTGCCCGCGGGGACGGCGAGCACGTGCCGGCCGTCCAGCGCGGGGGAGACCGGTCGCGGTGCGGTCATGGCCGGACGGTACACAGCGCGTGCGACGGGCGTGCGGCGCGACCACGGACGGGTGAGCGACGGCGGCGCGTCGTGCGGGACGCGCCGACTCCGACGGTGATCCGTGTCCGGTGACCGGACATGGGGACCGGACGCAGGGGCGCGTCGGCGGTCCGGCCCGGCTGGTAGGTGTCGGCGTCCTCAGGCCCGCACGTCGTGCAGGTGGTGCACGACGTCGTGCAGGAAGTACTGCCCGAGCGTGCGCACCGTGAACCGCGAGCCGTTGCTGCGCCGCCCGGGGCGTTCCCACTGCTCGTCGGTGACCGCGTCGAAGCGTGCGGCGGTCGCGTCGGCGGCGGTCACCAGCTCCTCGGCGACCACGACCGGGTCCTGCAGGTCGTAGCGCTCGGCCAGCGCGGTCGCGTCCTGGTCCCAGTCGGCGAACAGCGGGTCGTCCTGCTCGACCATGAGGCGCACGCGCTCGTCGAACAGGCGGTGCACGTCGCGCACGTGCGCGCCGTACTCGAGGGCCGACCACACGGCCGGTGCGGGCCGCTCGCGCGCGTCCTCGCGGTGCAGCGCGGCGACCCAGCGCGGCACGAGGTCGCGCACCGTCCCGGCGATGCCGCCGGGGTCGACGTCGGAGGCGGCGAACCCGCACTCGGGGCACCGGGACGTCAGGACCCACGTCCAGTCCTTGGCGTCCGGCTCGATCGCGGGCGGGGTCACGGTGGCGTCGGGATGGTGGGTGTCCACGTTCGTCACGCTAGCCGCCGTCGGGCGTCGCCGGGAACCGTCGCGACGTCAGGGGCGAGGTCCGGGCCCGCGGGACCGGTGGTGGTCGGGCGACGCGCCCCCTCCCGCGCGCCGCCCGACCCGGCGACCGGGCTGCGGGTCCCCGAAGGGAGCCGGGCGACGGTGCCACCGGGTCGCACGCTAGCCCGCGGACCGTTGCACGACCGTTGCACGAGCGGGGCGGGGCCGCGGCGGGTCAGCGCAGCGTGCGGTCGAGCTGCGCGAGCCGCGTGTGGGCGCGCAGGTGCGCGGCCGAGCCGATGGGTGCGACCTGCGCGAGGGTCTGCCACGCCTGCCAGTCGTCGGCGCCGTCGTCGCCCGCGGTCCAGCGCGCGACGAGGCCCGGATCCCGGGACGCGAGCGCCGCCGACCTCACCTCGGCGTGCAGCGCCTCGCGCAGCCGGCCGACGCCGGGGGAGGCCGAGCGCGGGAGCAGCGACCCCGCGTAGGCGGTGAGCGCGGCGGCCGGGTCGCCGACCGCGAGCGCGTCGCGCACGGCGTCGACGTCGGTCTGCAGCGGCGCGGTCAGCCGGTAGGGGCGCGACTCCGACAGCAGCGGTCCGACGAGGCGCCGCAGGCGGGAGATCTCGGCGCGGACCGTGACCTCGGAGAGCTCGGACTCGGACAGCAGCACGGCCAGCTCGTCGCCGCGCAGGCCCGCCGGGTGCTCGGCGAGCAGCAGCAGGATCTCGGTGTGGCGGCACGTCAGGCGTCGGCGCCCCGCGGGGGTGTGCAGCGTGCCGGCGTGGGCGCCGAGGACCTCGAGGCGTGCGGTCGGGGGAGCGCCCGAGCTCGCGGCGAGGGTCGCCTCGACGGCCGTGACGGTCGCGCGCACGAGCGCGAGCGCCATCCACGACGCGGCGTCTTCGCGGCCCGTGACGTCCAGGACGCCGAGCAGGTGCCCGTCGGCGTCGTGCACCGGGACGGCCGCGCAGCTCCACGGGTGCACGGCGCGCGCCCAGTGCTCGCTGCCGAGCACCTGCAGGGGCCGACGGGTCGCGAGCGCGGTGCCCAGGGCGTTCGTGCCGACCGCGTGCTCGCCCCACGCCGCGCCCTCGACGAACCCGACGCCGTCCAGCGGGCGGCGCAGCGTCCGGTCGCCGTCGACCCACAGCAGGCGCCCGGACTGGTCGCTGAGCGCGGCGACCCAGCTCGGGCCGGTCTCCAGGAGCAGCCGGCGGACGATCGGCACGGCCCCCGACAGCGGGTGCGCGTCACGCAGCGCCGTCAGGTCGGTGCCGGCCACGTCGACGGGCGGGACGGGCTGCTCGGGGTCGACGCCGACCCGGCGGCTGCGGCGCCAGGAGTCCGCGACGACGGGCCTGACCTGGCGCCCGGGGCTGCCGCCGTCGACCACGAACCTCTCGTGCGCCGCGCGCACGACTCCGACCGCCGCGGGGGCGGGTGGGTCGTGCGGCTCGCGCGCGTGGCGGCTCATGGGGGCGGGCCTCCGTGACGTCGGTCCTAGGTGCCCGCGAATTATAGGCGAATCCGACGAACCGCCGTGAGGAATGTCACAGATGATGAGAAGGGTCTCCTTCGCCGGAACAGTTTTGCTGACGGCGTGTGTGAGAATGTCAGCATGCCGAAGATCATCGGGGCCTCGCTCCACGAGCACCGGGAGCAGACCCGACGTCGCCTGTTCGACGCGCTCTCGACGCTCATGGGCGAACGCGGGTTCGACGCCATCACGCTCGCGGACATCGCCGCCGCGGCCGGCGTCGGCCGGACCGCCGTCTACAACCACTTCCCCGACAAGGAGGCGCTGCTCCTCGGCTTCATCACGCACGAGACGGAGCAGTACGCCGCCGGCCTCCAGGCGTCCCTCGACGACATCGACGACCCCGTCGAGCAGCTGCGCGCCTACGTGCGCGCGCAGGCCTCGCTCACCCGCGTCTACCACGTGGCCCCCGGACCCGAGCTGCGCTCGGTGCTGTCCCGCGGCGCCCAGCAGCGCGTGCGCGAGCACGTCGGCGTCGTCGAGCAGATCCTGCGCCGCATCCTCGACGCCGGCATCGCGTCGGGCGCGTTCCCCGAGCAGGACCTCGCCACCACCGTGCCCCTCGTCAACGCGTGCCTCACCGGCCGCGGCCTGCCCGAGGCGGGCCCCGACCGTGAGCGGGCGATCGAGCAGACCGAGTCGTTCGTGCTCCGCGCCGTCGGCGCCGGCGTGCCGGTGCCGGCCTGAACGCGCGGCGCGGGTCCGGCCGCCCCGCCGACGACGACCGGCCGCGGCGCGGCACCGGTCGCGGACGCGACGCCGCCGACCCCCGACGCGACGACCGACCCGCGGGTGCGGGCCGCGGTGGCGCCGGGCGTGACCGGACCGCGCGTGGCGACGGTGCCGGGCGTGACCGGTCGGCGCGTGGCGACGGCGCCGGGCGTGCGGGCGCGGGACGCCCGGGCGGCAGCACCCGAGGTGCGGGCGACGACGCGCGCGGCGTGAGCGCGCGTCCGCGTGGGTCCGGCGGGTCCGGCGGTGCGAGCGGCGGTGCGCGGGTCGGGTCCGGCGGCCCGCGGGCGACGTCTCGTGGTGCTGCGGGCGCCCCACGCGGTGCCGGTGGCGCCTCGCGCGGTGCCGGCGGTGCGACGAGCGGTGCGAGCCGTGCGTCCGGTGGCGCGCGGGCCGGTCGTGGCGCCGCGGGCGGTCGGTCAGGCGCGCCCGGCGGCGAGTGGCTCGGCCGCGCCGAGCTGCCGGCCGCCGAGCGCGGGGCCCGCGCCGATCGTGGTGGGCGTCCGGACGGTGGCGCCCGTCCGGAGCGCGACGCTCGCGCGGGCCGGGGCGCGCGTCCGGACCGCGACGCTCGCGCTAGCCGTGACCCTCGTCCGGACCGCGACGCCCGTCCGGCTCGCGGCTCGCGTCCCGGCCGCCCCGCGCCGACCCGCGCGGGACGTCCCGACGCGGCCGCCGGGCGTCGCGCCGAGGCGCCGCGCGGCGAGCGGGGACGACGCCCCGACGCCGCGCGCGAGGTGCGCCGTGCCGAGCGCGCGCGCCCGGCGTCGGCCCCCGTCACGCACCTCGAGCTGACGCACCTGCCCGGCCTGCGCGAGGTGCTGCTCGACGAGGTCGCGCAGGTCCTCCCGGGGGCGCGCGACGTGCGCGACGTCCCCGACAGGGACGACGCGATCGCGCTCACGCTGCCCGGTGCGCTCGCCGGCGCCGTGGCGCTGCGCACGGCGGTCGCCGCGTGGGTCGTCGTGCACCTCGACGTGCCTCGGCCGCGGTCGTTCTCGAGCCCCGAGCACCTGCGACGGGTCGTCGACGCGATGTACGCGTCGCTGCGGGTCGCCGGGTCCTCGTCGTTCCGCTTCGAGGCCGCGGGCGCGGACTCCACGACGTTCCTGCGGCTCGCCGACCTGCTGCGCGAGGCCACCGGCCTGCTGCACGACCCGACGGGCGGCGACCTGGTCGTGCGCGTGCGTCGCGGCCGTCGCACGGGCGACGCCGACCCCGGCTGGGACGTGCTCGTGCGCGTCGGGCCGCGGCCGCTGTCGGCGCGCACGTGGCGCGTCGCGGACTTCCCCGGCGCGGCCAACGCGACCATCGCGGCCGCCGTCGCGCGCCTCGCGGGGCTGCGTGACGAGGACCGGGTGCTCAACGTCATGGCGGGGTCCGGCACGCTGCTCGTCGAGCGGCTGCTGTCCGGTCCGGCGGCCGCGTCCGTCGCGGTCGACCTGGACGCCGACGCCCTGGCCGCGGCCCGCAGCAACCTCGAGGCGGCGCGGCTGCTGGCACGGCCGCCGCGCCCGGTGCTCGTGCAGGCCGACGCGACCGACCCCGACGTGCTCGCCGCCGCGGTGCTCGGCCCGCTGGGCGGCGCCGCGGACGTCGTCCTGGCCGACCCGCCGTGGGGCACGCTGCACGGCTCGCACGCCGACGCACCGCGCGTGCACGCCGGTCTGCTGCGCGCCGCGCACGCGGTCGCCGCGCCCGGTGCGCGACTCGTCGTGCTCACGCACGAGGTGAAGGTCATGGAGCGCGTCGTGCGCGACGCCGCGGACCTGTGGACGCCGCGGTCGGTGACGCGCGTGTTCGCCAAGGGGCACCACCCGCGCATCCACGTCCTCGACCGGGTCTGACGCCGACGGGGCGGGGCGGTCGACGCCTCGCCGCCCGCCGGGGGGCTGAAACGGTTCGAGGGGTCGCGTCCCCGCGTGCCGGACCGCACCGTGGTCGGACCCACCCGGCGGCCCGTCGTCACCCGCGCACCGTCGCGACCGGTGACCACGACCGGCCGTCGCCCGGACCACCCGAGGAGACACCCATGCCCACCCGTACCCGCGGCCGGCTCGGCGCGCTCGGCCGGCTCTGTCGCCTGGCCCTCGCCGTGCCGCTCGCGCTCGCCGTGACAGGGGTCGTCGCGTCGTCCGCGAGCGCGCACGGCTCCGTCACCGACCCGCCGACCCGCAACTACGGCTGCTGGGAGCGGTGGGGCTCCGACCACCTCAACCCGCAGATGGCGCAGCTCGACCCCATGTGCTGGCAGGCGTTCCAGGAGAACCCGCAGACCATGTGGAACTGGAACGGGCTGTACCGCGAGGGCGTGGCCGGGCGGCACGAGGCGTTCGTCCCGGACGGCCAGCTGTGCTCGGGCGGCCGCACGCAGAACGGGCTGTACGCGTCGCTCGACGAGGTCGGCCCGTGGGTCGCCAAGCAGGTGCCGACGTCGTTCACGCTGACGCTCACCGACGGCGCCAAGCACGGCGCCGACTACCTGCGGATCTACGTGTCCAAGCCGGGCTTCGACCCGACCACCGAGGCCCTCGGCTGGGGCGACCTCGACCTCGTCAAGGAGACGGGCCGCTACGGCACCACCGGGCTCTACCAGACGGACGTCGACCTGACGGGCCGCTCGGGCCGTGCCCTGCTGTTCACGATCTGGCAGGCCAGCCACTCCGACCAGCCGTACTACCTGTGCTCGGACATCCAGATCGGTGGCGGTGGCTCGACCCCGACGCCGACGCCGACGGCCACTCCGACGCCGACGCCCACTCCGACCCCGACGCCGACGGTCACCCCGACGCCCACGCCGACCCCGACGTCGACGCCCACGCCGACCCCGGGAGCGGGTGCCTGCACCGCGACGGTGAAGGCGACGAGCACGTGGACGGGCGGCTGGCAGGGTGAGGTCACCGTCACCGCGGGCGGCGCCGCGATCAACGGCTGGAAGGTCACGGTCGGCGGCGCGACGATCACGCAGGCGTGGAGCAGCACCCACAGCGGCGGCGTGCTGAGCAACGCGTCGTGGAACGGCGCGCTCGGGTCCGGCGCCAGCACGACGGCCGGGTTCCTCGCGTCCGGCGCCCCGGGCTCCCTGACGGCCACCTGCACGACGGCCTGACGCACCGGTGGGCACGACTGCGCAGCACGGCTGAGCGGCACCACCGCGCAGCACACCGCCCACCCCGGCACCACCGACGACGGCCGGACGCCGCCCACCCCTCCCCGGGGGCGTCCGGCCCTCGCCGTGCCCACGCCCGGCGGTGCCCGCGCCGGTAGGTGAACTGGTCACGTGTGCGACCAGTAACGGGTGTGCTGGTGCGAGATGTGACCAGTTGCCGGTGTGCGGGTGCGAGACGTGACCAGTCTCCGGTGCGCCGGTCTGCCGGTGTGAGGCCTTACCGGTGGGAGGTCGTCGTGCTCACGCCCGGTGGTGCCCGTGCCGGTGGGTGAACTGGTCACGTGTGTGACCAGTAACGGGTGTGCTGGTGCGAGATGTGACCAGTCTCCGGTGCGCCGGTCCGCCGGCGCGAGGCCTGACTGGTGGGGAGGTCGTCGTGCCCGCGCCCGGCGGCGTCCGCGCCGTGTGGGTGAACTGGTCACGTGCGTGACCAGTTGCGGGTGTGCTGGTGCGAGACGTGACCAGTTGCGGGTGTGCTGGTGCGAGACGTGACCAGTCTCCGGTGTGCCGGTCTGCCGGTGCGGGGCCCGACCGGCGGGGAGATCGCCGTGCCCGCGCCCGGCGGTGCCCGCGCCGTGTGGGTGAACTGGTCACGTGTGCGACCAGTTGCGGGTGTGCGGGTGCGAGATGTGACCAGTTCGCCGTCCGCCGGGCCGCGGGAGCGTGGACCGACCAGTGCGTGGGTCGCGTGCGCGCACCGGGTGGGGCAGATCTGACCAGTGGGCCTGCGCGGACGTACCGGGGTGCGGATCGTGCGGCGGCGGGCGTCGCGGCGTCGGTGAGAATGGGCGCGTGACGTCGACCTCCGCCCCCCGTCTGCCCCGTGTGCGCGCGTCCGAGCTGGTCGGGCGCGGCTGGCTCAACACCGGCGGCAAGGACGTGACGCTCGCCGACCTGCGCGGCAAGGTCGTCGTGCTCGACTTCTGGACGTTCTGCTGCATCAACTGCCTGCACGTGCTCGACGAGCTGCGCGAGATCGAGGAGCGGCACCGCGACGTGCTCGTGATCGTGGGCGTGCACTCGCCGAAGTTCGTGCACGAGGCCGACCCGGTCGCGCTCGCGGCCGCGGTCGAGCGGTACGAGGTGCACCACCCGGTGCTCGACGACCCCGACCTGGTGACGTGGCAGGCGTTCACGGCCCGCGCGTGGCCGACGCTCGTCGTCATCGACCCCGAGGGGTACGTCGTCGCGCAGATGGCGGGCGAGGGGCACGCGCACGCGGTCGAGACGCTCGTGGCGGAGCTCGTCGCCGAGCACGAGGCCAAGGGCACGCTGCACCGCGGCGACGGCCCGTACGTCGCCCCCACGCCGCAGCCGACGACCCTGAGGTTCCCCGCCAAGGCGCTCGCGCTGCCGGGCGGCACGTTCCTCGTCGCCGACGCCGGGCACCACGCGCTCACCGAGGTCGCCGCCGACGGCGAGACGCTCGTGCGGCGCATCGGCTCCGGCGAGCGCGGGCTGGTCGACGGCGGCCCGGACGAGGCGCGCTTCAGCGAGCCGAACGGCCTGTGCCTCGTACCCGACGAGCTGCGTGAGCGGCTCGGCTACGACGTCCTCGTGGCCGACACCGTCAACCACGCGCTGCGCGGCGTGCGGCTGACCGACGGGCACGTGATGACGGTCGCCGGCACGGGCGAGCAGTACATGGTCGGCGCGGTCGACAACGTCGACGCGCCCACGGGTGCCACCGCGCACGCGACCGAGCGAGGCGTGGGCGACCGGTGGCCGGCTCGCCAGGTCAAGCTGTCCTCGCCGTGGGACGTGACGTGGTCGCAGCCGCTCGCCGCGTTCGTCGTCGCGATGGCCGGCAACCACACCCTGTGGGCGTTCGACCCGACCGCGGGGACCGTGACCCACCTCGCCGGCACCATGAACGAGGGCCTCGTCGACGGGGCCCCCGCGGAGTCGTGGTTCGCGCAGCCGTCGGGCCTGTCGGTCGCGGCCGACGGTCGGATCTGGCTCGCGGACGCCGAGACGTCGGCGCTGCGGTGGCTCGACCCCGCGGACGCGTCGGTGACGTCGGTCGTCGGGACGGGCCTGTTCGACTTCGGCCACCGCGACGGGCCCGCCGACCAGGCGCTCCTGCAGCACCCGCTGGGCGTCGCGGCGCTGCCCGACGGCTCGGTGCTGGTCGCGGACACCTACAACGGCGCGCTGCGCCGCTGGGTCCCGGACCCCGACGGCGGCCCCGGCCAGGTGAGCACGCTCGCGACCGACCTCGCCGAGCCCAGCGGCCTCGTGCTGCCCGCCGGTGACACCGACCACGTGCTCGTCGTCGAGTCCGCGGCGCACCGCCTCACGCGCGTGCCCCTGCCCGCGGGCGCCGGCACGCAGGTCGACGGCGGCGCGCACCGCACGCAGCGTCCCGTCACCGAGATCGGCGCCGACGTCGCGCTCGAGGTCGTGTTCCACCCCGCCGCGGGGCAGAAGCTCGACGACCGGTGGGGCCCGTCCACGTCGCTGCGGGTGTCGGCCACGCCGCCGGGGCTGCTGCTCGACGGTACGGGCGACGACGTGGCGCTCGGCCGTACGCTGCGCCTCGACCCGACGGTGGGCGAGGGCGTGCTGCACGTGACCGCACGCGCCGCGAGCTGCGACGCCGACCCCGCGATCGAGCACCCCGCGTGCCACCTCGCGGCGCAGGACTGGGGCGTCCCGGTCCGCGTGGTCGACGGCGGCGACGGCGCCCTCGTGCTGCCGCTGCACGGCTGACCGCCGGGCGCCCAGCGGGCCGACCCGGGCGGCGACGTCACGGCCGGTGCGTCGGCGGTGGCGTGCCGCGACCCGTCCAGGCCGCCGGTCCGGCGGCTCCCGTCCTGCCGTCGGCCCAGCGGCTCCCGTCCTGCTCCCGCCGCAGGGGGCGGCGGTGCGCGCCGTGCCGGGAACCGCACCGGCCCACGCGCCGGGTGATCGTCGACCCGCTCGACGGCGCCGCCCGTGACGGCGTCAGGCGTTGCGGGCGCCGTCCACGGCGATCGCGACGAGCGCGTGCAGCGCGGTCTGCACCTGCCGGCCGGTCGACGCGGCGGCGGCCACGGCGACCTCGACGACCCACGCGTCGCGCTCGACGGTGATGGTGCGGGTCTCGGCGGCGTCCGCGGGGCTGCCGCCGCGAGCGACGGTCGTGAACGTCGGCGACCCGGACATGCGCTCGCGGACGGCCCACGAGTCGCCGCCGAGCGTCTCGGTCGCGGCGGCGGCGAACGCGCACAGCCGCGGCACGACGGCAGGCGCGGCCGCGCCGATCGCGACCGCACCGCTCGCGGTGAGCCGTTCGACCGCCTGCACGGGGTCGGAGATCGGCGGCGTCGTGCGGGCGCGGGCCCGGGCGCGGCGACGCTTGGCCTGGTACTGCGCCTGGTCGGCCCGGCGGAACAGGTGCCGCGCCTCGACCGACCCCATGACGGCGGTCGACGCGATGCCGTAGGAGATCGCGGCGCCGTGCGGCAGCGGGAACTTCGCGACCGTCGTCGCCATCGCCGTCGCGACGGCCTCGCGCGACTGGTCGACCGTCACGAGGCAGAACTCGTCGCCGCCGATGCGCGCGGCCGTCGCACCCGGGATGGCGTCCGCCGCCCTCCGCAGCACGTCCGCGACGGCGCGCAGCAGGTCGTCGCCCGCGTCGTGGCCGAGCTCGTCGTTGACGCGCTTGAGCCCGTCGACGTCGCACATGACGACGCACGTCTCCCGGCCCGACGCGAGCGCGGCGTCGGCCGCCTGGTCGGCGGTTCGCCGGTTCGCGAGCCCGGTGAGCGGGTCGTCGGCGATCATGTGGCGCATCTGCTTCTCGAGGTCGACGCGCGCGATCGCGCCGGCCGCGAGGGCCGCGAGCACCTCGGCCGTCGCGACGTCGTCGGCGTGGAACAGGGGCGCCTCGAAGTCCCGCAGGACGGTGACCTGGCCCCACACGACGTCGTTGACGACGACCGGGGCGGTCAGGGCGGAGGCGGCCCCGATCTCGCGCAGCAGCTCGACCTCGACGCGGTCCCCCGCCGCCGGGTCGCCGGGGCGCACGGAGCGCCCGTGCGCGTCGAACGCGTGCGCCACCCAGCTCTCGCGGTTGCGCAGCAGCGCGCGAAGCGCGGGCCGGTCCTCGGCACGGTACGTCGCACGCAGGGCCTGGTCGCGGCGCTGGTCGTCGCCCGTCTGCTCGACGTGCAGGACGCGTGACGTCTCCTGCGTGATCCGGCACACGGCGCACGCGTCGGCGCCCAGCACGTCGACCGCCGCCCGGGCCGTCGCCTCGACGACCTCCTCGACCCGACGGCACGCGTCGAACCGGTGCGCGGCGACCGCGAGTCCGCGCACGCCACCGAGGTCCGCAGCCGAGAGACCCCCTCGGTGCGCACCCTGGGCGGCCGTGCCTCTGCGCGTCACGCCCCCATCATCGGGCCTCCGGGCCGCTCGCGCCGTGCAGCGCCATGTGAGAGGTCCGTGAGATCACTCGTCCGCGCCCCCGTTCACCCGCCCGGGGCCTGGAGCGTCGGCCGTGCTGGAAACGTTTCGCGGCCTTGTCGCCGCGGGGGGCCGTCCGCAGGCTGGGCCGACGTCCCGGGGCCCGGGACCCGCCCGAGTCCCCTGCGGCGACGACGCCGCTCGTGCGAGAGGGAGCCAGCCATGACCCGAGACAGACCCACCCGTCGGACCCTCCGGTCCCTGCCGGGGAGCCTTGCCGCGACGGCGGTGGTGGCCACGGCCCTGGTCGCCGTGCCGACCGCCGCGCAGGCGCACGGCGGCCTGACGGAGCCGGCCACCCGGACCTACCAGTGCTACGTCGACGGCCTGGCGGGGGGCGAGGCCGCCGGCGAGAGCGGGAACATGAAGCCGCGGCTCGAGCCGTGCGTCGACGCGTTCGCCGACGGCAACTACTCGTTCTACAACTGGTTCGGCAACCTGCTGGGCACGATCGCCGGCCGGCACGAGACGATCCCCGACGGCAAGCTGTGCGGCCCGGACTCGCGTTTCGACGCGTACAACGCGCCGTCCGACGCGTGGCCGACGACGTCCGTGACGCCCGGGCAGACGATGACCTTCCGGTACGCGGCCGTCGCGCCGCACCCGGGCTGGTTCACGACGTGGATCACGAAGGACGGCTGGGACCCGGCGCAGCCGATCGGGTGGGACGACCTCGAGCCCGCGCCGTTCGACCGCGTGCTCGACCCGCCGATCCGCCCGGGTGGCCCCGCGGGCCCCGAGTACTGGTGGGACGTCGACCTGCCGTCGGGCAAGACCGGCAAGCACGTGCTGTTCAACATCTGGGAGCGGACCGACAGCCCGGAGTCGTTCTACAACTGCGTGGACGTCGACTTCGGAGGCGGGGGCACGGGCCCGACGCCCACGCCGAC
>NZ_LNTD01000028.1 GCF_001462455.1 Cellulomonas sp. B6
CAGCGGCGCGTGGGGGCCCGCCGCCGGGCGTCTGCCGCGCGCGCGTCGGGCGCTGCCGGCGGGGATCGGGGTCCCGACGGCCCGCTGCCGGGCGGGCCCGCGGTGTGATGCAGGTCCTAAAGTCCCGTCACCTGCGACTCCGCCGGTCGTAATCTCCTGGCAAAGAGCAGCCCCCCGGCGGCACCACGTCGTCGGCGGTGCCGCTCGCCGGGCACCCGCACGCCACCGCCCGGTCCCCCCCGAGGCGAAGGAGCTGCCGTGAGCGCCACCGTGACCGGTCCCCTGGCGGACGTGTCTCTCGCACCCGAGGTGCGTGCCGCCCTCGAGGCCAGTCCGCGACTCGTGATCCCCGCGACGCGCGAGGAGCTGTACCAGCTCGCGCTCGGACCCGACGGCGGTCCCGTGTTCACGGTCGAGTACGACGTGAACGGCACGATGGTCCCCGAGGCGACCGTCACGCGGTGCCGCAACGGCGTGGCCGTGAACTACCCCGAGGACTACATGCGCCGGCGCGACCCGGACTGCATGCGCATCGCCGACGACCTGCCGACCGACAAGCCGCGCTACCGCGACGTGTTCGGCAAGGAGTTCGACCCGACCCGCACCGAGACGCTCGAGTGGCTCGGCACGCAGGAGCTCGTGGTCGTGCCGTTCAAGGCCGGCGGTCCGCACTTCGGCTACCCGTCGCTCGCGATCGTGCCGCTCAACAGCGCGTTCTTCGCGCTCACGCTCGTCGACCTGCAGGGCTGGGTGACGTTCGACGAGATCGGCGCGTTCACGCCCCGCTCGATCCTCTACGTCGCGCCGCCGTTCCGGCACACGCACTTCGACAGCCGCCAGGTCGTCGTGCACAACCGGTCCGAGGTGCTGCACGAGGTCTGGGCGTACAACCTGTACCCGGGCCCGAGCGCCAAGAAGGGCGTGTTCTCGGTCCTGCTCGACATCGGCGAGCACGAGGGCTGGCTCACCGCGCACGCGTCGAGCGTCCGCGTGACCACGCCGTACGAGAACGAGACCGTGATCATGCACGAGGGCGCCTCGGGCGGCGGAAAGTCCGAGATGTGCCAGGAGATCCGGCGCGAGGACGACGGCCGCATCCTGGTCGGCACGAACGTCGTGCGCGACGAGCCGTATCACATCACCCTCGGCGAGACGTCGTCGCTGGCCCCCGTCACCGACGACATGACGCTGTGCCACCCGTCGATCCAGAAGGGCAACGGGCGGCTGTCGGTGGCCGACGCCGAGGCCGGCTGGTTCGTGCGCGTCGACAACCTCACGAGCTACGGCGAGGACCCGGCGTTCGAGCGGGCCGTCATCGAGCCGCAGGAGCCGCTGCTGTTCCTGTCGATCGACGGCATGGCCGACGCGACCGCGCTGCCGTGGGAGCACACCCTGGACTCCAACGGCAAGCGGTGCCCCAACCCGCGCGTCGTGATCCCGCGGACGTTCGTCAAGAACGTCATCTGCGAGCCCAAGGAGGTCGACGTCCGCACGTTCGGCGTCCGGATGCCGCTGTGCACGCGCGAGGCGCCGACCTACGGCGTCATGGGCATGATGCACATCGTGCCGCCGTCCCTCGCGTGGGTGTGGCGCCTCATCGCGCCGCGCGGCGACAAGAACCCGTCGATCGGCGAGAGCAAGGACGTCAAGAAGGCGCTCAAGCACGGCGGCATGGTCGCCGAGGGCGTCGGGTCGTACTGGCCGTTCTCGACCGGCACCAAGGTCGCGGCCGCCAACCTGCTGCTGCGCCAGATCGTCGAGAACGACCGCACGCGGTACGTGCTGACGCCCAACCAGCACATCGGCGCGTACAAGGTCGGGTTCTCGGCGGAGTGGCTGGCCCGCGAGTACCTGGCCCGCCGTGGCGGCGGCCGGATCCTGCCCGAGCAGCTCACGCCCGCGCGGTGCTCGCTGTTCGGCTACCGGCCCAAGGAGATCAAGCTCGACGGCCAGCAGATCCGCCCGACGCTGCTGCAGCCCGAGTACCAGTCGCAGGTGGGCCTCGAGGCGTACGACGCGGGCGCGCGGATCCTCACGGACTTCTTCAAGTCCGAGCTCGAGCAGTTCCTCACCGACGACCTCGACCCGCTGGGCCGCAAGATCATCGAGGTGGTCCTGCGCGACGGCAGCGTGGCGGACTACGAGGAGCTCACCCCGCTGTACGTCTGAGCCGCACGCGTCCCGCGCCGGGGCCGCACCCTGACACCGGGGTGCGGCCCCGGCGTCGTGCCGGCTCCTGCTCGGCGGCACCGCCCGCGCCCCTCCCCGCCTCGCGCCGCCCGCACCGGGGCGCGGGTGGCGCGGGCGGCGGCCGGCGTCAGACGGGCGTGCGGTCCGGCGGCACGAACCAGCTGACGGACCGCGCGACGTCGCCCGCACGCAGCCACGTGTGGCGCTCGGAGCGCGGGTCGTGGTCGTGCTCGCGCCACGCGACCATGACGTGCGTGCGAGTCCACCGGATCGCGCGCGCCGCCCGCCACTCCTCGCCACCGTCGGACCAGACCAGGCGGACGACGACCGCGACGTCACCCTGCGGTCGGGTCGGGATGCCGTCGGGGACCTCGCTGTTGGCGACGTCCCGCGCGGGCGGGCGCGGCGGGGTCGAGCGGTCGGGCATGGCGCCATCGTATCGAACAGGTGTTCGACCGACGCCACCGGTCGACGACTTTCACCCGACGTCGCACGACCGTCCCGGGCCCGTCGGACCGGGACCGGCCACCCCGGTGGTCACGCGACCTGGTGGATCCGCACCATGTTCCCGGCGGGGTCGCGGAACGCGCAGTCCCGCACGCCGTACGGCTGGTCGGCGGGCTCTTGCACGACCTCGGCACCGGCGGCCTGCACCTGCGCGAACACGGCGTCCACGTCGGACGTGCCGAGCACGACCGCCCCGTACGACCCCTTGGCCATCAGCTCGGCGATCACGCGCCGCTCGTCGTCGGTGACGCCCGGGTCGGTCACCGGCGGGTGCAGCACGACCGAGGTCTGCGGCTGTGCGGGCGAACCGACGGTGACCCAGCGCATCGCGCCGTGACCGACGTCGTTGCGCACCTCGAACCCGAGCACGTCGCGGTAGAAGACGAGCGACGCCTCGGGGTCGTCGGCCGGCAGGAACGTGAGGTGGAGGAAGAGGTCCATGCGCGTCACGCTAGGCCGAGGCGCCCACCCCGGACTTCTCGGATCCTGACGGGTCGCGGCGCGGGCGCATCACCTGCCTGACGACGCACCCCGGCAGCCCCGCACCCTGCCCCGCCGCGAGCCGCCGGTAGCGCCCCGGGGAGACGCCGACCAGCTCGGTGAACCGCGTCGTGAACGTGCCGAGCGACCCGCAGCCGACCGCGAAGCACACCTCGGTGACGGACAGGTCGCCGCGCCGCAGCAGGGTCATCGCGCGCTCGACGCGACGCGTCATGAGGTACGCGTACGGCGGCTCGCCGAACGCGGCGCGGAACCGCCGGCTGAGGTGCCCGGCGGACATGTGCACGCCCCGCGCGAGCGCCTCGACGTCGAGCGGCTGCGCGTAGTCCCGGTCGATGCGGTCGCGCACCGTGCGCAGCAGCCGCAGCTCGCGCAGCCGCGCGTCCGCGTCGGTCGTCATGGCACCAGCGTGCCCCTCCGACGGGCGTGTGACCAGCGCCACGGCACCCGACCGGCGACCGCCCGGGCCGCGTGCGACGCTGGGCCGGACGTGCGCGCCGCGCACCGGGAGGGGTGCCATGCCGAGGTCCGACCGGGGCCGCGTCCGCGGCCTGCTGCAGCCGCACGTGCGGTCGTCGCTGCTGGGGCGCCTGGACCGCGCCGCGCACGACCGGACGACCGCCCGACGTCTCGGTCCGCGCGCCGACGCCGCGCTGGTCCGGCTCTCGACGGCGGCGAACCGGTCGCGGCTGTGGTGCGTCGTCGGCGCGGGCCTCGCCCTGACCGGCTCGCGCGGCAGGCGTGCGGCGCTGCGCGGTCTGGGCTCGGTCGTGGTCGCGAGCGCGCTCGCGAACCTGCTCGGCAAGGTCGTGTTCGGCGGGGCCCGCCCCGACGCGACGGCGCTGCCGTGGGTGCGCCGGCTCGCGCGGCAGCCGACGTCGGGCTCGTTCCCGTCGGGGCACGGCGCGTCGGCCGCCGCGTTCGCGACCGGCGTCGCGCTCGAGTGGCCCGCCGCGGGCGCGGTCGTCGCACCCGTCGCCGGGGCCGTCGCGTACTCGCGCCTGCACGTCGGCGCGCACTGGGCCTCCGACGTCGTCGCGGGCGCCGCGCTGGGGGCCGGCGTCGCGCTCGTCGGGCGGCGGCTCGTGCCGTCCGACGACCTGCCCGGCCCGGACGTCCCCGCGGGGCCGCCCGCCCCGGTGCCCGCGCTGCCGGGCGGCGAGGGCCTGACGGTCGTCGTGAACCCGCGCTCGGGCGCGTCGAACGTGCGCCTGCGGCCCGTGACCGAGCAGGTGCGCGCCGCGCTCCCCCGCGCGCGCGTCGTCGAGCTCGCCGACGCCACGTCGGCCACCGACCTCGTGGCGCGGGCCGTCGCCGCCGGTGCGCGCGCGGTCGGCGTCGCGGGCGGTGACGGCACGGTCGGCGCGGTCGCGCACGCGGCGCGCGCGCACGGCCTGCCGCTCGCGGTCTTCCCGACCGGCACGCTGAACCACTTCGCGCGCGCCGCCGACCTCACGTCGGTCACGGCCACGGCCCGCGCGGTCGAGACCGGCACGGCCGTGACGGTCGACGTCGGCGAGCTCACGGTCGGCGACGACGCCCCGGTGACGGTCCTCAACACGTTCTCGGTGGGCGTGTACCCCGAGCTCGTGACGACCCGCGACCGGCTCGCGCCGCGCCTGGGCAAGCCCGTCGCCGCGCTCGTGGCGGCCGCGCGCACGCTGCGCGCGGCCGAGCCCGTCGCACTCGTCGTCGACGAGGAGGACGGTCGCTGGTGGTCGGTCTTCGCGGGCGTCGACCGCTACCACCCCACGAGCCTGGCCCCCGTCGCGCGCCGCCGCCTCGACGACGGCGTGCTCGACGTCCGTGACGCGCGCGACGGGACCGCGCACAGCCGGCTGCGCACGTTCCTCGAGGCCGCGGGCGGCGACCTGGGCGCGCGCCTCGCGCACGCCGTGCCGCCCGTGCGGCGACGGCTGGTCGTGCGGCAGCGCACCGCGACCGCGCTGCGCGTGCGCGCCCGCGACGACGGGCAGCCCGTGGTGCTCGCGCACGACGGCGAGACGACCGACCTGCCCGCGGGCGCGACCGCGCACCTGCGGCTGCTGCCCGCCGCGCTCGTCGTGTACGCGCCGCACGACCCGCGCGACGGCTGACACCGCGACTCCCGGGCACGCAGGGCACGCACCGGCCTGCACGGGCCCGCACGGGCGCGTCCTCTACGATCGTCGACGCCGCGGGAACACGGCGACCCCTCGCGACGTTCCCCACGCGTCCCCCTTCACCGACCCGGAGATCCGATGGACCCCGACAGTCCCGGGCACAGTCCCGTGCCCCGCCCCTGCCACGCGACGACGCGACGGGGGGTGGGGCACCGATGTGGGTGATCACCCTGCTGCTCGGCGTGCTCGTCATCCTGGCGATCACCGCCGCGACCGCGTACTTCGTGGCGCAGGAGTTCGGCTACATGTCCGTCGACCGGTCGCGGCTCGCCGCCCGGGCCGAGGCCGGTGACGCCGGTGCGCGCAAGGCGCTCGACGTCACGCGCCGCACGTCCTTCATGCTGTCGGGCGCCCAGCTCGGCATCACCGTCACGGGCCTGCTCGTCGGGTACGTGGCCGAGCCGCTGGTCGGCGCGTCGATCGGCGAGGCCCTCGGCCTGGCGAACGTGCCGACGGGCGTCGGCATCGCGGTCGGCACCGTGCTCGCGCTGCTGTTCTCGACGTTCGTGCAGATGCTGTTCGGCGAGCTGTTCCCCAAGAACCTCGCGATCGCGCGCCCCGAGCCCACGGCCGTGCGGCTCGCGACGTCGACGATCTGGTACCTGCGCGGCTTCGGCTGGCTCATCCGCGTGTTCGACGCGGCGTCCAACGCGCTGCTCAAGGTGCTGGGCATCGAGCCCGTGCACGACGTCGAGCACTCGGCCACCGTGCGCGACCTCGAGCACATCGTCGCGGACTCGACCGACCTGCCGCGCGAGCTGTCGGTGCTGCTCGACCGCATCATCGACTTCCCGCAGCGCGACGTCGAGCACGCGATGGTGCCGCGCTCGCGCGTCGACACCGTGACCCCCGACACGGGCGTCGCGCGGCTGCGCGAGCTCATGTCCGACGGGCACTCGCGCTACCCGGTGCTCGACGACGAGAGCGTCACGGGCGTCGTGCACCTGCCCGACGTGCTGCGCTGCACCGACGCGTCGGCGACCGCGGCACGCCTGCAGCGCCCGCCCGCGCTCGTGCCGGAGTCGATGGCGCTGACCGACGCGGTGCGCCTGCTCGTCGGCTCGGACAACCAGCTCGCGGTCGTCATCGACGAGTACGGCGGGTTCGCCGGTGCGCTGTCCCTCGAGGACGTCGCCGAGGAGCTCGTGGGCGAGATCCACGACGAGCACGACCCGCTCGACGCGGCCGACGCGACCGAGCAGGACGACGGCTCGTGGCTGGTCGCGGGCGACGTGCACGTCGACGAGGTCGAGCGCGCGCTGGGCCGCGACCTGCCGCGCGACGACTACGAGACGATCGCGGGCCTGGCGATCGACGCGCACGGCGCGCTGCCCCCCGAGGGCACGGTCCTGCAGGTGCCGCTGCCGCCCGACCCCGCGCTGCTCGCCGAGGCGGGCGAGCCGCCCGCCGAGGTGCTGCGCATCGAGGTGCTCGACGTCGACCGGCACGTGCCCTCGCGCGTGCGCCTGAGCGTCGAGCAGGCAGAGCCGGACGGGCAGGACGGGCGGGCCGAGCGGCACGAGGACGAGCCCGCGGACGCCCCGGACCAGGAGGTCGAGCGATGAGCACGTGGGTCGTCGTCGTCGTGACGGTCGCGATCATCGCGCTGTCCGCGTTCTTCGTCGCCGTCGAGTTCGCGATGCTGGCGGCACGTCGCCACCGCCTCGAGGACGCCGCCGGCTCCAGCCGGTCGGCACGCGCCGCGCTGCGCAGCTCGCACGAGCTGACGGTGCTGCTCGCGGGCGCCCAGCTCGGCATCACGGCGTGCACGCTCGCGCTCGGTGCGATCACCAAGCCCGCGGTGCACCACTGGCTCACGCCGCTGTTCGCGTCGTGGGGACTGCCGGCCGTGCCGGCCGACGTGCTGGGGTTCGTCCTCGCGCTCGTCGTCGTGACGTTCCTGCACCTCGTGGTCGGCGAGATGGCGCCCAAGTCGTGGGCCATCGCGCACCCCGAGTCGTCGGCGCAGCTGCTCGCGCTGCCGATGCGCGGGTTCATGTGGGCCGTGCGGCCCGTGCTGCGGGCGCTCAACGAGACCGCCAACCGGATGCTGCGCCGCGTGGGTGTCGAGCCGGTCGACGAGATGACGGCGGGCACCGACCCGGCGTCGCTGCGCCACCTGGTCGAGCACTCGGCCAACGTGGGCGCGCTCGACGCCGCGTTCTCGCAGCAGCTCTCGCAGGCGCTCGACCTGCAGCGCATGACGGTCGGCGACCTGGCCGACCCGAGCGCGGTGCCCGTGACGGTGCCGACGGACGGGACGGTCGAGGACGTGCAGCGCGTGTCGCTCGAGAGCGGGCACCTGCGCATCCTCGTCGGCGACGGGGACGCGGTCTCGGGGGTCGTGCACGTGCGCGACACCCTCACGAGCGCACCCGACGCACCGCTCGCGCCGTTCGTGCGGCCCGTGTACGAGCTGCCGGCGGACACGCTGGTCGCGACCGCGTTCGCGGGCATGCGCGAGGGACGCCACCACCTGGCGGTCGTCACGGGCGGCGAGCGCGCGCTCGTCGTGACGCTCGCCGACGTCGTGGAGCGGCTGCTGCCGCGCACGACCGGCGCACCGGCCCCCGCGGGGGTCTGACGAGGTCCACGGGCCCGTCCCCTCACCGGGGGGCGGGCCCGTCGTCGTGCCCGGCGGGCGACGTCAGTGCGTGCGGCGGGCGATGAGTCCGCGCACGGACCCGAGGTGCTCGGCCATCGCGCGGCGCGCGGCCTCGGCGTCGTGCCGCTCGATCGCGTCGTAGACGGCGCGGTGCCCGTCGAGGGACGTGCGGCGCCCCTCCTTGGTGGTGTGCGAGTGCCGGCGCACCCCCATGGTCCAGTCGGTCATGAGCGTGTGCAGCGTGCTGACCAGCGGGTTCCCGGCCGCGCGCGCGACGAGCAGGTGGAACTCGATGTCGCACTCGAGCGACCCCTCGGCACGCGCCTGGCCGGCCGTGCGGTCGAGCACCTCGCGGAGCTGGAGGAGGTTCGCCGCGGTCGCGCGCTGCGCCGCGAGCCCGGCGACGGCGGGCTCGACGATCTCGCGGAGCTCGGCGGCGTCGCGCTCCTCGCGCGACGGCGCGTCGGGCGCCGACAGGTCGAGCAGCTCGCGCTCGGCGCCGGTGCGCTCGACGACGACCGTGCCGCGCCCGGGACGGCGCTCGATGAGGTGCTTGTTCTCGAGCTCGTGCATGGCTTCGCGCAGCGTCGCGCGGGACACCTGGAGGGTCGCGGCGAGGTCGCGCTCGGCGGGCAGCCGGTCGCCCGGCGTGAGGCTCCCGGTCGCGATGAGGCGCTCGAGGTGGGCGGCGAGCACGACCGAGATGTTCTCGGTCCTGCGGGACAGGGGCGGGATCTCGACCGGGCTCACCTGGGTGCTCCTTCGCCACGGCGTCGGCGGACGGCCGGACGCTACCACGGTTGCGGCCTGTTGGTCTGACCATCCGACCGCCTGTTTCGGCGCTGTGAACTTGCCGTAACAGTCTCTCGACGTCGAGCGACCAGGCCTGGACGGGCGTCTAGCGTCAGCCGCACTTGGTCAGACCATCTGGCCGAGAGCCTCCCCCGGCGACCGGCTCGCAGTCCCCCGGCGAGCCCCGCCGCAC
>NZ_LNTD01000029.1 GCF_001462455.1 Cellulomonas sp. B6
AGCGCGATCCAGCCCACCCCACCGACGGACCAGCTCCACGACCGAGGAGAGACCATGCACCACGACCAGCGCCACGACGACCTCGACGACCCCGCGGTGACGCTCGACCCCGTGTGGTGGGAGGAGCGGTACCGCACGCGCGGCACGCTGTGGAGCGGGCGGGTCAACGCGTCGCTCGCGCAGGTCGCGTGCGACCTGACCCCCGGCACCGCGCTCGACGCCGGCGCGGGCGAGGGCGGTGACGCGGTGTGGCTCGCGGCGCGCGGCTGGCGCGTGACCGCCGTCGACGCGTCCCGCACGGCGCTCGACCGCGGCGCGGCCGAGGCCGCCCGGCGCGGGCTCGACGTCACGTGGGTCGAGGCGGACCTGCGCACGTGGACGCCGCCGACGACGTACGACCTCGTGACGTCGCACTACCTGCACGCCGAGGGCGGTCGCGGCTGGGGCTGGCTGGCCGACGCGGTCGCGCCGCGCGGCACGCTGCTGGTCGTCGGGCACGACCTGTCGGACGTCGACGGGCCCGTGCCGCGCCCGCACCTCGCGCGCCTCGGGCACACGGCCGAGCAGGTGGCGGCCGACCTCGACCCGGCGCAGTGGGACTCGATCGAGCCGCAGGTGCTCGAGCGGACGATCGAGCACGACGGGGTCGAGGTGGCCGTGCGGGACGCGGTGCTGGTCGCGCGGCGACGCTGAGCACCGCACGGACCGGCTCCCGTCGGCACCGATCGGCGTCGACCCACCCTCGACTCGCGATCGACCGTTCCGCGTGGTCCGGCCGGCTCCGACCGCCCGCATCGAGCCGCCCGTACCGCGAGACGCACGGCCGACGAGACCGGGCTGACGTCACCCTCACGGCGGATGAGCGACGTCAGCCCGGTCTCGTCACAGCCACGTCCCACGGACCGGGACGACGCCGGGTCGTCACGGGCGAGGGTCGACCGGTCCTGCGCGGCACGACCGGATCCGACGGCCCCTCACCGGGTCGTCCGCACCGCGAGATGCGCGGCCCACGAGACCGGGCTGACGTCACCCTCACGGCGGATGAGCGACGTCAGCCCGGTCTCGCCACGACCTCGTCCCGCGGACCGGGACGGCGGCGGGTCGCGCGAGCGAGGGCCGGTCGACGGACCACGTCGGCCGGCGTCGGACGGCAGACCTCGTCGACCGACGGTCCCGTCAGACGTCGACCGACGGTCCCGTCAGACGTCGACGGGCCCGAGCACGGGCTCCGCGACGCACCGCACGACCGCGTCGGCCGCACCGCCGAGCTCGAGGACCACGACCTCGTTGCGCTCGCGCACCAGCGAGCCCGGCACGTAGAGCGTGCGCGTCGGCATGGCCGACCAGTAGCGCCCGAGCAGCGTGCCGTTGACCCACACCAGGCCCTTGCCCCACCCGTCGGTCGACCAGAAGTGGTCGACCCCGGGCTCGGCGTCGAACGCTCCCGCGAGCAGCGCGGGGCCCGCGACGGGCTGGTCGGCGGGCACGGGCGCGAGCCGGTCGGTCGCGGCCGCGGGCAGCGGGTCCACGAGCAGCGCGGACGTCGTCCACGCGGTGAGCTCGCGCACCGCGGTGCGCACGGGGCCGACGAGCCCCTTGGGCTCGCCGATGCGCGGGCCGTAGTTGACGCGCCCCTGGTCCTCGACGAGCACCGTGAGCTCGCCCGCACGGGCCGGCAGCGGCAGCACGTGCTCGTGCGCGGTGCGGGACAGCACGCCGACCGGCTCGCCGTCGAGCAGCACGACGGCGCGGTCGCGCACCTCGCCGACCGCGAGCACGCGGTCGTCGGCGCGCACGCGCGTGCGGTACACGACGAAGCCGTTCCAGTGGCCGGCCTCGTCGGCCGTCGGCACGTGGTCCCACGCGCGCGGCACACTCGCCACGACGTCGAGGAGCGCGGCCAGCGGCGCGCGGTGCGTCAGGGCGACCTCCCGCACCGGCGCGGGCGGACGGGTGTCCGGCAGCTCGTCGGGCACGGGCAGGTGCCGCGCGAGCACGGCGCGCATCGCGTGGTACTTGGCCGTCGCCGCACCGTGCTCGGCGATCGGGGCGTCGTAGTCGTACGACGTCGTGATGGGCAGGTAGGTGCCCTTGTGGTTGGCGCCGTTCGTCAGCCCCAGGTTCGTGCCGCCGTGCACCATGTAGAGGTTGACCGACGCGCCCGCGGCGAGCAGGTCGTCGAGGTCCTGCGCGTTCGCCTCGGCGGGCGCGACGTGGTGCGGCAGACCCCACGAGTCGAACCAGCCGTTCCAGAACTCCATGCACATCAGCGGGCCAGTCGGCTGGTGCCGGCGCAGGATCGCGAGCCGCTCGGCGGCGCGGGACCCGAACGTCGCGGTGCGCAGCAGCCCGGGCAGCCCGCCGCGCTCGAGCATCGCGTCGTCGGCCTGGTCGCACGTGAACAGCGGCACGGTGATGCCGCCGGCGCGCGTGAGGTCGACGAGCGCCTGCAGGTAGCCCTTGTCGTCGCCGTACGCGCCGTACTCGTTCTCGACCTGCACCGCGACCACGGGCCCGCCGCGGTCCACCTGGCGCGCCGCGACCACGGGCAGGACCGCGTCGAGGTACTCGCCGACCGCCGCCATGAACCCGGGCTCGTGGCGGCGCACGCCGATGCTCGGGTCGGCCAGCAGCCACGCGGGCAGCCCGCCGTTGTCCCACTCGGCGCAGATGTACGGGCCGGGGCGCACGATCGCGTGCATGCCCTCGGCGGCCACGAGGTCGAGGAACCGGCCCAGGTCGCGCGGACCCGTGAGGTCGAACTCGCCGCGCCGCGGCGCGTGGAAGTTCCACGCGACGTACGTCTCGATCGTGTTGAGCCCCAGCAGGCGCGCGGACCGGATGCGGTCGGCCCACAGGTCGGGGTGCACGCGGAAGTAGTGCAGCGCCCCGGACACGACGCGGTGCGGGCGCCCGTCGAGCAGGAAGTCGCGCTCGCCGATCTCGAACGTGCTCACGCGTCCGCCCTCGCGTCCAGCACGTGCGCGTCGTGCGCGTCGAGGTCCACGCGCCGCCCGGCGACGTCGAGCGACACGGGCGCGGCGGTGTGGTTGACGACGACGAGGCGGTCGCCGCGGCGCACGGCCTCGACCCCGGCGACGGGCGTGGCGAGCAGCGCGGGCACGCCGGCATCGCGCAGCCAGCGGCCCGCGAGCGCGTCGAGCACGTCTGCGGCCGGCTGCGTCGCGACGTACCAGGCGGCGCCGTCGCCGTGCGCGCGGCGCGTGACGGCGGCTCCCCCGGCGGCGTGCCCGTCGGCGAACGTCGCGACGACCTGCGCGTCGTCGACCACCAGGACGTCCTGCCAGAGCGCCGCGTCGCCCGCGACCTCGCCCGCGAGGCGCAGCCCCGGGCCGGGCGTGCCGTCGGGCCCGGCCGTCGGCGCGACCTCCTCGACGCGCACGCCGAGCGTCGCGCGCAGGGGCCCGAGGTACCCGCCGAGGTACACGTGCAGGTCCTGGTCGACCAGCGCGGTCGCGTAGGTGACGACCAGGTGCCCGCCGCCGCGCACGTACGCGTCGTAGGCCTCGAGGTGCTCGCGGCGTGCCGCGTGCAGCAGCGGCACGACGACCAGGTCGTACCCGGTGACGTCGGCGCCCGCGGCGACGACGTCGACGGTCACGCCGCGCCGCAGGAACGGCGCGTACCAGTCGAGGAACCGGTCGACGTAGTCGAGCCGCGCGGGCGTCGCGGGCTGGTCGAGCGCCCACCACGCGTCCCAGTCGAGGACGATCGCGACGCGCGCGTCGACGCCCTTCCCCACGAGGTCGGACAGCCCCGCGAGCTCCTCGCCGAGCGCGACGACGTCGCGGAACAGCCGCGTGTCCTCGCCCGCGTGCGGCAGCATCGCCGAGTGGAACCGCTCGGCCCCGGCCGCGGACTGCCGCCACTGGAAGTGCAGGACCCCGTCGGCGCCGCGCGCGACGGCCTGCAGCGAGTGCGCGCGGTGCTGCCCGCGCGGGCGGGGCGCGTTGCGCTCGCGCCAGTTGACGGCGCTCGTCGCCTGCTCCATGAGCAGCCACGGCCGCCCCTGGCCCAGGCCGCGCATGAGGTCGCGCTGCGCGGCGAGCCGCACGTGCGCGGCCGGGTCGGCCGGGTCCGGGTAGGAGTCGTCGCTGACGACGTCGACGTGCCGCGCCCACGCCCAGTAGTCGGTGTGCGGGAAGAAGCCCATGAAGTTGGTCGTGATCGGCACGTCCGGGCTGTGGCGGCGGATCACCTCGACCTCGGCGCGGTGCAGCGCGAGCATCGCGTCGGAGCTGAAGCGCCGGAAGTCCAGGAGCTGGCCGGGGTTGCGGAAGGACGGCGCGGCCGACGGCACGCCCACCTGGTCGAACGCCGCGTAGCGCTGCGACCAGAAGTCGGTGCCCCACGCGCGGTTGAGCTCGTCGACCGTGCCGTAGCGGTCCTGCAGCCACGCCCGGAACGCGGTGACCGTGTGCGCGTCGTACGACAGCGCCGCGTGGCAGCCGTACTCGTTGTTGACGTGCCACATCTCGAGCGCCGGGTGGTCGGCGTACCGCCGCACCACCTGCTCGACGAGCGCGAGCGCGTGCCGCCGGTAGTCCGGCGACGACGGCGAGTAGTGCTGCCGCGACCCGAACGCGAGCCGCACGCCGTCCTCGGTGACCGGCAGCGAGTCGGGGTAGCGCTGCGCGAACCACGCGGGCGGCGACGCGGTCGCGGTCGCGAGGTCGACGCGCACGCCCCCGGCGTGCAGGCGGTCGAGCACGTCGTCGAGCCACGCGAAGTCGTACTCGCCCGGGCGGGGCTCGAGGCGCGACCACGAGAACACCCCGACGGTCGCCGTCGTCACGTGCGCGCGGCGCATGAGCCGCACGTCCTCGTCCCACACCTCCTGCGGCCACTGCTCGGGGTTGTAGTCGCCGCCGTAGCGGATGCGGGGCTGTGCGGGCACGGGTGCGTCCTTCCGGGTGGTGCGGTGGTGCT
>NZ_LNTD01000030.1 GCF_001462455.1 Cellulomonas sp. B6
TGGCACGAGGCGACGACACGTCCGCCGTGCCGGAGTGCGCCCGCCGTGCACGTCCGTACCTGTCCGTGCCCGTACCTGTTCGTGCCCGTGCCCGTCCGCGCCGCGCCGAGCTCAGGCCGACGCGGCGAGGTCCATGTGCAGCAGCTCCCACACGTGCCCGTCGGGGTCGGTGACCGTGCGCGCGTACATCGGGCCCTCGTCCTGGACGGGTCGCAGCTCGCGGCCGCCGTGCGCGAGCGCCGCGCTCGCGAGCGCGTCGACCTCGGCGCGGTCGGCGGCGGTGAGGCACAGCAGGACCTCGGTGGTGGTGCGGGCGTCGGCGATGGGCAGGGGCGTGAAGTCGGCGAAGCGGGAGTGGTCGAGCAGCATGACGCAGATGGTGTCCGACACGACGACGCACACGACGTGCTCGTCGCTGAACATCTCATTCACCGTCAGCCCGAGGCCGGTGTAGAACGTCCGTGCCCGGGCGAGGTCGCCGACGGGCAGGTTGACGAAGATCATGCGGTCCACGCAGGGCTCCTCGATGCGGCCGCCGGTCCGGGTGACGGCGGGTGCACGTGTACCGACCCGCGCCGCCGTCGCGGGTCACCGGGGCTGCGGGATGTCGGAGGTCGGGGCTACCGTCGTGGGTGTGACGACGACCACACCCGGGGCCGCCGCGGCACCCGCCGGTGCGCCCGTGCCGACCGACCTGACCGCCGACGAGTTCGCGCAGCGGCTCGCTCCGATGCGACGCGAGATCCTGGCGCACTGCTACCGCATGACGGGCTCCGTGCACGACGCCGAGGACATGCTGCAGGAGACGTACCTGCGCGCCTGGCGTGCGATGCGCGGGTTCGAGAACCGTTCGTCGCTGCGCACCTGGATGTTCCGGATCGCGACCAACGCGTGCCTCACGCACCTCGACGGCCGTCGTCGTCGGCCGCTGCCGACGGGCATCGGCGCACCGGCGGCCGACCCGCGCGACCAGCCGCGCGAGGACCTCGGCACGCCGTGGCTCGAGCCGCTGCCCGACGACCTGGTGTGGACCCGGGCGCCGCAGGACCCGGCCGAGGTCGCCGTCGACCGGGACAGCGTCCGGCTGGCGTTCGTGGCCGCGCTGCAGCACCTCACGGCCCAGCAGCGCGCCGTGATGCTCCTGCGCGACGTGCTCGCGTGGTCGGCGGCCGAGGTCGCGGACGCGCTGGACCTGTCGGTCGCCGCCGTCAACTCCACGCTCCAGCGTGCCCGGGCGCACATGGCCGGCGTGCAGCACGTGACGCCCCTCGAGCCGACCGACCCGCGGCACAAGGAGCTGCTCGAGCGGTACGTGGCCGCGTTCGAGGCGTACGACGTCGCCGCGATCGTCGACCTGCTCGCGGCCGACGTGGTCTGGGAGATGCCGCCGTTCCCCGGGTGGTACGCCGGCCCGCGGGCGGTCGGCGAGCTCATCGGCACGTGGTGCCCGGCCCAGGGGCCGGGCGACATGCGCATGGTCCCCACGAGCGCCAACGGCCTGCCCGCGTTCGCGATGTACATGCGCGACCCCGACGGCGTGCACCGCGCCTTCCAGGTGCAGCAGGTGACCGTCGCCGCGGACGGCGTCCGGCACGTGACCGTGTGGTTCGGCGCGCCGCTGTTCGCGCGGTTCGGGCTCCCGGCCGAGCTGACCGATCCGACCTGACCGACCGGATCTGACCCGACCGGACCTGGCCCGACCGACCTGATCCGGCCGACCTGACCTGATCGACCTGATCGACCGGACCCGGGTCGCCCACGCCGTCAGCCCGGGGTTGCGCCGCCTGCGGACCCAGCACACGGGCCCCGACCAGCCCTCGGGTCGAGGAACGGCCGGGGCCCGCGTGCAGGGTGCCCCGTGCGGGGCGGGACGTCAGACGGTCGGTGCGGCGGCACCGCTGCGGCCACGGCCACGGCCGCCACGGCGGCGCCGGCGCTGGCCGGTCGCACCGTCCGCGCCCGTGGTGGCCGACGAGCGCTGCTGCTCGGCGGCGGGCCCCGTCGAGCCGACGCCGGCGGCCGTCGCCGGACCGGCCGGGCGGCTCGCCGCGCGGGTGCCCGAGCGGCGACGCTGACCGTCACGCTCGTCCGGCGTCCCGGCGGTGCCACGGACGGGTCCGCGGTCGCGCACCTCGCCCGGGGCGCGCTCGTCACGGCGGCCGCCGTCGCGGGACCGTCCGGCCGCCGCCCTGGCGACCCCCGCCCTGGCGACCGCCACGCGTGGCGTCGGCGGTGGCGGTCCGGACGGCCCCCGACGTGGCTGCCGGTGCGGCGACGCCGCCGCCGCCCGCCGCGGGCGCGACGGTGCCGGGTGCGTCGGCGAGCTGCCGGACGAGCGCGTCGTCGGCCCGCACCGCGACGGGCGTCACCGAGATGCCGGCCGCACGGGTCATCGACCGCACGTCCGCGCGCTGCTCCGGGAGCTGGAGCGTGAGCACCGTGCCGGCCGCACCCGCTCGCGCGGTGCGGCCCGAGCGGTGCAGGTACGCCTTGTGCTCGGCGGGCGGGTCGACGTGCACGACCAGCTCGACCTCGTCGACGTGGATGCCGCGGGCGGCGATGTCGGTCGCGACCAGCACGCGTGCCTCGCCGGAGGAGAACGCGGCGAGGTTGCGCTCGCGCGCACCCTGGCCGAGGTTGCCGTGCAGGTCGACCGCGGGGATGCCCGCCTGGTTGAGCTGCTTCGCGAGCTTCTTCGCGTGGTGCTTGGTGCGCATGAACAGCACCCGGCGCCCGCGTCCCGCCGCGAGGGCGTGCACGACGTCGCGCTTCACCGTGACGTCGGCGACCTCGAGCACGTGGTGCGTGCTCGCCACCGCGGTCTGCGCGGCCGGGTCGACCGCGTGCTCGACGGGCGAGGTGAGGTAGCGGTCGACGAGCGTGCCGACGCCGTTGTCGAGCGTCGCCGAGAACAGCAGCCGCTGCCCGCGCTGCGGCGTGCGGTCCAGCAGCCGACGCACGACGGGAAGGAAGCCGAGGTCGGCCATGTGGTCGGCCTCGTCGAGGACCGTGATCTCGATGCCGTCGAGCGTCAGGAGGTTCTGGCGCAGCAGGTCCTCGAGCCGGCCGGGGCACGCGACGAGCACGTCGACGCCGCGGTCGAGGGCCGTGACCTGACGCGACTGCGCGACGCCGCCGAAGACGGTCGTGGTGCGCAGCCCGGCCGCGGCCGCAAGCGGTGCGAACGTCGCCTCGATCTGCGTCGCGAGCTCACGCGTCGGGCAGAGCACGAGCGCACGCGGCCGGCGGGCGCGACGGGGCGTGCCCGACGCGGCCAGGCGCGTCACGACCGGCAGCGCGAACGCGAGCGTCTTGCCCGAACCGGTGCGTCCGCGGCCGAGCACGTCCTTGCCGCGCAGCGTGTCGGGCAGCGTCGCGGTCTGGATGGGGAAGGGGGTGGTGATCTGCTGGGCGGCGAGGGCGCGGGCCAGCACCTCGGGCACGCCGAGGTCGGTGAAGGTCGTCACAGGATGGTGCCTCTCAGGCCGGGTGTCGGCCGGTGGGGGGTCGGGGTCCGCCGCACGATGCCCGGGGGGACTCCACGACGCGGGGCGCGCGGTCGTCCGCGCTGCCACTCGGCTGCCAGTGTCTCACACGGCGCGCGGGCGCCCCCGGGGACGGGACGGCGTGGCCCCGCCCCGACGCCGGCGCCCCGGTCGTGCACCGGGTCGCGGTGGTCTCAGCGTGCGCCCACGGACGTGCCCCGCGGATCCTCGAGGACGCCGCGCAGCGACGTCGTGGCTGCGGGCGTCCACCCGGGCGGCGGCGCGACGGCGGCCCACGCGTCGGCGTACTCGCCGACGTAGGTGTGCCCGTGCCCGGCGGGCGCCTCACCCGCGACGAACAGGTCGATCCCGACGCGGAAGAACGTCGCGACGGGGAACCAGTCGACGTCCGGCAGCACGTCCTCGCCGCGGGGCTCGCGCAACCAGTCGGGCTCGGCCAGCAGCAGGTCCGGCGACCACCACACGACGCCGTCCGACGCGTGCTGGAGGTACACGACGCGGGGCCGCTCCCAGCGCGCCCCGCCGCCGAACGTCGCCGCGTCGGCCGTGCGGGACGTGTCGCCCCACCGGACCCGCCGGCCGTCGTCGACCACGGGCAGGATCTCGCGCGAGCCCGGGTCGCGGTGGTCGGTGAGGTCGCGCCACAGCGGCGTGAACCCCGGCGTGCCGGCCCACACGGCGCCGTCGGTGCGCGCGGCGACGTCGGGCAGCGACGCGAACGCACCCTGCGAGCCGTAGCTGCCCAGCGAGATGCCGAACGCGTAGAGCGCGGGGCGGTCGTCCTCGGGCAGCTGCGACCAGCGTGCGTGCACGGCCTCGAACAGCGCGCGCCCGGCCGCGGGCGGGGTCGCGCGGTCGCCGACGAAGCTCACCCAGCTCGGCAGGTACGAGTACTGCATCGCCGCGATCGCGGTGTCGCCGCCCCAGAGGAGCTCGACCGCCGCGGCGGCCGGCGGGTCGACCCAGCCCGTGCCCGTGGTGGTCCCGACGACGAGCACCGACCGGTCCCACGCGTCCGTGCGGTCGAGCTCGTCGACGACCAGGGCGGCGACCGCGTCGAGGTCGTCGCCCGCGTCGAGGCCCGCGTACACGCGCACGGGCTCGCGCACGTCGCGGTCCAGTCCCGCGGCCCGCGAGAACCGCGCGAGCTCGTCGACGTCCGGCCCGCCCGAGACGAACCGGCGGCCCTCGCGGCCCAGCGTCCCCCACGCCGCGAGCGAGTCGGGGGAGCCGCTGCGCAGGGACGACGTCGGCGGCTCGTCGCCGGGGTACGTGTCCTGGTCGAGCGCCGCGTACGTCGTCGTCAGCACGTGCTTGACCCCCGCCACCACGGTCCCGTCGAGGACGAGGTACGCAGCCACCGCGACGACCGCCACGGCGACGAGCCGTGCCGCGACCGGCGGCAGCAGCCGCCCCGTGAGCCGGGCGACCGCGAGCACGGCCGACCGCAGGCCGCGTGCGGCGAGCACGAGCAGCAGCGCGAGCCCGGCGCCGAGGACGAGCACGAGCAGCGGCCGCGCGGGCGTCGGGTCGCCCATGTCGAGCAGCGCGCGCGCCCGCCTCTGCCAGTCGGCGTCGACGAGCAGCGCCCACACGACGACTGTGAGCGCGGCCCCGGCGCCGCACCGCCGCGCGAGCGTGCGACGCTCGCGCGGCCACGGCGCGCGCAGGCCGATGCGTCGCCCGCCCCAGCCGACGAACGTGCCGACGCCGTAGCCGAGCGCCGCGCAGACGCCCGCGATCGCCCCCTGGTACAGCGGGCTGCGGGGCATGAGCGACGGCCCGAGCGCCGCAGCGAACAGCACGAGCGCTCCCACGAGGCCCGCGGGGGAGAAGCGGTTCCACCACCGGGCGAGGGCGGCGACCGCGCGGGGTCCGCGCCGAGCGCGGGCCCCCGGTCCAGGGTTCTCGTCGTCGGCCGTCGCCGCGTCCCGTGACGCCCCCGCCGCCATGCAGGCCACTGTGCCACGCCACGCCGCACCACCACGAGCCCTGCTCCGTGCGCGCTCCTGCGCGGCGCCGAGGGGCGCCTCGGCGCGTCGTCCCTGGTGGAGCGGCCACCGCCCGTGGCGGGGTGGGTACCGTGGTGCCGGGCGGCCGCACGGGCCGTCGGGACGGCGGGCGACGATGAGCGACACCGGGTATGGCGACTTCGAGTTCGAGCGACGGTTCGTCGCGCGCTGCGTGCCCTCCGAGCTGCTCGACCCGGCGCCCGCGTTGATCGTGCAGAGCTACTACCTGGCCGACGAGGGGTTCGCGCTGCGGGTGCGCGCGCAGGTCTCGTCGGTCGCGGGCGTGGACGTGCGCGACGACGAGGTGACGCTGCTCGAGCGGTACGCCGCGCAGGTCGACTTCTGCGCGGTCACGGTCAAGGGGCCGATGAACGGCGGCACGCGGTACGAGGCCGAGCGGGAGATCGACCCGCTCGTGGGCGTCGAGATGGTGCGTCGCGGCGGCGCGCGCGTCGCCAAGGTGCGGCACTCGGTGTGGCTCGGCGAGGACGGCTGGGTCGTCGACGTGTTCGCCGGCGCGAACGCCCCGCTCGTGGTCGCCGAGGTCGAGCGCGGCGGACCCGTCACGGACCTGGCCATCCCCGACTTCTGCGTCACCGAGGTGACGACCGACCCGAGGTTCGCCAACGACGGCCTCGCCGGCGCGCCCTACGCGGGCTGGGTCGACGCGTGGGAGGCCGAGCTCGCGCGCACCGGGCCGCGGTTCCTGCAGGGGTTCGGCCACGACCACCGCATGACCGGGATCTGACCCCTCACGTCGTCCGCTCGACGGTGAACGTCATCTCGGCGTAGGTGAACGGTGCACCCGGGCCGTGCCACAGGGCGCGTCCGGTGACGACGCGGCGGCCGCACGCGTCGACCGCGACGCCGTCGACCGGTGTCGACCAGTGCGTTGGCGTCGAGGTGCGCCCGTCGGCCGACGCGCGCCCGCGGTCGTCGGACGCGACCTCCCGCAGGTCGCCGGCGTCGTCGAACGTCAGCACCGCGTCGACCTGCTGGGTCCGGGTCCGGTAGGTCGCGCGGACGCGGTGCGCGTCGACGTCCTGCCAGGTCACGGGTGCGTCGACGAGCGCTGCGGGCGCGAGCAGGCACAGGTCGTCGAGCACCGTGACGACCTCGCTACGGTCGAGGTCGGGGCCGGCGCCGCGCATCACCGGCACGACACCGAGCACGTGTGCGGCCATCGTCGCGCGTCCGTCGCGCAGCACGTGCAGCACGTCGACCGGCAGCCCGCCGCGCGTCGCGTCGAGCAGGAACAGCCGGACGGGGTCGGCGTCGAACGTGTTGGTCTGCTCGCCCGTGAACGGCATCCACGGTTCGTCGGGACCGCCGCGCAGCCGGCCCTCGACGGTCGTGCGGACGACGCCCACGCGGGGCGGTCCCACCGCGTCCGTGCGGCGCAGCCAGCGCGCGACGAGCGGTGGCAGGGCGTCGACGTCGGCGTCGGTCACGGGGGTCGTCACGCGCTCCCGCGTCGTGCGGGGCGTCGTGGGTGCGGTCGACGGCGGCGGGGCCGACGGGTGTGCGGGAGAGTCGGCCGGGGAACCCGTGAGCGCCGCGACCGCAGTGCGGTACCGCCCGCGCGGCGACGCGGCGTGACCGCACCACCACCCGTGCAGCACGGCGGCCAGCAGCACCGCGTCGGGCACCAGCCCGGCCGCCGCGTCGGGCCACGCCGTGGCGACGAGCGCGACCGAGCCCGCGGCCGCGACGGCGCCCGCGCGCCACCAGCGTGCGCGTCCGGCCGCGAGCCCGACGCCCGCCACGACGGTCACGGCCGCGACCGCGAGCCACGCCACCCCGGTGGCGCGCGGCACGGCCAGCGCGGGCACGGACGCCGGCGACCACGCGGCGACGGCGCCCAGCAGGTGTACGAGCCCGTGCGCGACCACCACGCACCCCAGCGCGACGCGGACCGTACGGCGCGCGCCGGCGGGTCGCGCGCTCACCGGTCCGCCGCCGTGCGCAGCGTGCCGAGGCAGCGCTCGACGAGCCGTCCGAGCGTGGCGAGGTCGCCGTCGGGCAGGTCGGCGAACACGGCGGCGACGACGTCACGCTGGTGCGCGGCGGCGTCGGAGGTGTCGAAGGTGCGCGCGACCAGCGGGGTGACCGCCAGGCGGGTCGCCCGTCGGTCGTCCGGGTCGGGCTCGAGCGTCACGAGGCCGCGCGCCGCGAGCTGCAGGGCGACCTGCTTGACGTTCTGGCGCGACGTCCCGTAGGCGTGCGCCGCCTGCGTGAGGGTCGGGCGCTCCCCGGGGAAGCCGCGCACCAGCACGGCGAGGAGCAGCCACTGCCGGGCCGTCACGCCGTAGCGCGCGAGCGCGTCGTCGGCGTACCGCGTGAGGTGCTGCGTGAGGACGAACAGCGCGCCGAGCACGTCGCTCTCGGTGGTGGGGCGGTCCATGATGGGTAACGTATTACCCATCATGGACCGCCGGCGGGGACCGTGGTCCCGGACGGCTCAGACCTCCCCGGCCCCGTGCCCCGCGACGACGCGCTCGGCCTCACGCACCGGTCCCGGCGGCGTGCCGTCGCCGAACGGGCGTCCCCCCAGCGCCTCGCGGCCGTGCGCCGTCAGCCAGCCGCGCGTGTCGGGCCCCTGCGGCACGATCCCCGACGGGTTGATGTCCCGGTGCACCTCGTAGTAGTGCTGCTTGATCTGCACGAAGTCCACCGTGTCGCCGAACCCGGGGGTCTGGAACAGGTCGCGTGCGTACGCCCACAGCACCGGCATCTCGGTGAGCTTGCTCCGGTTGCACTTGAAGTGCCCGTGGTACACGGCGTCGAACCGCACGAGCGTCGTGAACAGGCGCACGTCCGCCTCGGTGATCGAGTCACCCACCAGGTACCGCCGGTCGGCCAGCCGCTCGGACACGCGGTCGAGCGCGTCGAACAGCCGCGCGTACGCGCGGTCGTACTGCTCCTGCGAGCCCGCGAAACCGCACCGGTACACGCCGTTGTTGATCTCGCGGTAGATCTCGCCCGACACGGCGTCGATCTCGTCGCGCAGCGCCAGCGGGTACAGGTCGGGCGCGCCGTCGCGGTGGAACGCCGACCACTGCGTCTGCAGGTCGAGCGTGATCTGCGCGAAGTCGTTCGTCACGACCTTGCCCGAGGGCACGTCGACGATCGCCGGGACCGTGATGCCGCGCGGGTACTGCGGGTCGCGGGCCAGGAACGCGTCCTGCAGGCGCGGGATGCCCAGCACCGGGTCCACGCCGCCCGGGTCGAGGTCGAACGTCCACGACCGCTCGTCGTGCGTCGGCCCGCAGATGCCCATCGACAGCGCGTCCTCGAGCCCGAGCAGGCGTCGCACGATCACCGCGCGGCTCGCCCACGGGCACGCGCGCGACACGACGAGCCGGTAGCGGCCCGCCTCGACGGGCCAGCCCTCGGCGCCGTCCGCCGTGATGCGGTCGGTGAGGTAGCGGGTGTCGCGCTCGTACCCCGCACCGGGCGTCACGTAGACGCCCGGACGGTCGTGCGCGGACGCACCGTCGGGGGTCGTCCCGCCGGCCGCGTCCGTGGTCGTCTCGCTGCTCGGGCTCGTGCGCGTCTCGTCGTCCACGCGTCGATCATCCCCCGGGGTGCGCGTCGCCGCAGGTGGGCTCGTGCACCCGGCGCGTCGCACGGGCCTCGCCCCGGAACGTCCCGGTTCCCGAGGCTGCGGCGACGGGGCGACCTGCCTACAGTGGCGACCCGTCGGCGACCGCCGGCCCGCGGTGGGGGCACCGCGCGACCGCGGGAGGTGCGGGTGCACGTGCAGAGGTCCGACGGGTCCGACGACGCCACGACCGGGCGCCGTCGCCCGCGGGTGGTCGCGATCGCGGCCGCCGTCGCGGTCGCGCTGACGGCCGCGTGCTCGTGGGGCACGACGCCCGACGCTCCCGGCACCACCACGCCGTCCGCGTCGGCGCCTGCTGACCCCATCCACCCGGTCGTCCAGGCGCCGCCGGCAGCGACGGTCGTCACGGGGGACGACGCGCAGGCCGCGCTCACGACGTCGCGCACCCTGCTGGCGTCGGCGCCCGTCGTCGTGCTCGCCCCCGCGGGGGACGGCACCGCGGCGCTGACCGCCGCGAGCGCCGCCGTCGCCCTCGGTGCGCCCGTGCTGCTCGCCGCCGACGGCGCGGACGTCGCGGGTGAGCTCGAGCGTCTGGGCGCCACCCACGTGCTGGCGGTCGGGGACGTGCCCGCGGACGCGATCCCGGACGGCGTCGCGTCCGTCCCGGCGGCGTCGGGTGCCGACGCCGACGCGCTCGAAGCTGCCACGGGCGCGGACCTCGGCGCGCCGGTCGTCGTCGGCCCCGGCGGCGAGGACGCCGCGGTCCGTGCGCTCGAGGGGCCCGAGCCGGCCGTGCTCGTCGCGGGCCCGACCGGCGACGCCTCGACCGACCCCGCCTCGGTCGACCCCGGCCCGGCCGATGCCGCCTCGACCGACCCGGCGGCGACCGACCCGGCCCTGAGCGACACCGCCGGGCCGAGCAGCACCGCGACCGCGCTGCCCGCGACCACGCTGCCCGCGACCGCGCCGGTGACCGCCGACGGCGTCGTCGCGTTCGCGGACGGCACCGTGCCGCTCGCCGCGGCCGCGACGCTGCGCGCGCTCGGGGTCGTCGTGCTCGACGTCCCCGGCGGCGACCCGCGCGCGACGTCCGCCACGGTGCAGGCCGTCGCGTCCGCCGCCCCGGCGGCCGTGGTCGCGTTCGGCGACACGTTCGGCACGCCCGAGCAGCTCGCCGCGCGCGTCGCGACAGCGCGCACGGGCGTCGAGCTGCCCGGCGGCGGTCAGCTCGTCTTCCCGGCGGTCCCCGGGCAGCCCGGCAAGAAGTACGTCGCGCTGTACGGCACTCCCGGGTCGGGGGCGCTCGGCGTGCTGGGCGAGCAGGACGTGCCGGCGACGATCGCGCGCGCCGAGCAGCACGCCGCGCCGTTCCGCTCCCTGACGGCCGACACGGTCGTGCCCGCGGTCGAGATCATCGCGACCATCGCCTCGGGCGGGCCCGAGGCCGACGGCAGCTACTCGCGCAAGCGTCCCGTCGAGGACCTGCGTCCCCTCGTCGAGGCGGCCGGCGCCGCCGGGCAGTACGTGGTCCTCGACCTGCAGCCGGGCCGCCAGGACTTCGTCACGCAGGCGCAGGCCTACGCCGACCTGCTCGCGCTGCCGCACGTCGGGCTCGCGCTCGACCCCGAGTGGCGGCTCGCGCCCGACCAGGTGCACCTGCGGCAGATCGGCTCGGTCGGGATCGACGAGGTCAACGCGACGGCGGCGTGGCTCGCAGGCTTCACGCGCGAGCGCGGCCTGCCGCAGAAGATGTTCGTGCTGCACCAGTTCTCGCTGCGCATGATCACCGAGCGGGAGCGCCTCGACACGTCGCACGACGAGCTCGCACCCCTGATCCACGTCGACGGGCAGGGCAGCCAGCCGGCCAAGGCCGGCACGTGGGCGACGCTGCGCACCGGCGCACCGCCCGTGCACTGGGGCTGGAAGAACTTCTACGACGAGGACGCTCCGATGCTCGACCCGGCGCAGACGTACCAGGTGCAGCCGGTGCCGGACCTCGTCACCTACCAGTAGCCCGTCACCCCGGCAGCCCACCACCGGCCCGGCCGCGCGACCACGCCGGTCGCGGGTCTAGCGTGGGCGTGTGACCGAGATCTCCACGGCCGGTGTGCGCATCGGCGTCCAGCTCCAGCCCCAGCACGCCACCTACGGCCAGATCCGCGACGCGGTGCTGCGCGCCGAGGACCTCGGCGTCGACGTGGTCTTCAACTGGGACCACTTCTTCCCGCTCTACGGCGACCCCGACGGCCTGCACTACGAGTGCTGGACGATGCTCGCGGCGTGGGCCGAGCAGACCGAGCGCGTCGAGCTCGGCGCGCTCGTGACGTGCAACTCGTACCGGAACCCCGAGCTGCTGGCCGACATGGCCCGCACGGTCGACCACATCAGCGACGGCCGCCTGATCCTGGGCATCGGCGCGGGCTGGTTCCAGCGCGACTACGACGAGTACGGGTACGAGTTCGGCACGGCGGGCTCGCGCATCGCGGACCTCGCGCAGGCGATGCCGCGCATCAAGGACCGGTGGGCGCGGCTCAACCCGGCGCCCGTGCGGGACATCCCCGTGATGATCGGCGGCGGCGGCGAGCGCAAGACGCTGCGCGTCGTGGCCGAGCACGCCGACATCTGGCACTCGTTCGGAGACGTCGAGACCCTGCGCCGCAAGAGCGCCATCCTCGACGAGCACGGCGCCGCCGTCGGCCGCGACACCGCGACGCTCGTCGAGCGCTCCGCGGCCGTCGACGGGCAGGACCCCGCCGAGGCCGGCGACGCGTTGCTGGCAGCCGGAGTGCGGCTGCTGACGTCGAGCGCGAGCGGCCCCGACTACGACCTGACGCTCACCGAGAAGTGGGTGCGCTGGCGCGACGAGCGCTCCTGACGGCGCGGGCCGGGGCGGCGGGCTGATCGAGCGGCGACCGGGGCCTCGGCGACGGGCCCGGACGGTCGGTCGCACGCTCGCGGCCGGGCCGCCGCGCACGCCGCGTCGGCCCGGGCGGCGACGCGCCGACGCGCGCCCTCGCGTCTAGGCTCGGACCCGATGGAGCACCCCACGACGACCCCGCCCGACGGGCCCCGCACGCCCGGCGAGCAGACCGCCGACCGCCCCGGCCGGGCACGCGTCGGGCAGCGGCTGGTCGGCGCGGTCCGCGGCTGGCGACCGCGCCGTCCCCGGCGCGGCTGGTGGCCCGTCGTCGGCCTCGTCGCGCTCGCGGCCGTCGCCTCGGTCGTGTTCGGCGTGACCACGGCGTCCGTGCAGAGCGCTCTGGGACCGCACGTCACGCGGTACGACGTCACGACCGACTCGACCGTGACGATCGACTTCGGCCCGCTGGGCACGCTGCAGATCGACTCGCCCCTGCCGCTGACCCTGGGCGTGCGGGCCACGGTGCAGGAGATCCCGTCGTCGGTCACCGAGCTCGGCGAGGCACGCACGCTGCAGGCGCTGAGCAACGACCTGTCGGCGTACGTGCAGTTCTTCTCCGGCCCGGCCACCGCCGTGCGGGACATCGCCGTCGCGCTCGTCAGCGACGCGCTGCTGCGCTCGGCGCTCGCGTTCGTGGTGCTCGTCGCCGCGTGGTGGGTGCTGCGTGCGGTTGTGGGTCTCGCACGCCGCGACGAGATCGCCGCGTGGTTCGGCGCGCACGCGCGCCCGGTGACCGCCGGCACGCTCGCGCTCGTGCTGGGGGCGACCGTCCTCACGTCGAGCGTCGGCCCGGGGGACCGGCCCGGGGTGGGTCACCTGTCGTCGGCGGTCTTCGACGGCACGCCGCTCGAGGGGGCGCGCGTCACGGGTCGGCTCGGTGGCGTCATCGACACGTACGGCGCCTACGCGGTCGACGCGTGGCGGCAGAACGAGAGCTTCTACCGCGACGCCGGCGACGCGCTGGTCGCCGCGTGGCAGCAGTGGGAGGACGACGAGGCCGCGCGCCCGGCGGACGCGGCGGTCGACGGTCCGCCCGGTGCGCAGGACGACGGGGCCGCCGGCGACGGGGCGGGCGCGTCGGGGGACGGCGGCGACGCGAGCCAGGGCGAGGCCGCCGCGGACCCGTCGGGCGGGGGGCAGGACGACCCGCAGACCGACCCGCAGACCGACCCGCCGGCCGAGCTCGACGCGGACGCGCCGGCGGGCACGCCCGGGCCGCGGCGCAGCCCGACGCCGTCCGCGTCGCCGACGCCCGAGGTCGACCCCGTCGTCCTGGTCGTCGTCTCCGACCTGCACTGCAACGTGGGCATGGCGACGCTCATCGGCTCGCTGGCCGAGCTCGCGGGCGCGGACGCGGTCCTCGACGCCGGTGACACGACCATGAACGGCACGTCGGTCGAGCAGTACTGCGTCTCGTCGTTCGCAAGGGCCGTGCCCTCGGGCGTGCAGCTCGTCACCTCGCCCGGCAACCACGACTCGCGCGAGACCTCGGCGATGTACGCGCGGGCCGGGGCCACGGTGCTCGACGGCGGCGTCGTCGACGTCGCGGGCGTCCGGATCCTGGGGGACCACGACCCCAAGGAGACGCGCGTCGGCGCCGGCGGCACGGCGGCGGCCTCCGCGGAGACGCCCGCCGAGATGGGCGCGCGGCTCGCCGAGGTCGCGTGCGAGGCGGGCGACGTCGACCTGCTGCTGATCCACACCCCGACGGTGGGCGACGCGGCCCTCGACGAGGGCTGCGTACCCGCGCAGGTCTCGGGCCACTACCACCGGCGCGTCGACCCCGAGCAGGTCGGGCTCGGCATCCGCTACATCTCGTCGAGCACGGCCGGTGCGACGCTCAACCAGCCCACCGTCGGACCGCTGCGCGGCATCGCGCAGATGACGGTGCTGCGCTTCGACCCGCAGGCGCGCCGCGTGCTCGACTACCAGGTGGTCGAGGTCACCCCGCAGGCCACCGTCACGGTGAACCCCCGGTCACCCTGGCCCCGGGTGGTCGGGAACCAGGACGAGGCTCGCCTGCCGTGGGGCGGGCCGCCGGCGGACGACCCCGCGGCGGCGCCGGACGCCCCCGCCGGCACCGACGCGTCGGACGGCTGAAGCGCTTCGCACGTCGCCGGTCGCGGCCCAGGGGGTTGCGCACACGCCCCGCGGGTGCTGCCCTGGGAGTCGCGCGTGCACCGGGCCCGTCGTCGTGCCCGTCGCCGCGCGGCGAGGGGGTGCGTGTGCGACGGCAGGCGATCGGCGCGGTCACGGTCGTGCTGGTGCTCGCGGGGGCGGCACCGGCGCTCGCGGGCCCGGGCGAGGACGTGCTGCGTCCCGGCGAGCGACTGGCCCCCGGGCAGGCGCTGCTCGCACCGGGCGGCGTGCACACGCTCGTGGTGCAGCCGGACGGTGCGCTCGGCCTGTACGCGCTCGACGCCCCGGCGCGGTGGTCGACCGGGCGCGGGGTCGCGGGGTCGACGCTGTCGACCGACGACTCGGGCGACGTGCGGCTCGTCGCGCCGGACGGCACGCTCGTGTGGAGCACCGGGACGGGTGGGTCGGCGGGGACCCTGCGGGTGCTCGACGACGGTGACGTCGTGGTGACCGGACCCGACGACACGGTCGTCTGGAGCAGCGGGACCGCGCAGCCGCCGTCGACCCTGGTGGGCCCGGCGCGGCTCACCGGCGACGACGTCCTCGCGTCGCCCGACGGGCGGCACACGCTGCTGGTCGTGCCCGGTGCGGGCGTGCAGCTGCAGGGGCCCGACGGCAGCGTCCGGTGGGCGCCCCAGGTCGCGACCGCGCCGCAGCCCGCGGCCGCGACGGCCGCGCCCGCCGGTGCCCCGCAGCCCGGCACGCCGGCCGCCGCGGTCGCGCTCGAGCTGCGCGCCGACGGGAACCTGGTCGCGGTCGACGAGGACGGCGACCGCGTGTGGCGCTCGCGGACCGCGGGGCTCGGGGCGACGTCCCTGGAGGTCGACGACGACGGCACGCTGGTGCTGCGCGACGACGCGGGTGAGGCGGTGTGGAGCTCGGGGGCGCCGATCGGCCCGTCGACGCTCGCCCCCGGCGGGGAGCTCGCGCCGGGCGCGTCGCTGGGATCGCCCTCGGGCCACCTGGGCGTCGCGGTGCGCGACGGGGCGCTCGTCGCGACGTGGGACGGCGAGGAGGTGTGGACGTCGGGGCGCGTCGGTGCGGCGCTCGCGCGCCTGCAGCCCGACGGCGACCTCGTGCTCCTCGACGACGCGGGCGCACCGGTGTGGAGCGCCGCGACGGCTGGTCACGACGGTGCCCGGCTCGTGCTCGAGGAGGCGGCCGTGCTGCTCGTGTCGCCGCGGGGTGAGGTGCTGTGGCAGGTCGCGGTGCCCGCGGACCGTGTGCCCGTGGGCGTGCCGGCCGTGGGCTGCGCGCAGGTCGACGGGCCGGTGCCCGAGGCCGACACGGTCCGCACGCGGTCCGGGATCCGCGTGCACGCGTGCCTGGCCGAGGCCGTCGACGCGATGGTCGAGGCGGCGCGCGCCGACGGGGTCGTGCTCGGCGGTGGCGGGTGGCGCAGCACGGACCAGCAGGTCGCGCTGCGGCGCGCGCACTGCGGCCCCACCGACCACGACGTGTACGACAAGCCGGCGTCGGCGTGCTCGCCGAGCACCGCGCGGCCGGGGTCGTCGCGGCACGAGCGCGGGCTCGCGATCGACGTCACGAGCGGCGGGCGCACGGTGGGGGCGGGGTCGGCGGCGTATGCCTGGCTCGTCGAGCACGCGGGGGCGTACGGCCTGGAGAACCTGCCGGGGGAGCCCTGGCACTGGAGCGTCGACGGCTCGTGATCGCCCTACGCTGGGGGCCGTGAGCCAGAGCCCTGCACCCCTGACCGCGGTGAGCCAGGACTACCTCAAGGTGATCTGGGGAGCCCAGGAGTGGTCCGACGCGCCCGTGACGACGGGCCTGCTCGCGGCGCGGCTCGGCGTCGGCGCGTCGACCGTGTCGGAGACGGTCAAGCGACTCGCCGACGCGGGGCTGGTGACGCACCGGCCCTACGGCGCGGTCGAGCTGACGGACGCGGGACGCGCGCACGCGGTCGCGATGGTGCGACGGCACCGCCTGATCGAGACCTACCTGGTGGAGCGCCTGGGCTACGGCTGGGACGAGGTGCACGACGAGGCCGAGGTGCTCGAGCACGCGGTGAGCGACCGGTTCGTCGAGCGCGTCGCGGACCTGCTGGGACACCCGGACCGCGACCCGCACGGCGACCCGATCCCGGCCGCCGACGGCACCGTGCACCTGCCGGACGCGCACCCGATGTGGGAGGTCGCGGCGGGGGAGTACCGCGTGGCGCGGATCTCCGACGCGGACCCCGAGCTGCTGCGCTACCTCGAGGACGTGGGCCTGGTGCTGGACGCGCCCGTGCAGCTCGACGAGCGGCGCGCGGTCACGGGGACCGTGAGCGTGCGCGTCGACGGCGCCGAGCGACGCGTCGAGCTGGCGGAGGTCGCGGCGGGGGCGATCTGGCTCGCTCCGCGCGCCTGACGTACGCTCGAGCCATCCCCGCAGGTGGTCGACGGCGTCCTCCGCGTCTGTTTCGAATCGATTCGAGGATCGTCCGTGACCGTCACCCCCCGCCCCACGCCACGCGCCGGCGAGCCCGGCACGCGCGTCGGTGCCGCGCTGCTCGCGCTCGCGCTGGGCGGCTTCGGCATCGGCACCACGGAGTTCGCCACGATGGGCCTGCTCCCCGAGATCGCCCACGACCTCGACGTGACCATCCCCGTCGCGGGGCACGCCATCACCGCGTACGCGCTCGGCGTCGTCCTCGGCGCCCCCACGCTCGCCGCCCTCGGTGCACGTCTCGACCGCCGGCGTCTGCTCCTGCTCCTCATGGTCGCGTTCACGGTCGGCAACGTGCTCTCGGCCTTCGCCCCGACCGCCGAGACCCTGGTCGCCGCGCGCCTGCTCGCCGGGCTCCCGCACGGCGCGTTCTTCGGTGTCGGCGCGGTCATGGGCACCGCGGTCGTCGGGCCCGCCCGCCGTGGCCGCGCGGTCGCCGCGATGATGACCGGCCTCACGGTCGCGTGCGCGGTGGGCGTGCCGCTCACCGCGATCGTCGGGCACGCGATCGGGTGGCGCTCGGCGTTCGTCGGCGTCGGCGTGATCGGGATCGTCACGCTGCTCGCGCTGCGTGCCTGGACGCCGTCGCTCCCGGCCGACCCGGCGGCCAGCGTGCGCGGTGAGCTCGCCGCCGTGCGCAACCGTCAGCTCTGGATCGCGTTCGCGGCCGGCGCCGTCGGCTTCGGCGGCATGTTCTCGGTGTACTCCTACGTCAAGCCCCTGCTCACCGACGTCACCGGTCTCGACGTCGGCCTCGTGCCGCTCGTGCTCGCGCTCTACGGCGTCGGCATGACCGTCGGCACGCTGGTCGGCGGGCGGCTCGCGGACCGCTCGGTGCTCGGCACGGTCGTGGCGGGCATGGTCGCCACGATCGTCGTGCTCGTCCTCATCGCCCTGGTCGGTCCCTACGCCTGGGCCGCGATCCCCGCGATCGTGCTGCTCGGCGTGACGTCGCAGGTGCTCGGGCTGTCCCTGCAGACGCGCCTCATGGACGTCTCGCCCGACGCGCCGTCGCTCGGCGCCGCGCTGTGCCACTCGGCGCTCAACCTCGGCAACGCCGCGGGCGCGTTCCTCGGCGGGCTCGTCATCGCCGCCGGCTGGGGTCTGCTCGCCCCCGCGTGGGTCGGCGCGGCGCTCACCGCGCTCGGCCTGCTCGTCGTCCTGACCGTCGGGCGCACGCAGCCGCCGGCTCGGGCCACGGACGCGTCATCGCCGGCGCCGACGCGTCCCGAAGATCGTGCGGGTGATCTCCCGGCCGAGCTGGGTGCCCGCTGACCTGAGGAACGACTCCAGGGGGTCGCCGCCCCGCCCGCGCGCCGACCCGCGGCGGCCCTGTTCGGCCCGTGCCCGCTCCCGCTCCGCCCGGGCGGCCTCCTTCTCCGCGGCCCGCGCGTCGGCCTCGGCCGCCTCGGCGGCCCGTGCCGCCGCCCGTGACGCGTCGGCGTCGGCCATGCGCGCCTGCAGCAGCTCGTGCGCCGACTCGCGGTCGACCGGCTGCACGTAGCGCGCCGCGACGGGCGACGTCGCGACCGCGGCGTGCACCGTCGCCGCGGCCGCCGGTCCCATCGACGCCTCGGGTGCGTACAGCCGGGTCCACGCCACCGGCGTCGGCGCGCCCTTCTCGTCCAGCACCGTGACGACCGCCTCGCCCGTGCCCAGCCGCTGCAGCACCTGCTCCAGGTCGTAGGTCGACGACGGGTAGGTCCGGGCCGCGGCCCGCAGCCTGGCGGCGTCCTCGGGCGTGAACGCGCGCAGCGCGTGCTGCACGCGACTGCCCAGCTGCCCGAGCACGTCGGCAGGGACGTCCTTCGGGCTTTGCGTGACGAGCACGATCCCGACGCCCTTGGAGCGGATGAGCCGCACCGTCCGCACGACCTCGGCGAGGAAGGCCTTCGACGCGTCCGCGAACAGCAGGTGCGCCTCGTCGAAGAAGAACACGAGCCGCGGCCGCTCGGGGTCGCCGACCTCGGGCAGCACCTCGAACAGCTCCGCGAGCAGCCACATGAGGAACGTCGAGAACAGCGCGGGCCGGTCCTGCACGTCCGGCAGCTCGAGCGCCGAGACCACGCCGCGCCCGTCCGGTGCGGTGCGCAGCAGGTCCGTCACGTCGAACGCCGGCTCCCCGAAGAACGCCCCGGCGCCTTGCGCCTCGAGCGCCACGATCTGCCGCAGGATCACACCGGCCGTCGCGGCCGACAGGCCGCCGATGCCCTTCAGCTCGACCTTGCCGTCGTCGCTCGTCAGCCACTGCAGGGTCGTGCGCAGGTCGGCCAGGTCGAGCAGCGCGAGCCCCTGCTGGTCGGCCCAGTGGAACACCAGCCCCAGGCTGGACTCCTGCGTCGCGTTGAGGCCCAGCACCTTGGCCAGCAGCAGCGGCCCGAGGTCGGTGACCGTGGTCCGCAGCGGTACGCCGTCGCCCGCCCCGCCGAGCGCGTAGAGCTCCACCGGGAACGACGTGGCCGACCACGGCTGGCCGAGCGCCGCCGTCCTCGCAGCGAGCCTCTCCGACGAGACCCCGGGCTCGGCCAGCCCGGTGAGGTCGCCCTTGACGTCGGTGACGAACACCGGGACCCCGGACGCGCTGAGCCGCTCGGCCATGAGCTGCAGCGTGCGGGTCTTGCCGGTGCCCGTCGCGCCCGCCACGAGCCCGTGCCGGTTGAGCATCCCCAGCGGGAGCCGCACCACCGCACCGGGCCGGGGCGTGCCGTCCTCGAGCAGCACGCCCAGGTCGAGCGTCGGTCCCGCGGCGGCGTACCCCGCCGTGACCGTGCGCTCGAGGTCCGAGACGGTCGCGGCGGGTCCGCTCGGTCCGTCCGCCGTCGCCGGGTCGACCGGGATCGCGGGGGAGGCCGCGACGTCGTCCCCGGCCCCGCTCCCGACGCCGTCCCCGGCGTCACGGGCCGCGCGGCGTGCGGCGTCGAGCGCGGCGGTCGCGGCGGCGGCCTCCGCCTCGGCCGCCTCGGCGCGGGCGCGCGCCGCGTCGGCCGCCGCACGTGCCGCCGCGGCCTCGAGCCGCGCGAGCTCGGCGTCCGCGGTCTCCCCCGCGGACGCGTCCGACGACCTGCCCGACGACGACGGCGTGCTGTCCGACATGACGCGATCCTAGGGACGAACCGGACGGCCCGCCGGTCCTGCGCGGTCCGCGCACCGGGCGCCCGTGCGGCGTCGATAGGATTCCCGGGTGAGCGACCAGTCCCCGAACCCGACCCCCGACGACGTCCCGTTCCGCTACACCGCCGCCCTCGCGCAGGAGATCGAGCTGCGCTGGCAGGAAGAGTGGGACCGGCGCGGCACGTTCCACACGCCCAACCCGGTCGGGTCGCTCACCGACGGCGCGGGCCGCCTCGCCGCACCCGGCGCGCGTCCGTTCTTCGTCATGGACATGTTCCCGTACCCGTCGGGCGCGGGCCTGCACGTCGGGCACCCGCTGGGGTACATCGCGACGGACGTCGTGGGTCGGTACCGCCGCATGTGCGGCGACAACGTGCTGCACGCGCTGGCCTTCGACGCGTTCGGCCTGCCCGCCGAGCAGTACGCGGTGCAGACCGGCCAGCACCCGCGCACCACCACCGAGGCGAACATCGCGATCATGCAGCGCCAGCTGCGTCGCCTGGGTCTCGCGCACGACCCGCGCCGCTCGTTCGCGACGATCGACCCGGACTACGTGCGCTGGACGCAGTGGATCTTCCTGCAGATCTTCGAGTCCTGGTACGACGAGGACGCCGTGCGCCCCGACGGCGGCACCGGGCGCGCGCGCCCGGTCGCCGAGCTCGTCGCCGAGTACGAGGCCGGCACGCGCGCGCTGCCCGCCGACGTCGAGGGCGTCACGCCGGGCGCGACGTGGGCCGACCTCGACGCCGCGACGCGCCGCCGCGTGATCGACTCGCGCCGACTGGCGTACCTGTCCGACACGCCCGTGAACTGGGCGCCCGGGCTGGGCACCGTGCTGGCCAACGAGGAGGTCACGTCCGAGGGGCGCTCCGAGCGCGGCAACTTCCCGGTGTTCCAGCGCAACCTGCGCCAGTGGAACATGCGGATCACGGCGTACGCCGACCGGCTCACGGACGACCTCGAGCGCATCGACTGGCCCGAGAAGGTCAAGTCGATGCAGCGGCACTGGATCGGCCGCTCGACGGGCGCACGCGTGCGCTTCGCGGTGCAGGGCGGCGAGCAGGTCGAGGTCTTCACGACCCGCCCCGACACGCTGTTCGGCGCGACGTTCCTCGTGGTGGCGCCCGAGCACGCGCTGCTCGACGAGCTGCCCGCCGCGTGGCCCGACGGCACGTCGACCGCCTGGACCGCCGGGCACGCGACGCCGTCCGACGCGGTCGCCGCCTACCGCGCGCAGGCCGCCGCCAAGACCGCGCTCGAGCGTCAGCAGGACGCCGGGCGCAAGACCGGCGTGTTCACCGGGCACCTGGCCGTCAACCCGGTCAACGGCGAGCTGCTGCCCGTCTTCACGGCCGACTACGTGCTCCTGGGCTACGGCACGGGCGCGATCATGGCCGTCCCCGGCGGGGACGAGCGCGACTTCCAGTTCGCCGAGGCGTTCGGCCTGCCCGTGGTCTACACGGTCGACGCGCCCGAGGGCACGCCGCCCGGCGCGCGCACGCACGACGGCCTGGTCGTCGGGTCGGCGAACGACGAGATCAGCCTCGACGGCCTCGACGTCACGCAGGCCAAGGAGCGCATCGTCACGTGGCTCGAGGCCAAGGGCGTCGGCGAGCGCACCGTCACGTACCGCCTGCGCGACTGGCTGTTCAGCCGGCAGCGCTACTGGGGCGAGCCGTTCCCGGTGGTCTACGACGAGCACGACACGCCCATCGCGCTGCCCGACTCGGCGCTGCCCGTCGAGCTGCCCGACGTCCCCGACTTCTCGCCGCGCACCTACGACCCCGACGACGCGGACTCCGAGCCCGAGCCGCCCCTGGGTCGCAACACCGACTGGCTGCACGTCGAGCTCGACCTGGGCGACGGGCTCAAGACCTACCGGCGTGACGCAAACACCATGCCCAACTGGGCCGGCTCGTGCTGGTACCACCTGCGCTACCTCGACCCGCACTCCGACGACCGCCTGGTCGACCCCGCGCTCGAGGAGTACTGGATGGGGCCGGGCCACGGCTCGCAGCCCGCGGGCTCGACCGGTGGCGTCGACCTGTACGTCGGCGGGGTCGAGCACGCCGTGCTGCACCTGCTGTACGCGCGGTTCTGGCACAAGGTGCTCTACGACCTGGGCCACGTCCGCAGCGCCGAGCCGTTCCACAAGCTGTTCAACCAGGGCTACATCCAGGCCTACGCGTACACCGACGAGCGGGGCGTATACGTGCCCGCGGCCGAGGTCGTGGAGGACGAGGCGTCGCCCACCGGCTTCACGTGGGACGGGCAGCCGGTGAACCGCGAGTACGGCAAGATCGGCAAGTCGTTGAAGAACGCCGTGTCGCCCGACGAGATGTACGAGGCGTACGGCGCCGACACGCTGCGCGTCTACGAGATGTCGATGGGCCCTCTCGACCTGTCCCGGCCGTGGGAGACGCGGGCCGTCGTCGGTGCGCAGCGGTTCCTGCAGCGGCTGTGGCGCAACGTCGTGGACGAGACCACGGGTGAGCTCGTCGTGAGCGAGGAGGCGCCGTCCGCCGAGACGCTGCGCGTGCTCCACCGCACGATCGTCGACGTCCGCGAGGACATGGAGGCGATGCGCATCAACACCGCGATCGCCAAGCTCATCGTCCTCAACAACCACCTCACGACGCTCGACCGCGCGCCCCGCGAGGCGGTCGAGGCGCTCGTCGTGATGACCGCGCCGGTCGCACCGCACGTCACCGAGGAGCTGTGGGCACGCCTGGGCCACGACGAGTCGGTCGTGCACGCGTCGTTCCCGCAGGCCGACCCGCAGCACCTGGTCGAGGACACGGTCACGTGCGTGTTCCAGGTGCAGGGCAAGGTCCGCGGCCGTGCCGACGTCCCGACCTCGGTCTCCGAGGACGAGCTGCGCGCGCTCGCGCTCGCCGACGAGGGCGTCCAGCGCGCGCTGGCCGGTCGCGACGTGCGCACGGTCGTGGTGCGGGCGCCCAAGCTCGTCAACGTGGTGCCCGCCTGACCGGCCCGACGGGCGCCGCGGTGCCGCGCGTCGCGGTCGTGACCGACTCGACCGCGGCGCTGCCGCCCGGGCTCGCCGAGCAGGTCGGGCTGCACGTCGTGCCGCTCGAGGTCAGCGTCGACGGTGCGCGTCACGCCGAGGGCGTGGACGTCACGCCCGACCAGCTGCTGCACGCGCTCGAGCGCGGGGCGAGGGTGACGACGTCGCAGCCGCCGCCGTCCGCGTTCGCGGCGGCGTACGAGCGTGCCGCCGCGGCGGGCGCGCACGAGATCGTCTCGGTGCACCTGTCGGGGGAGATGTCGGGGACCGTGCGCTCGGCGCGCACGGCCGCGACGGTCAGCCCGGTCCCGGTGCGCGTCGTGGACTCCCGAGGCGCCGCGCTCGGGCTGGGATTCGCCGCGCTCGCGGCCGCCCGCCGCGCGGCCTCGCCCCTCACGACGAGCGACGCGGGCGAGGGTGCCGGCGACGCGCGCCCCGTCGGCCGCGCGGCCGCGGTCCGGCGCTGGCTCGCGCGCGCGGCCCGACGTGAGGGCGAGGCGGAGCCGACGTGGCCCGACGCCGAGCAGGTCGCGGCGGCCGCGACCGTCGCGGCGCAGAGCGCGCGCGTGTGGTTCCTCGTCGACTCGCTCGACCACCTGCGGCGGGGAGGGCGGCTCGGTGCGGGCGCCGCCGCGCTCGGCACGGTGCTGGGGCTGCGCCCGTTGCTGTCGCTGCAGGACGGGCGGCTCGTCGTGGCCGAGAAGGTCCGGACGCGCCGTGCCGCGCGCGAGCGGCTCGAGCACCTCGCGCTCGCCGAGATCGCGGCGCGCGCGGGCGCCCGTGTCGGTGTCCACCACGTGGGGCCCCCGGACGCGGCCGACGCGCTCGCGCGGCGGCTCGCCGACGCCGCCGGCTCGCACGTCGTCGAGACCCTCGTCGCCGACGCCGGTGCGGTGCTCGCCGCGCACGCCGGTCCGGGACTGCTGGCCGTCGTGGTCGCCGACGCGTAGCGCGAGCCGACCACAGGACACCGCGACGTCGGCGTCGTCCCCGTGCGCCGGTCCCGTGGGCGGGCAGGTCCCGCC
>NZ_LNTD01000031.1 GCF_001462455.1 Cellulomonas sp. B6
GCACCGCGGTGCTCACGGTCGGCAGCGCGTGGCCCGGCGGGTTCCAGGGCTCGGTGACCGTCACGGCCGGCGCGCGGGCGATCAGCGGCTGGAGCACGTCGTTCACGCTGCCCGGCGGCGCGTCCGTCGCGCAGGGCTGGAGCGGCACGTTCAGCACGACCGGCGGTCTGCAGACGGTGGCGAACGCCGCCTGGAACGGCGCGCTGGGCGCCGGGCAGTCGACGACCTACGGGTTCATCGGCTCCGGCACCGCGCCCACCGGCCCGGTGGCGGTCGCCTGCCGCTGAGCCCGTGCGACCGCCGGCCTCACCCAGATTCCGGGCGGGGCCGGCGGTCGGTCGTGCCGCGGCGGCGCGACAGGCATGCCTGAGCCGACCACAGCACCGTCGCTGATCGTCGTCAGCACACCGGCGGCGACGTCGCACGTCCGTCCGGCACGACCGACCGCAACGTGACGTCATGACCGACGTCACCGACCACGCCGCCGCCGCGACCCCCGCCGACGCCGCGCGACGCGGACGACGACCAGGTCGCCGCTGGGAGCCGGTGACGTGGGGCCTGCACCGCGCGCCGGGGCTCGAGCCGCTGCTGGCGTGGAGCCTCGTGCTGCCGCCGTCGGCGGTCGTCTCGCACCTCACGGCCGCCGGCCTTCACGGCTGGTGGACGCCGGCCCTCTCGCGACAGCTGCCGCTCCTCGTCGACCAGCCGGCGACCGTCCACCGCACGCGCCGCCCCGGCGTCCGGGTCACGCGCACCCACGGCCCGGTGCCGGCGGCCGAGGTCAGGGGCGTGCGGGTCGCCGCGCCGGCCCACACGCTGCTGGCCTGCGCGCGCGACCTGGCGCTGCTCGACCTCGTCGTCCTGGTCGACTCGGCGCTGCGCTCGGGCTGCACGGCCGACGAGGTCCGGGCCGTCTGCGTGCCACGCCGACGGGGCGTCGTCGCGCTCCGCGCGGCCCTCGCGCTGGCCGACCCGCGCGCCGAGTCACCGTGGGAGAGCGTGCTTCGGCTCATGCACGTGGCGTTCGACGCACCGGTCGTGCCGCAGCACGTCGTGCACGACGACACCGGTCGGTTCGTCGCGCGCGCCGACCTGTGGATCGAGGGGACGACCACCATCCACGAGTACGACGGCGCAGTGCACCGCGCTCCCGACCAGCACCGCGCCGACCTGCGCCGCGACCGCGCGCTCGTCGGTGCGGGCTGGACCCGTCGGGGCTTCACCTCGGCAGACCTGTGCGACCGACCCGCCGAGGTGCTGCACGACCTCGACACGACGCTCGGGCGACCCCACGTGCCCGAACGGCTCCGGCGGTGGGCCACGCTGCTGGACGAGTCGACCTTCACCGCACGGGGGCGTGCTCGGCTCC
>NZ_LNTD01000032.1 GCF_001462455.1 Cellulomonas sp. B6
CCACCTGTTCCCCACCCACCGCCGCCACGCCCAGGACGCCGAACGCGGACCTCTGCCGGTCATGGAGCTGGAGACCCGGGACAAGCCCGCGTCCGGCTGTGCCGGGCGGTCCAGCCAGCACGATCGCTCGTCGCTGCGCCCTGACTGCGGGGTGCTCGGAGCGGGTCTCGTCTAGCAACGCACGGTGCAGCGCGTCGCGTGCCGCCGTGGCGCGCTGGACGCACCACCTCCATGGAAGCCGGGGCGGTTCAGTCTTCCTGATCCCACACCTTGGCCCTCACCCCGCTGCATACCACCAGTGGGTTCTGGACAACATGCGCAAGGCGTCACGCGACGCCGGCACAGACGTGGAAGGGTTCAAGCGGCTGTTCACCGAGCGTGTCGTCGACGTCGTGAAGGCGGACCCAACCATCGTGAGAAAGGCCTACTGGGAGTGCTACCCGACAGACCCGGCACCGACTCCGACCCCCCGCCCGACTTCCACGTCCTGACGCCTTTGCAGTCGAAGAAGCTCGCCGATACGGCGATCGACATCGACTGGCAGTTCCTTGATCGGCTCGTCTTCGAGCCGGGCCTGGTGCAAGACCCGCCCCAGCTTGCGTGGTCGTGGCCGTTGGACGGTCCTGCAGAGGACTGGATCGGAACGGCCGACATGACGCGGTTGGTTTCTCCAGCGGTGCGCGAGGTGCTCGACGCGCACCTCGGGGGGGCGGATCGCATCCAGTGGCTCGACGCGACGGTCCAGATGCCCGACGGCAGCGCGCTGCCGTACTTCGTCATGCACTTCCCCGACTGGCACGACGACCTCTACGACGAGGCTTCGACCACCTGGGGGCCGGGTGGACTGCCCATCCGTTGGGTGCTGTCTCGGGCCAAGTTGAAAGATCACCGGGTGTTCGCGCTGCCGAACCTGAGCAAGATCGTCATCGTCTCGGGTGACGTCGTCGACGCGCTGAAAGACGCCGGGCTGACAGGGATCGCAGTCACGCCCGCTCGAGTCGCCTGATCGCGGCCGCCACGTTGCGGACCGAGCATGCAGCCGACGCTCGAGTGCAGGGCATCAGCCACACGGACGTCTCTCGCTGCCGGCGATCCGGTCCCGGCGCCGCACGAGCAGGGTGTCCCCTGGGCGCAGGTAGTCGAGGCGCGCGAGCCACTGCGGGCGGTCCTTCACCCGGCTCGACTCGCCCTGGTCTACGAACACCCGCGCCGCGCCGGCGGCGCGCAGCTCGGCCTCCTGCGCGGCGGGGTCTGGTCGTGACGGGACACGCGCGCGTAGCCCACGACGTTCGTCATCGCCCCTCTCCTCGTCCTGTCGAGTACCCGACGCCCGGTGAAGAGCGGTACGGGCGGGCGGTGTCGTACGGCGTGCTCGCGCCGGGGGCCTTGGTGGCTGGCCGCGGGTAGCTCGCGCTCCCCAGTGACCGGGTCGATGACACGTCGTCGACTACCGACGGACTCAGCGCCGGGCGCTCGACCGCGACGTGCCGGACACCGGCACGAGCGAGTTCGGCACGGGCTCGTAGGCGAGCAGGTCGGGCCGGCTCAACATGGACGCCTGGTTCCACTGGTCCGGCGCGACACGCGAGAAGTCGAGCGTGAAGCGCGACTGCTCGGCCACCTCCTCCATGAACACCTTTGACGTGCGCCCGTTGCCCTCCCGGAACGGGTGCGCCTGGTTCAGGTAGGCGAACACCGTGGCAGCCCGCTCCCCGAACTGCTCGCGATCCAACTTGCGCCACGCCGTGTCGGCGACGAGGCGATGCACGTCGCCCAGGTAGCGCTCGACCTCTCCGCCGCGGAACTCCGCGAAGCCGCGGCCGACCCACTTGAACATCTCGACCGTGCGGTACTCCCCCGCCCACGCGTAGACGTCCTGGAAAAGGGGCCGGTGGATCGCGCGCACGTGCGCCGCGTCGTACGTCGCACACAGCCCGTGGCGGACTTGCTCAGGGGCGACACGTCGAGGGAGGGGTAGATGTGGCGCGCCAGGCGCGCGACGGTTGCGACGGTGTCGGCGTCGACGCTGTCGGCCAGGGCGGCCCACGCGTGGCGGCCGCCGACCGGGCAGGACTCGGGCACGACAGCGGACGCGCCGACCTCGCCCGGAAGCCGGCGAGCAGCGCACCGTCGCGCTCGCCGGCTTCCGCAGCCTGACGCCCGAGGGGGTGGGTGTCAGGCGAGCGTGAGCGACAGCGTCACGTAGGAGTGCGCGGGCACCTCGACCTCGAGGCCGCGCGCGTGCGGGCGGGCGCCCGCGAACGCCGTCGGCGCGACCGCGTCGGGCTGGTCGGGCGTGTTGTGCGCGTGCAGCGTCCCCGCGGTGAGCACGCGGCCCGCCACGTCGGTGACCTCACGGCCGCGCAGGTCGAGCACGAGCGTCGTCGGGGTCTCGGCGTCCATGTTCGACAGCGACACGAGCGCCGTGCCGTCCTTGGTCGACGCGGACACCGACAGGGTCGCGAGCGCGGAGCCGTCGACCGTGCGCGTGGGCAGGTCGCCCTTGAACCGGACGTCGAGCGAGCCGGCGTCGTGGTGGCCCGTGTTCATCTCGAACACGTGGTACGTCGGCGTGAGCACGAGCGCACCCGAGTCGGGGTCGGTGAGGATCATCGCCTGCAGCACGTTGACGGTCTGCGCGATGTTCGCCATCGAGATGCGGCGCGCGTACCGGTGGAACGTGTCGAAGTGCGTCGAGGCGACGAGCGCGTCCCGCAGCGTGTTCTGCTGGTACAGGAACCCCGGGTTGGTGCCCTCCTCGACGTTCCACCACGTGCCCCACTCGTCGACGACGAGGCCGATGCGCGCGTCGGGGTCGTAGGCGTCCATGACGTTGGCGTGCCCGCGCACGAGCTCCTCGATGCGGCGCGCGCGCTTCATCGTGAGGTACCACTCGTCGGTCGTGAACGACGTCGCGGCGCCCTTGTCGGCCCAGTCGCCGCTCATCGTGTAGTAGTGCATCGACACGTGCTGGAAGAAGCCGCGCGGGTCGCAGCCGCAGCCCAGCTTGGCCGAGACCTTCATGAGCGCCTCGGTCCACGCGTAGTCGTCGGCGTTGGCGCCCGCGGCGATCTTGTCGACCGTGTTGCCGCCGTGGTTGCGGATGTACGTCGCGTACTGGCGCGCGAGGTCGGTGTAGTGCTCGGCGGACATGTTGCCGCCGCAGCCCCACGGCTCGTTGCCGATGCCGAAGAACGGGACCTTCCAGGGCTCGTCGCGCCCGTTCGCGCGGCGCAGGGACGACATGGGCGAGTCGTCGCCGCGCGTGAGGTACTCGACCCACTCGCTCATCTCGCGCACGGTGCCCGAGCCGACGTTGCCGTTGACGTACGGCTCGGCGCCGAGCAGCTCGCACAGGTCCATGAACTCGTGCGTGCCGAAGGAGTTGTCCTCGACGACGTCGCCCCAGTGGCTGTTGACCATGCGCGGCCGCTGGTCGCGCGGGCCGATGCCGTCGCGCCAGTGGTAGTCGTCCGCGAAGCACCCGCCCGGCCAGCGCAGGTTGGGGATCGAGATCGCACGCAGCGCGTCGACGACGTCCGAGCGGATGCCGCGGACGTTCGGGATCGGCGAGTCCTCGCCGACCCAGAAGCCGCCGTAGATGCAGCGGCCCAGGTGCTCGGCGAAGTGGCCGTAGACGTGGCGGCTGATCGTGGCGCCGGGCAGGTCGAGGTCGATGACGGCGGTCAGCTGGTCGGACACGGGGCTCCTCGGGTGGTCGGTGCGGTGCGCCGACGCGCGTGCCGCCCGGCCCTCGGGCCGGTTTATCGATACACGCCGTCGTGCAGGGTCGAATATGCTCGGTCGCGCGCCGCACGTCAAGGAGCGGCGCGCCGCCCGACGACGCGAGGAGGGGTCCATGCGACCCGCTGGCGCCCCGACGCTCAAGGACGTCGCGCGCGCCGCCGGCGTCTCGGTCATGACCGTCTCGAACGTCGTCAACGACCGGCCGCGCGTCGGGCCCGAGACCCGCGCCCGCGTGCTCGACGCCATCGCGGACCTCGGCTACGAGGTCAACCTCACCGCACGCCGCCTGCGCGCCGGCCGCTCCGGCACGGTCGCGTTCGTCGTGCCGCGCGTCGACCACCCGTACTTCGGCCAGCTCGGCGCGCAACTCACCACCGCGCTGCGCGCGAGCGACCGGCACCTCGTCATCGAGCAGACCAACGCCAGCAAGGAGGGCGAGCTCGGCGCGCTGTCCCAGGCCCGGCTCCAGATGTACGACGGCGTGCTGCTGTCCGTCGTCGGCCTCGCGCCGGACGACGTCGACCGCCTGCAGACCCAGCTCCCCCTGGTGCTGCTGGGCGAGCGCCCCATGCCGCCACGGTTCGACCACGTCATGCTCGGCAACGTCGAGGGCGCGCGCCTCGCCACCGCGCACCTGCTCGCGCGCGGCGCGCGGCGCGTCGCGATCGTCGGCGGCACGCTCGACGACGACCCCGGCGTCTCCGGCTCCCGCACCCAGGGCTGGCGCGAGGCCCACGCCGCGGCCGGCGTCCCCGTCGACGAGCGGCTCGTGCTGCCCGCGCCGTGGCTCGAGGCCGCGCAGGGCCGGCAGGCCGTCGACGACGCGCTCGCCCGGGGTCTCGACCTCGACGGCGTCTTCGCGGTCACGGACCAGGTCGCGATCGGCGCGATGGCCGCGCTGCAGGACCACGGCCGCACGATCCCCGGCGACGTGCAGGTCGTCGGGTTCGACGCGCTCGCGCTCGGTGAGCACGTGTGGCCCGGGCTGACGACCGTCGACCCGCACCACGAGCTGCTCGTCGAGCACGCCGTGCGCCTGCTCGACCTGCGCACCGCGGGCGAGGCCGCGCCGCCCGAGCAGATCGTGCTGCCCGTGAGCCTGCTGGAGCGCGGCACGACCCGCTGAGGAACACCCCGACGCGCGTGCGGCTGCGGCGGGGACCCGTACGGCAGCGGGACCGCTCGCCGGCCGGGACGCCGGAGGCCCGCTACCCGGTGCGCCGACCCCGGCGAGCGGACCCCCGTGCCGGACGGGCGACCGCGCCCGCGACCACCGGCGGTATGCGGCGTTGCGGCGTCCCAGCCGCCGGAACGCCGCACACCGTGCCGCGGCCCGCGTGGTCGGTGCGTCGAATCGCTTCACCCGGTGCGGACGCGACGCGCGGGACGGTAGCAAGACGGGGTCGCCCGGTCCCGTGCGACCCGGTCCGTCGAGAGGATCCCCGCGTGCGCCCGTCGCGTGCCACCGTCGTCACCGCCGCGGTCGCGGCCTGCGTCGCCCTGCTGCCCGTCGCCGCGGCCGCCGCCCCCGGTGCCGCACCCCCGCTCGCACCGTCCGGCACCGCCGCGGCGACCTCGCTCGACGACACCGTCCGCACCGCCGGTCGCGTGCTCCCCGTCGCCGGCACGTGGCAGCACGCGTGGCCCGGCGTGTACTTCGAGGGCCGGTTCCGCGGCACGGGCGTCGGCATCGTGCTGGACGACGCGACGGGCGACTACGACGTGCAGGTCGACGGCCGCACGGTCGAGACGCTCGTGGCGCCCGGCGCGACGACGCACGTGGTCGACGGCCTGCCCGCCGGCGAGCACGACGTGCGCGTCGTCAAGCGCAGCGAGGCCCCGTGGGCGACCAGCACGTTCGGCGGGTTCGTACCGCACGACGGCAGCGTCGTGCTGCCCGCGCCCGCACCGCGCGAACTGCAGATCGAGTACGTCGGAGACTCGTACACCGTGGGGTACGGCAACACGTCGAGCAGCCGCACCTGCACGGGCGACCAGCTGACCCGCACGACCAACGCGGACCTCAGCTTCGGCGCGCTGACGGCCCGCGCGCTGGGCGCGGACTACCAGCTCAACGCGTTCTCGGGGCGCGGCATGGTGCGCAACTACGCCGGATCCGACGCGGGCACGAGCTACCGCACGTACTACGACCGCGTGCTGCCGTTCGTCCCGGGCACCTCCGGCGGGCCGGCCACCGGGTGGGACCCCGACGCGGTCGTCATCGGCCTGGGCATCAACGACTTCTCGACAGCGCTCGGATCGGGCGAGGCCTGGGCGACGCCCGCCGCGCTGCGCGAGGCGTGGGTCGCGGCGTACCACGGGTTCCTCGACGACCTGCGCGACCGCTACGGCGACGACACCTGGCTCGTCGTCTCCGCGACGTCCGTGCACACCGGCACCGACCTGAAGGACCTCGCGCAGCGCGTCGTGGACGAGCGGCGGGCGGCCGGCGACGACCGCGTCGTGTCCTGGTACTACGGCAGCGAGGGCCTCGACTACGGCGGCTGCGACTGGCACCCGTCCGTCCGCGACCACCAGGTGATCGCGGCGCAGCTCACCGACGTCCTCGAGGGCCTGGGCCTCGGCGGCGGGGCGACGCCCACGCCGACGGCCTCCCCCACGCCGACTCCGACCACCTCACCCACGCCGACGCCCACCGCGACCCCGACGCCGACGCCGACCACCTCACCCACGCCCACCCCCACGGCCTCGCCGGCGGCAGCGTGCCGTGCGGCCCTCACGGTCGGCAGCACGTGGCCCGGCGGCTACCAGGCGACGGTCGACGTGACCGCCGGGACCGCCCCGCTCACGCGCTGGACGACGACGTTCACGCTGCCGGGCGGCGGTGCCGTGACGCAGTCGTGGTCGGCCGCGGTGACGGCCACGGGCTCGACGGTCACGGCGTCGAACGCCGCCTGGAACGGGGCGCTCGCGGCAGGCGGGTCGACCAGCTTCGGGTTCATCGGGACGGGCACACCCCCGACGTCCGGTCCGGTGCCCTGCACCGCGTGAGCCGTCCCGGCCCGTGTGAAGGGTTGCTGCCGTCTCGCGGCAGCAACCCTTCACGGCGAGCGTCCGGGCAGGTCAGAGCCGTACCGTCACCGTCCCCGTCGAGCCGTCGGCGTACGTGACGTCGAGCTCGACGCCCCGCGCGTTGGCGTCCCGCAGCTCGTCCCCCGGGAACCACAGCACGAACCGGCCGTCGCGCACGCTCGCGTCGACGTCCCCGACGCTCGCGGTCCGCAGCCGCACGCCCGTGACCTCGTCACCGACGCTCCCGGCGACGAGCGACAGGTCGCCTGCCGACGTCGAGCCCGTGCCCAGGTCGGTCACGACGACCCCGCGCGCGGACGGCGCCGGGATGGCGGCGACGCCCGCCGAGCCGAACATCGAGTCGAACAGCCCCGCGGACCCGTCGTCGACGCAGAGGCCTCCGAACCCGCCGTCGCCCGCGAGCACGACCGTGGTCCAGGTGCCGCGCTGCTCCGCGACCGCGACCGACGCGCCCGCGAGCGCGTCGGCGTCGGCGGGTGCGATCGACCGGGCGAGCGCGTCGCGGCACGCCTCTCCGGCGTCGGCGCGCTGCACGACGGTCGGCTCGGTGGGGGTCGCGCTCCACGTCGCGTACGCGGCGTCGCCGCCGCCCACGAGCGACGGGGCGACCACGGCGCCCGCGGCGAGGGCGGTCACGGCGCCGGCGGCGAGCACGAGCCGCCGCGCGCGGGGCCGCGCGGTGCGGACGTCGGGCCGGGCGTCCGGGTCGGTCTGCACGATGCGCTGCAGCGCGGCACGGGCGCGCGGCGAACGGGGGTCGACGTGCGGGTCGGCGACGTCGAGCGTGCGCAGCAGGGTGTCGGTGTCGGTGCGGTTCACGGTGCGGGGGTCCTCTCGCGCGGTGCGGACGCCGGTGGCGTCGTCGCGGGCGGTGCCGTCGGTGACGACGACGCGGGCAGGTGGTCGAGGTGGGCGCGCAGCGCACGGCGCGCGCGGGACAGGCGCAGGCGGTACGCCACGGCCGAGATGCCGAGCACGCGCGCGGCGCGGGGTGCGTCGAGGCCGTCGAGGACGGTCAAGGCGAGCGTCTCCTGGTGCGCGGCCGACAGCCGCTGCCAGGCACGCCCCAGGTCCACCCGGTGCGCGACGAGGTCGGCGTCCTCGTCGGTGACGAGCGGCGGCCCCACCTGCGCGACGCGCACGGTGAGCGCGGTGCGCCGCTCGGCGCCACGGCGGTGGTTGAGCATGACGTGCCGGGCGATGCCGAACAGCCACGCGCGGGCGTCGTCGGGATCGGCGGGAAGCTCGTCGAGGCGGCGCCACGCGACGAGGAACGCGTCGGCCGCGACGTCCTCGGCGTGCGTGCCGGCACGGCGCTGTGCGAACCGGACGACGTCGCCGTACGCACGTTCGTAGAGGTCGACGAACACGGGGGCTCGGGGGTGGCTCATGCTGCGTTCCTGTCCGGCACGGGCGCGGGTGTGTCGCCGTGCCCCCAGGATCCCCCGGCGGTCGGCCGGCACGCGTGAGGGGGCGTCGCCGACGTGCGGCGACGCCCCCTCACGGACGCGGTGGAGGTGCGGGTCAGGCGAACGCCTCGGGCAGCGCGGCGCGCACCTTGGACGGCGTGTCCTCCCAGCCCTCGACGGCGACGCACGGCACGCCGGTCGAGATGACGGGGTAGTCGTTGCCGCCCTCGTCGAGCCGGTCGCCGAAGAACACGGCCTGCGTCGGCTCGAGGTGCAGACGCGCGAGCAGCCGGTTGACGCCGTACGCCTTGTCGATGCCCTTGCGGGTGATGTCGACGGACGTCGAGCCGCCCGAGCGGACCTCGAGGTCGGGGAGCTGCTCGGCGACGGCCGCCCGCAGCGTCTCCTTCTTGCGCCCGTCCGGGTCCCACGCGGCCTTGGCGTCGACCGGCGCCTCCTGCCCGAGCGCCGAGAACGTCACCTGGCTGCCGCGCAGCTCGATGCGGTCGCCCCAGGTGCGCTCCTCCCACAGGCCGAGCTCGCGCGCGGACGCCTCGACGGCCTGCGCGGCGCGCTGCGACTCGTCGTCGGTCAGCGGCTCGCTGTAGACCTCGGACCACTCGCCGCCGTCGTGCACGAGGTAGCGCGTGCCGCACGTCGGCAGCACGTGCAGCCGCGCGAGGGCCGCGGTGTCGTCGATCGACGACAGCAGCTGGGAGTCGAACTGCTCGAAGCGGCCACCCGAGATGATGCCGACCTGCGCGACGCGCGTGAGCGCGACGATCATGTCCACGATCTCGGGGTGCACCTTGCTCTTCGACGGTGCGAGGGTGTCGTCGAGGTCGAACAGGGCGAGCTCGTAGGTCATCGGTCCTCCGTGGTGCGGGCGGTGTCCACCGGCGTGGACCCGCGGTGCGGCCGGCGCGGGTGGTGCGGGGCGCGTGGCTGCCGGACCGGACCGGACCGTCCTCGCGACTGCCACACGGTACCCGGTGCCCCGACGCGCCGGGCAGGACGCCGGACGTGACGGTCGGCGCCGTCCGCGCCCGGCGGCCCCGCCGGGAGGGCGGCGACCGCCGGGTCACGGCGTGACGCGGGCGGCAGGTCAGGCGCCGCCGCGGGTGCAGAGCACGCGCTCGCGCGTCACGTCGACCGCGGCGCCCCACGTGTGGACCGCGCTCACGGCGCCCCGCCACGGTGACGCGTCGTCAGGCGCGCCGCCGACCCGGAACGACCCCGACGCGGCGGGCGCCGACGCGAGATCGACAGGGGTGCCCGTCTGGGGGGCCATGGGGCCCGGCTCGTCGGCCGTGCCGATCTCGCAGACGTCGACGCGGACGGTCCCGCCGGCCGCGTCGCGGACGCCGAACACGCCGTACCAGGACCCGGGGGTCACGGTGGCCGCGGCGGTCGCGACCGCCGCGCCGCCCGCGGCGTCCTGCACGGCGAACGTCCAGCAGGGTGCGGCGCCGTCGGCGCACGCGGTGATGCTCGTGCCGAGCGTGAACGCACCGGTGGCGAGGCCGCCCTGGCTGAGGACCGTGCCGGGCGTCGTGCCGTCGGCCCGCACGAACGCGGCGACCGTGAAGCTGCCGCTGGTGTCCACGACGGGGCCCGGTGCGACGGCGCCGTCGCCGTCCTCGTCGAGCAGCAGCGCGCGGTCCTCGTCGAGCCAGCCGAGGTCGGCGAGCAGGCCACCGGTCCACGCGGTCGACGGCGTCAGCGTGAGATCGGGGCCGCCGAGCGCGTCGGCGGCGGTGCTGCCCTCCCCCTCGTCGAGGAGCCACCGCGCGTTGCCGACGGGGGCGCTGGTCGCGGACGCGACCGTGAACCGGTAGAGCCGCTCGGGCCCGACGTTGCCCGCACGGTCCACCGCGGCGGCGACGAGCGCGACCGGTCCGGCCGTGGTCGGCGTGAACGTCACCGTCGCGGCCGTCGTGCCCGGCTCGACCGCGACCGTGGCCTGACCGCCGTCGAACCCGTACCGGAACGCCACGACGTCCGCGTCGGACGCCGCGAGCCGGAACGCACCGGCGACCCCCACGCCCCCGGAGGTCGCGTCCTCGCCGTACACGGCACCCGCGCCGGGCACCGCCGTGACCGTGGTCGCGCCCGGCGCGGTCACGTCCACGACGACGCGGCACCGCACGGTCGGGCTCTTGCGGCCACGTGCGTCCTTGGCCTGCACGCGCCACTCGTAGGTCCGGCCGTCGACGAGCAGGCCCGCGGGGACCTCGACGGCGTGCTCGGCGCCCGAGGCCTGCGGGGCCGTGGCGGGCGGTGCCCAGAGCTTGCGCCCGTTCCTGCCGTCGCGCAGCGTGAACGTCGCGCGGACGGCGTCGCCGTCCGGGTCGGTCAGGGTCGCGCGCAGCGTCGGGGTCGGCGAGCCGACCACCGGCAGCGCCGCGCCAGTCGCGCACGCCGCACCCGGTGGGCTCGTGGTGAGCGCCGCCGGGCGGTCCGGCGCGTGGTTGCGGCCGTGGGCCTGCGCGGACCCGGGGACGAGCGCGAGACCGACCGTCAGCGCGGTGACGGCGACCACGCGCAAGGCGGCTGCGTGACGAGGGAACGGCACGGGACCCCTGCTCTCCGCACCGTCGTGTTCCGCCGGCGCTCGCCGGTCGTCGCGGTGCGATCCGGACGCTAGCGGAGGCTGCGGCCGGGCGTGGGCCGTTCGGCACGCGCATTCCCGTCGGCAGCGCGAGCGCGCCCCTGGCGCGTCAGACCTCGCCCTCCGCGAGCGGCCGGTCCATGCCCACGACGCCCAGCTCGACGCGCGCGATGCCGTCGAGCGGCAGCGCCGACGACGCGCCCAGACCCGACGCCTCGCGCTCGCCCGTGCTGGTCCACGTGGCGACGACGGTCCGCTCGCCGTCCTGCCCGACGAGCACCATCTCGTAGACGCCCACGGGCAGCGCGGCCGCCTCGTACGCGCACGACCAGTCCAGGCGCGTCCCCCAGCGTGCGGGCACGAGCGTGAGATCCGCCGTGACGCCCGAGCCGGCGACCGGGGTCAGGGCGACCGTGCGCGCGTCGGCGGCGACCACCGGGGGTCGGGTCGTGGACGCCGACGTCACCGCGGACCCGGCGACCCCGCCCAGCACGACCAGCGCCGCGGCCGCCCCCACGAGCGCGAGCCGACGACGGGCGCGACGGTGCCGGGCCGCCGCGGCGAGACGCGCGAGCGGCACGACCTGCGCACCCGCGCCGTCGTCGTCCACGGCGGGCGAGGCGTCGTCGTCCACGGCGGACGACCCACCGGCCCCGGGGGCAGCGGGCGTCCCGGCCGGCTCGCCGGGCAGCGCGAGCGCGACGTCCGACGGCACCATCGCGAGCAGCCCGGGCACGCCGGCGAGCTCGCCGACGGCCGTGCGGCACTCCGCGCACCCGGCGAGGTGCGCCTCGAAGTCACGCCGCTCGGCGGGCGCGAGCGCGCCCAGCACGTACGCGGCGTCCCACTCCCGGTACGGGTCGGCGGTCATGACGTCACTCCCCTCTCCTGCAGCGCCAGCCGCAGCGCGCGCAGCCCGTAGTGCAGCCGCGACTTCACGGTGCCGGGCGGCACGCCGTGCTCGGCGGCGAGCTCGGCGACCGACCGGCCGCCGTAGTACGCGCCGACGACGACCGCGCGGTGGTCGTCGGACAGCGCGCCGAGCGCGTCGGCGACGAGCCACCGGTCGAGCGCCTCCTGCGTGCCGTCGGCCGTCGCGGCGTCCGGCACGGCGTCGGTGGGCAGCTCGCGCCGCCGGGCCGCCGACCGTGCGTCGTCGACGACGAGGTTGCGCGCGACGGTGAACAACCAGGCCCGCACCGACGCCTCGGGCCGGGTCAGCACATCGGGGTGCCGCCACGCGCGCAGGAGCGTCTCCTGCACGACGTCCTGCGCGCGGGCGGCGTCGGTGAGGCGCGCGACGTACCGGTGCAGCGCGTCGGCGTGCGCGTCGTGCACGGCGCGCAACAGCTCGTCGGCGTCCGGCGTCACGTCACCCCTCCCCTCGTCGGTCGTGCCTGCTGACGGGTGGCCGTCAGGACTGCGCGAGGCGCAGGTCGAACTCCACGGCGCCGGTCTTCTCGACCGTCACGAAGCCCAGGTCAGGCGCCTCGACGCCGAAGTCTGCGAAGGTGATCGGCACCGAGCCGACCACCTGCACGGTGTCACCGCTGGCCGCGACCTGCGCGTCGACGGTCACCTGCTTCTTCTCGCCGCGGATCGTCAGGTCGCCCGTGAGCGTCGCCGACGTGACGCCGTCACCCAGCGCGACCGGCTCGGTGAGCGTGAACGTCGCGGTCGGGAACGTGCCGGTCTGCAGCGCGGTGTCGCGGAAGTAGGAGTCGCGCGGCGGCTCGTCGGTCGCGATGCTCGCCATGTCGACGTCGACGTCCGCGTCGGTGAGGCTGCCGTCGGCGACCGTGACGGTGCCGGTGACCTTCTCGGTGCGGCCCGTGACGGTGACGTCCTTGCCCTGCAGCACCTCCTCGACCCGGTAGCCCGCGAACGAGCCCTCGCCGACGGTCCAGGTGCCGTCGGTCGCGGTCACCGGGTCGGCGGCGGCGCTCACCGCGATCGTCGGCGCCGCGTCGGCGTTGCTGTTGACCCAGTCCGCGTACAGGCCGGGCCCGACCGCGAGCGCGACGCCCCCGAGCACCACGACCCCGACGCCCACGCCGGCCCACACCTTCGTCCGCTTCTGCATGTCCCTCACCTCTCTCGCCCCCGCGGCCCGTCCGGCCCCTCCACCCCCTACGACGAGACGGCGGGCCGGTCGGTTCACCGCGTGCGCGAACTTCTCGGCCGGCGAGTGCGGTGCGTCCTCAGCGGGCGCGCGTGAGCAGGTCGCCGACGTCGCACCCGAGCGCGTCGCAGATGGCGGCGAGCGTCGAGAAGCGCACGGCCTGCGCGCGGTCGTTCTTCAGCACGGACAGGTTGACGACGCTGACGCCGACGATCTCGCTGAGCGCCGCGAGGGTCATGCCGCGCTCGGCCAGGAGGACGTCGAGCCGGCAGAGGATCTCGGCGTCCTGCGCGTCGGCGGCCTTGCGGGGCATCAGACGAGCCGCTCGGTGTCGCGCTGCATGCGGCCTCCCAGGGCGAACACGACGCCGAGCACGCACAGCAGCGTCCCGACGCCGAGGGCGGACAGCAGGATCTCGGTGCTGGCCGCCAGCCCCTCGTACGATCCGCCGTCCGTCGCCCCGGACGTCACGCCGTCACCCAGGAGGGCGATCACCCTGCTTCCCAGGCGCCCGTCGAGCACGTCGGCGACGACGTCGCTCACCACGAGGAGGAGCCCGGCCGTGATGAGCGCGACGGGCGCGCTGCGCGCGAACGGGCGGCCGCGCAGGGTGACGGCGCAGAGCAGGACGAGCACCGCGCACACGGCGACGACGCCGAGGGACCGCGCGACGCGCACCGCGAGGGCGAGCCGCACGACGTCCTGCGGCGGGACGACGAGCTCGAGGCTCACACCCGAGTACCACGCGCGCCCGACGTGGTCGACGCCCTCGAGGAACGGCGGTGTGCTCGCGTTGCCGAGGTGCAGGTCGGTGACGGTGAGGCGGTCGAGCGTCGGCAGGGCCGTCGCGGACCGCACGAGCAGCACGACCACGAGCAGCCCGAGGAGCGCGGCGGCCGCGCCGACGACCACGAGCGCGACGCGAGCGGCGGTGCGGGGGCGGACGGGTGCGCTGGTCTGGGACATCGGTGACTCCATGACGTTGGTCGTTATTAACGAGAAACGTTATGGCTGTCGACGTGCCCGACACAAGGGCCCAGCTCGACGCGTGCGGCGGACCGGACCCTCAGGCCTCGGTCCGCGGCACCGGTCGCTGCATCAGCACGACCGCGAACCCGGGCCGGTCCGTCTCGGCGAGAGCCTCGAAGCCCCAGGACCGGTAGACGTCGTCGAGGTGCGGGTTGGACGCGCGGTGGTCGAGCCGCAGCCACGGCACGCCCGCGTCGCGCGCGCGGCCGTGCGCCCACTCGACGAGCGCGCGCCCCAGCCCGGCGCCGCTCGCGCGCCGCGCGACCATCAGCCCGTGCAGGTAGAGCGCGGGCGTGTCATCCTCGCCCCAGAACTCGGGGTCGGTGTCGAGCACGCGCAGCGTGCCGCGCAGGCCGTCGGCGTCCCGCACGACCCACCACTCGCCGCGCGCCACCTGGGCGGCGATGCGCTCGGCGGGCAGCGAGCCGACGGGCCACTGGTCGATGGCGCGGTCCGCCATCCAGTCCTCGAGGGTGCGACGCAGCGCGTGGATGGCAGGTGCGTCGGCGGGGGCGGCGGGCTCGGGTCGCAGGTCCACGACCTCCGACCCTAAGCCCGGCACCGCCCGCGCGGCGGTGCGCTCAGCCGCAGGTGTCGCACACGCCCGTGGCGGGCAGGGTCATGAAGCACGTGGGGCACACGGGGGCCGGCGCCTCCTCCGGCGTGGCGGCACGTCGGGTGCTCGGCGCGGCGGCGGCGCGCGGTGCGCGGGGTGCCCGCGGGGCCTTGGGCGCGGCGGCCCGGGCCGACGTGCGCGCCGCGGGGGCGCCGCCCGGCTGGGTCACGTCGAACCCGCGCTTGCGCAGGATCCCCGCGGCGATCGCGAGCGCACCGGCGATGTCGTCCGCGGTCGCGATGCGCCCGGTCGCGAACCGGTGCGCGACGCCGACGACGGCGGGCAGGTCGTACGACCGCCCCTCGTGCTGGATGCTCCACGCACCCTGGGAGGCGAAGCCGTAGACGGCGAGGAAGGAGTCCTCACCGCGCTGGTCGTACTCCTCGATCGCCTGGAGGACGTGCTGACGGGACAGGGAGGAGAGGGTCGCCACGAGGTCCAAGGGTACGTCGGGCGTCGCACGCCACCCCCGCCGGGAGGCCCGGTGTGACGACCGTCGCGCCCGCGGGCGGCGGGGCTACCACCGTCCGCGGGCGCGGGGACGTCAGATGGTCCGGGGTGCCCGGGCGAGGTTGGCGACGAGCTCGTCGCGGTCCTGCCGCACGACGTACGCGGGCCGGTCGCGCTCGACGCGCCACGACTCGCTCAGCGGCGAGACGTCGACCGCGTCGAACCCGAGCGCGTCGTACAGCGCGACGACGTGCTCGACGGCCTCGGGGTGGTCGCTCGACGTCGCGAGCGCACGCCGCTGCGGCGCCCCGGCGGGGAAGCCGTCGGTCGTGATGTCGGCGGCCATGATGTGGTTGAACGCCTTGACGACCTTCGACGTCGGCAGGTGCTCCTGGAGCATGCCGGACACCGTGGTCTCGCCGCGGTCGAGGGCCTCGATGCGGCCGTCGCGCTCCCAGTAGTAGTTGTTGGTGTCGAGCACGATCTTGCCGGCGAGCGGCTCGACGGGGATCGTCGGGATCGCCTGCAGCGGCACGGTGACGACCGCGACGTCGGCGGCCTCGGCGGCCTCCTGCGCGGTGCCGGCGCGGGCGCGCGGCCCGAGCTCGGCGACGAGCTCCGTGAGGGTGTGCGGCCCCCGGGAGTTCGCGATGACGACGTCGTGGCCCTGGCCGATGACGGCGCGGGCGACCTGGCTGCCGATGTGTCCGGCCCCGATGATTCCGTAGGTGGTCATTGTCGCCACAACCGACGGGGGCGCGGACGTGTTCCTCCGATCGGATCTACAACGTTGCAGAAGACGCGCACCGACGGCTACGGTCGACGCAGCCCTACAACGTTGGAGAAGTCGTGACGCTCATCCCGAACCCGATCGTCCTGCAGCGCGCCGACCCGTGCGTCCTGCGCCACGACGGGCAGTACTACTTCACCGGCTCCCACCCCGCCTACGACCGCGTGGTGCTGCGCCGCGCCGAGCGGCTGGCGGACCTGCAGGCCGCCGACGAGGTGACGATCTGGGAGCGCCACGCCGACGGGCCGCAGTCGCACCTGATCTGGGCGCCCGAGCTCCACCGCGTCGGCGACGCCTGGTACGTCTACTACGCCGCCGCACCGGACGCGGGCGTCCGCGCCGACGCCCCCGGTGCCGCCGAGACGTTCAACCACCGCGTCTACGTGCTCGAGAACCGCAGCGCCGACCCGTTCGCGCCCACGTGGGTCGAGCGCGGCCAGGTCGACACCGGCTGGGAGTCGTTCGCGCTCGACGCGACCTCGTTCGTGCTCGACGGCACGCAGTACCTGGTCTGGGCGCAGCAGGACGTCACGATCCGCGGGAACTCCAACCTGTACATCGCCCCCATGGCGAACCCGTGGACGCTCGCCGGCCCGGCCGTGCTGCTCACGTGCCCCGAGCACGACTGGGAGACCGCCGGGTTCTGGGTCAACGAGGGCCCGTCGGTCCTGGTCCGCGAGGGCCGCGTGCTGCTCACGTACTCCGGCGCCGCGACCGGCCCCGAGTACGCGATGGGCCTGCTCGCGGCCTCGACGGACGCCGACCTCCTCGACCCCGCGTCGTGGACCAAGAGCCCCGACCCCGTGTTCGTCAGCCACCCCGACCACCACCAGTACGGCCCGGGCCACAACTCGTTCACGACGACCCCCGACGGCGACGTCGTGCTCGTCTACCACGCCCGCACGTACACGCAGATCGACGGCGACCCGCTGTGGGACCCCAACCGCCACGCGCGCGCCCAGGTCCTGCCGTTCGACGCCGACGGCAACCCCCTGTGGGGCGTGCCCGTCCCCGACGACCGCCCCGTGCCCACGACGACCGACGTGCTCCCGCCGTCCGGGCTGCTCGACGTCTCCCCCGACGGCGCGGCCGCCTGACGTCACCGCGGCGGACGAGGTGCACCGGCGGCGTTGGACGTGACGACCTAGGCGGGCTCGCCACCCTCGACGAGGTCGCGCAGCCGGTCCAGGTCGGCCTGCATCAGCCCAGCGTCGCGGGCGACCTCGTCGGGCGTCATGCCGTCGGTGCGCAGCATGAGCACGACCTCGCACGCGTCCTCGCCGTCGGGCACGACCCGCAGCGGCACGTGGACGCGTTCGCCCGTGGGGGTGTCGACCACGTGGTCGAGCACGCCGAGGTCGTTGCGCGGCGCGAACGTCACGCGGGCGCGTCCCGCCGGGGTGCTGACGAACCACGCGCCGTCGACGTGCTCGACCTCCTCGCCGAGGCCGTGCGCCCAGCGCGGCAGCGTGCGCGGGTCGGCGACGAACGCGTAGACCTCCGCGGCGGGGCGAGCCACGCGCGTGCTCACGAACACGGTCGTCGTCGTCATGCGTCGAGCGTGGCACGGAGCGGCGGCGTGCGCGACGACGGCGGGCGGCCTCCCCCGAGCGCACGATCCCCACATCCGTAATACTTTCGCAAGTATTTCGCTCGCCCTCGTCACGCGCGCCCCCGGGGCTTTGCCAGCGCAGACCCGTTCCTCTCCCGCCGCGTCGTCGTTTGCGGTGCACCATGCTGCACCGCTAGGGTCGAAACAATTTCGCAGGAGGCAGGCATGGCGGGCAGAGCACCCCGGGGACGCATCACCCTCGACGACGTCGCGGCACGCGCGGGCGTCTCGAAGGGCACCGTCTCCAAGACCCTCAACGGCCGCAGCGACGTCGCCGAGGACACCCGACGGCGCGTGCAGGAGGCGGTCGCCGCCCTCGGCTACCGGCCCAGCACCGAACCGCCCTCCGCGGCCCGGCGCGGTGCGCTCGCCGCCGTGCTCGACAACCTCGAGTCGCCCTACATCTCGCACGTCCTGCAGGGCGTGCTCGCGGCCGCCGACGCCGCGGGCACCGACCTGCTGGTGCGCGTCGCGCCCGAGCGCCCGGCCCGCGAGACCCCCGACGTCGCCCGGGCCTGGGTGCGCGCGCAGGTCGACACGGGCGTCGTCGGGGTCGTCGGCCTCACGCTCGGCGGCTCGCACGCGCTGCTGGCCGCCGCCGCCGAGGCCGATCTGCCGTTCGTCATGGTCGACCCCGTCGGCGTCCGCGACGACTCGGTCGTGAGCATCGGCGCCACCAACTGGGAGGGCGGCCGTACCGCCACCGCGCACCTGCTGGGCCTCGGGCACCGGCGCATCGCGTGGGTCGGCGGCCCCGCCGCGTCGGCCGCGTCGCGCGAGCGGTTCCACGGCTACGCCGCGGCGCTCGACCAGGCGGGCGTCGAGGTGGACCGCACCCTCGTGCGGGAGGTGCCGTTCACGGTCGAGGCCGGGTACCGCTGCGGGCTCGACCTGCTCGCCGCCGAGCACCCGCCCACCGGCGTCGTGTGCGGCGACGACGAGATCGCGGTCGGCGTGCTCGCCGCGGCCCGCGAGCGCGGCGTGCCCGTGCCCGCGCGGCTCAGCGTCGTCGGGTTCGACGACACGCCCCAGGCCACGTGGACGACCCCGCAGCTCACGACCGTGCACCAGCCGCTCACCGGCATGGGCCGCATGGCCGTCGAGACCGTGCTCGCGCTGGCCGCGGGCACGCAGCCCGTGTCACGGCAGGTGCAGCTCGTCACGACGCTCGTCGAGCGCGGGTCCACCGGCCCCGCCGGCGCGTGAGCGCGGCACGACCCCGCGTCAGCGGTGGACGATCGGCTCGTCCGCCGCGAGGTCGACCAGCAGGTTCTCGTCGTCGCCCACCCACAGGCCGCCCAGGCGGTGCACCTCGAGGTACCACGGCGACGCGGTGCGGCTGCCCATGCCGAACGGGTCCATGAACGTGCCGCCCAGGTGCGTGGAGGAGAACCGCTCGAAGCAGTCGTCGACCTTGACGTACCCGTCGTCGCCGTCCTCGGGCCAGTCCACGGGCACACGGCCGGCGTTCGGGTCGTCGCGCTCCACCAGGTAGAGGTCGCCGAACAGCCCGAACCGCTCGCGCGCCGGCGGGTCGACGTGCTCGGTCTCGTCGACCACCGGGTTGAGGCGCGGCCGCGCGGTGCGCGGCCCCTCGAGCTCGGCGCGCGTGAGCAGCACGGCCGCGTAGAAGCACCCCGTGTCCTGGTCGCACAGCACGTGCGCGTGCGGGTGCGGCCGCGAACGCGCGACGTCCTGCCAGAACGGGTCGGTCGGCGCCGGGTCCGCGAGCGCCTCCGCGACGAACGCGGGCGGCGGGAGGAACCCGGTCTCGTCGACCCACTCGAACACCGAGACCGCCACCAGGTCGGGGCTGCGGCGGCGGTAGCCGGGCGGCAGCTCGAGCGTCGCGCAGTGGATCATCGGCTGGCGGGTGCGCGGCGAGCGGGGCCACGTGGCGGGGTCGATCGCAGGGCCCTCGGGCCCCGCCCAGCCGGCCGGCACGGGCGCGGGCCCGTCGGGGCGGTGGGCGTGGGCGCGGTCCGCGCCCACGACGACGTCGTACGCACGGGCTCCCTGCACGTCCGCCATGCTGACACGCGCTGACGGCACGCCACGGGCGGCGTCACCCGTCGACGCGCAGATCCACCCGCGACTTCACTCGAACGCGCGGACTCATCCCTGCGACCTACCCCGGGCGCCAGGGTCCCGACCTCGGGCTGATCCGCCCGCGCGGGGTCGGCTCCTAGCCTCGGAGGGACGGCGAGGCGCCGGTCGCGACGAGGGGTGGGTGAGCAGTTCCGTGTGGTCCGAGGTGCTGTGGCAGCAGACCCCCGACGCGCCCGCAGGGCTCGCGCTGACCGTGCTGGTCGTCGCGGCGGCGACCCTGCCGCTCGCGCGGCGCCTGCGCGTGCCGCCGCTGGACGTCGCGGCGTGGCTCACCGCCCTGGGCGTCGTGCTCTCGTTGACCCTCACGCCGCGACCGGTCACGTCGGCCGCGGACGGCGTGTGCGCCCTCGGGGACTGGTCGCCCGTCGGGGTGGGCAACCTCCTCGCGTTCGACCAGCGCGCCGCGAACGTCGCGCTGCTGGTCCCGCTCGCGCTGCTGTCGGGGCTCGTGCGTGACCGGCGGCTCGCCCGCGCCGCGCTCCTGACGACGGCCGCGCTGCCGCTGCTCGTCGAGGCGGTGCAGGCGGTCGTGCCCGCGCTCGGGCGGGTGTGCGACTCGACCGACCTGGTCGACAACCTCACGGGCGTCGCGGTCGGCGCGGGGATAGGCCTGCTGGTGCGCGCCGGGCGGGCGTCCGGGCGGTGGGCGCGGCTCGGCACGACCGGGACCACGCCCGGCGGCGACCTCACCGCCCCCGACGCCGGGCACCGCGCGGACGAGCGGGTCCGCGCGGGGCTCTGACCCAGCCCGGCGCCGGTGACCTGCGCGGATCGCAGCACCGGGCTCCCGAGGTCAGGGCGGGTGGGGACGTCGGTCGACCGTGCGTCGGTCGACCCTGCGTCAGGCGAGCGGCACGCGCGCGTCGGCGGGGCCACCGGGAGCCGCACCCGCCGTCGTGACCGTCGGCGACGGGTCGGCCGGTGCGGGCCGCTCGGGGCCGGTCCCCCGGACGAGCACCAGGTAGCCGACCACCGCCAGCACCACCATGAGGACGATCACCGCCCGAGGCAGCGTCGGCGAGCTGCCGGGTGCGCCCCCCTCGGGAGGTGACAGGTGCAGCGTGGACCTGGCCATCGTGCCTCCTCGGGTGACCGGCCGGCGGTCGCGTCACCGTACGGCGTGACCGCGCCCCGGCGCCACGCCTGCGAGAGCAGGAGGACCGGCCCGACGTGCCGCGTCGCCGCACGCGTGCGACGGTGGGCGCGTGAAGCGCATCCTCACCGTCGTCGTCCTGCTCGCCCTCGTCTGGCTGCTGCTGTCGGTCCTCGGGGCCGTCGTCAAGGGTCTGCTGTGGCTCACGGGGGTCGGGCTCGTGCTGCTCGCCCTCACGGTCGTCTACGGCTGGTGGAAGCTGCGCGGACGGTCGTCGGGCGGCGGCTCGACGGTCTGACCGCCGCAACGGCGGACGGCCGACCGACGGCGCGCGCGGTCAGCCGCCGTAGGGCAGGACGGGACGCCCCGGCACGTCGACGCGCACGCGGAACAGCGCGCCGGCCTCCGGCTCGGGGTCGTCCAGGTTCTCGCGCGACGTGGTCACGTAGAGGTCGCGCAGGTCGGGGCCGCCGAGGGTGCACGCGGTCGTGAGACGCACGGGCACCTCCACCTCAGCGAGCACGTCTCCCCGTGGCGAGAAGCACCGCACGAGGCCGTCGCCGTTGAACGCGACCCAGACGTTGCCCGCCGAGTCGACCGTCAGGCCGTCGGGGCTCGCGTCGCCGTGGTCGACGAACGGGCGCCGGTGCGTCAGGCGCCCGTCGACGACGTCGAACACGTCGGTGCGGCCGGTCGGGGTGTCGTCGTAGTACGCGAGCGTGCCGTCGGGCGAGACGTCGATGCCGTTGGAGATCGTCACGTCGTCGAGCACGACCTCGACGTCGCCGCCGGGCGCGATCCGGTAGAGGGTCGCCCCGCCGGGGGCCGCGTCGTACGGCATCGAGCCGGCGTACAGCACGCCCGCGGCGTCGCAGCCGCCCTCGTTCATGCGCACGCCCGGGTCGGACCACAGCTCCGGCAGGGGCGTCGGCAGCGCGTGAGGGGCGTCGGCGAGCCCGATCCCGCGCGCGAGCCCGATGACGTACCCGCCGCGCGTGCGCGGGCGCACGAACGCGGCGATCTCGCCGACGTGCAGCCGGTCGACCGTGCCGTCGTCGCGCAGGGTCAGCAGGTCGCCCGCGAGCAGGTCCACGAACCGCAGGCCGCCCCAGGTGGGTGACCAGCACGGGCCCTCGCCGTGGTAGGTGACGGCGTCGGTGACCTGCTCGGCTCGCAGCACGGGTGACTCCTCGGGGGTGGGTCGGGGCGCACCACGAGCCTCGGGGAGGGGCGCGGTGCGCGCACGTCGGGGACGGTCGGGCGGCGCAGGGACGCCTCGCGGTCGCGGTCGGTCAGTCGTCGACGAGCGGGTCGTGCACCGCGGGGGCGCACGCCCCGGGGTCGGGGAGGCAGGAGTCGTCGCGGTGGACGTGCGCCGTGGTGCTCGCCCTGACGGTGAGCCGGCCGTCGGCGTACCGGTCCAGGAGGTGGATCATGGACCCGTCGTCGTCGGTCGCGGTGAACGTGACGTCGTGCCGGACCGGTCGGTACTCGGGTGCGCCGATGGTCACCGTGTAGCCCCGAGGCTCGAGCACCTCGCGGAACACCCCGGCGAGGGAGTCGATCGTCGCCTCGTCGAGGTCCAGACCCTCGGTGCTGGTCCAGCTGCCGGGCGTCCAGCGCAGCACGGGGTAGCCGTCGACCAGCTGGTCGCCCGTGCCCTCCTGCCGGCGCTCGAACACCTCGGCGTCCGCCGTCGCCCAGGTGACTCCCGCGGTCTCGCCGACGCCGGCGAGCACGGCCCGGACGGCGTCAACGTGCGGGGGCAGCACGTCGGCCAGGGCCGGCCGCTCGCGCAGCTCGGCGGCCGAGGTGCGGGGCTCGGCGGGTCGGTCCCACCCGAGCAGCGCGGGCATCTGGGTCATCCACAGGTACGCGACGACGGGCACGAGCACGACGACCAGGAGGAAGACGGGGCGCGGGACGACCAGTCGCCGGCTGCCCCCGGTGCCGCGCCGCGTCGCCGCCGGGTGGCGTGCTGCCATGCGTCCTCCAGCCGTGAGTCGCCGAACGCGTCACGGTAGCGGACGGGCCGGCGGCGCCGTGACCGGCCCCGGCGTCCGACAGGTATCGGAGCGCGCGCCGCGGGGCGGGCGCCGCCACCGCGGCGGCCGCCGTCCGAGCACGCGCGGTCGCGCGCGGTCGGGTGGTCCGCACCTCGCACGATCGGGCGAAAGTTGCGGAACTGTAGCGTTTATGTTCGTTGACGCCTTTCGTCCCGGGTCGGACAGTGAGTCCCCCTGCCGGCCGGTTCACTGCTGATCCCGCGGCCGGCCGACCAAGGAGGAACGATGAGCAAGCTCCGACGTGGGAGCGGGCGCGGCGCACGATGTGCCGCCGCCGTCGCCGTCCTGACGCTCGTGGTGACCGGCGTGGCCGCCGGCAGCGCGCAGGCCGCAGGTTCGACGCTCCAGGCGGCCGCCGCCGAGAGCGGCCGGTACTTCGGCACCGCCATCGCGGCCGGCCGGCTCAACGACTCGACGTACTCGACCATCGCGAACCGCGAGTTCAACATGATCACGGCCGAGAACGAGATGAAGATGGACGCCACCGAGCCGAACCGGGGGCAGTTCAACTACACCCAGGGCGACCGGATCCTCAACTGGGCGCTGCAGAACGGCAAGCAGGTGCGCGGCCACGCGCTCGCATGGCACTCGCAGCAGCCGGGGTGGATGCAGAACATGGAGGGCAGCGACCTCCGGCAGGCGATGCTCAACCACGTGACCCAGGTCGCGACGCACTACAAGGGCAAGATCTACGCGTGGGACGTCGTCAACGAGGCGTTCCAGGACGGCTCGTCGGGCGCACGCCGGAACTCGAACCTGCAGCGCACCGGCAACGACTGGATCGAGGCCGCGTTCCGCGCCGCCCGCGCGGCCGACCCGGGCGCCAAGCTCTGCTACAACGACTACAACACCGACGACTGGACGCACGCCAAGACGCAGGCCGTCTACAACATGGTCAAGGACTTCAAGGCCCGCGGCGTGCCGATCGACTGCGTGGGCCTCCAGTCGCACTTCAACCCGCAGAGCCCCGTGCCGAACAACTACCAGACGACGCTCTCGAGCTTCGCGGCGCTCGGCGTGGACGTGCAGATCACCGAGCTCGACATCGAGGGCTCCGGATCGTCGCAGGCCGAGAACTACCGCAAGGTCGTCCAGGCGTGCCTCAACGTGTCGCGCTGCACCGGCATCACGGTGTGGGGCGTGCGCGACACCGACTCGTGGCGCTCGGGCGGCACGCCGCTGCTGTTCGACGGCTCGGGCAACAAGAAGGCCGCGTACACCAGCACGCTCAACACGCTGAACGCGGGCGGCACGGGCACGCCCACGCCGACCCCCACGCCG
>NZ_LNTD01000033.1 GCF_001462455.1 Cellulomonas sp. B6
GGGTGGACCCGATCACGACCGAGCGCCTGACCCTGCGCGACTTCCGCCCCGACGACGGTGCGGCGCTGCACGCGTACCTCGGCGACCCCGACGTCGTGCGGTTCGAGCCCTACGGCCCGCAGGACCGTGCGGTGTGACCGGCAGGCCGCCGAGCGGGCCGACGACCCGCGGTTCGTCGCGGTCTGCCACGGCGACGTCCTCGTGGGGCACCTGTACCTGGCGCCGGCCCCGCAGCCCCTCACGTGGGAGCTGGGGTTCGTGTTCCACCCCGCGCACGGCGGCCGCGGGTACGCGACCGAGGCGGCGCGCGCGCTCGTCGACCGGACGTTCGCCGCGGGCGCGCACCGGGTCGTCGCGGGCTGCGACCCTCGCAACGAGAGGTCGTGGCGGCTGCTGGAGCGCCTCGGCATGCGGCGCGAGGCGCACCTGATCGAGGTCGCGACGTTCCGCGCGGCGCCCGACGGCGCGCCCGTGTGGCACGACGCCTACCGGTACGCGGTGCTCGCGCGCGAGTGGCGCACGTCGCCCTGACGGTGGAGCGGCTCTCCCCGCCCAGTCCCCCCGACGGACAGCGGCAAGGCTCGACGGACACCGGCGTGCCACTGTCCGTCGTCCGCGCGGCTGTCCGTCGGCGGTGCGGGAGCGTGCGGGAACACGACGGCCCCGGGGCGTGGTTGCCCTCGGTATGCGTGCCATCACCTACGACCGCTTCGGCGGCTCCGACGTCCTGCAGCTCACCGACCTCCCGGAGCCGAAGGTCGGCCCCGACAGCGTGCTCGTGCGGGTGCGCGCCGCGTCCGTGAACCCCGTCGACTTCAAGGTCCGCCAGGGGTACCTCGACCCGATCATGGACTTCCAGTTCCCGGCCGTGCCGGGCTGGGACGTCGCGGGCGTCGTCGAGCGCGTCGGCCTCGACACCCCGGAGCTGTCCGTGGGTGACGAGGTCTACGGGTACGTGCGCCGCGACTGGCTGCACGGGGGCACGTTCGCCGAGTACGTCGCCGCGCCCGTGCGGACGCTCGCGCGCAAGCCCGCGTCGCTGAGCTTCGAGGAGGCGTCGGCCGTGCCGCTGGCCGGGCTCACGGCGTTCCAGACGATCGAGCGCGCGGGCGTCACCGCGGGGCAGACGGCGCTCGTGCACGCGGCGGCCGGCGGGGTCGGGCAGTTCGCGGTGCAGATCCTGCGCGCGCGGGGCGTGCGCGTCATCGGCACGGCGTCCGAGCGCAACCACGACCACCTGCGCGCGCTGGGCGCCGAGCCCGTGACGTACGGCGACGGCCTGGTCGACCGCGTGCGCGCGCTCGCGCCGCAGGGCGTCGACGTCGTGCTCGACTACGGCAGTGACGACCTCGTCGCCACCACGCGCGCGGTGCTGGCCGACGGCGGTACGGTCGCGTCGATCGTCTCGCCCGAGGCGCGCACCGAGCTCGGCGGCCACTACGTGTGGGTGCGCCCCAGCACCTCCGACCTCGACGCGCTCACGGCGCTGATCGAGGACGGCGCCGTCAAGGTCGACGTCGCGCAGGTCTTCGACCTCGCCGAGACCGCCGCGGCGCACGACCTCGTGGCGGGTGGGCACGTGCGCGGCAAGGTCGTCGTCCGGGTCTGAGCGGTGCCCGCCGGGGCGCGGCGCTCGACGTCGCTCGAGCGCCGCGCCACCGTGTCATGACAGGTCGACGGCCGTGGCCTGGTCGGTGAGCGTGACCCAGGGTGCCCCGATGCCACCGTCCTTCAGCACGAGCGAGCCCGCCGAGATCATCGCGACACGATCCTGCGTGACGGCCATGTCGGTGATCTGGCCGGTCGAGACCGTGACCCACTGCGCGTTGAGCGGTCCTTCCTTGACGAGGAGGGCCGAGGCCGTCCGCACCGCGACCCGGTCACCACCGAGCTCGACGTCGGCGGGTGCGCCGCTGAACACCGTGGTCCAGGCCGCGCCGAGCGGTCCCTCCTTGACGGAGACCGTCCCCCCGCTGCGGATCGCGATCCGGCCTCCGTCGAGCTCGAGCTCGTCCACCCCCGTGCTCACCGTCACCCAGGGCACGTCCCACGTGCCCTCCTTGACGATGGCGGCGCCCGCCACCACCGCGCCGATGCGGTCGCCCGCCAGCTCGACGTCGGTCGCGCCGCCGGAGGCGAGCGTCGCCCACGGCGCGCCCAGCCCGCCCTCCTTGAGCTGGACGGTTCCGTCGCGGAGCGCCACCACGACGCGTTCCGCCGTGAGGTCGAAGTCCGTCACCTCGCGCGCCGTCAGCGCCCACGGGGCGCCGATCGGTCCGTCCTTGACGTAGAGCTCACCTGTGGTCGTCAGCGCGCCGATGCGGGTGGGGGAGGTCACCGTCGTGGCAAGGTCCAACCCGTCGAGGACCTTGAGCCACGTCGCGCCGATCGGGCCCTCCTTCACGACCAGCTCGCCTGCGGGCGTGACGGCGCTGATCCGTGGGACCGCGATCGAGGCGGGGTCCTCCGGGTCCGTGTCCGGCATCGACTCCCCGCCGCTGCCCGGGAACTCCCAATGCCACGGTTCCGGGAGCGTGGCGCCCTGCCGAGCCCACGCCGGGGCCACCCACCCGTAGGTCGGCGCGTTGGCGAGCATCCAGTTGTACTGGTCGGTGCCGAAGTGCCGGATGTCGTCTCCGAGGTCGACCGCTCGCCCCCACCCGTGGTTCGAGCAACCGGGTGTGGCGGCTAGACGTCCCTTCTCTGCCTTCAGGGTGACCTGCCTGCTGTAGCTGCGGTAGGAGCCGCTGAGCTCGATGTTCTTCCCGAAACGCGCGCGGAACGCAGAGTTCAGCTGCTCGAACTTCGCGGCGCCCGGCGGGTAGAGCTGATGTGCCGGGGCCCATGACAGCGCGGTCATCGCGGACGAGGGGATGTAGCCGTTGCTGTGGGATCCCCAGCTCAGGGGCTGCGCGCAGGCGGCGGAGGCCGGCGCCGCACCCACCAGGCCGAAGGCGAGTGCGGCGGCGACGGTGACCGCGAGGGATCCTGCGCGAATGCGCAGCCGCCGCGACGATGCTGTTCTCAACATGCTCTCCTTTGAGTACGGACCGTGGCCCTGTGGGTGTCGAGAAACGTATCGCTGCGGCGTCTGAAGAACTGGCGGACGAATGAGGTGTTGCGCAGAGCGCGGTCGAGGCGAGATTATCTTCTCGGCTGTTGTCGCGGCAGCACGCAATCGACGTCTTTCCCCTGCGCGCAGCGGCCTGCGAGGAGCGGGCAGCAGCCGAGCGCGTACCGGTCGGAGCTCGCGCTCAGCGCGCGAACAGCACCGCGCCGTCGGCGTCCCGCACGGTCGCGTGCGGTGCGTCGGTGACGTCGAGCTCGACGTGCAGCCGGTGCGCGCCGTCGGTCGACGTGGCGGTGTACCGGTACCGCGTGTTCGACAGCTCGTCGGCGCTCGTCCGCGCGGTGTGCAGCCACGCGTGCCGGCGCCGTAGCGCGACGAGCTCGCGGTGGACCGCCAGCACGTCGTGGGCGTGCGCGTCGACGTCGGCGGGCGCGGAGGGCAGCGCGGGCCGGATCGCGTCGTCGCCGCCCTCGCGCTCCTCCTTCAGCCCGGTCCAGCCGAGCTCGTCGCCGTAGTACAGCGACGGCACGCCGCCCACGGTCATGAGCACGACGAGCGCGAGCACGGCCGCCTCGGGGCCCACCTGCGTCGCGATCCGCGTGACGTCGTGGTTGCCGATGAACGTCTGCGGCACGAACGCCTCGAGGAACTCCGCGTGCCGCCCGAGCGCGTGGTCGAGCTCCCAGAAGTTCCGGTCGAGCAGGCTGCTCCAGACCGCCTTCCACAGCTCGTACTGCGTCACGGAGTCCATGCCCGAGGCCGCCACGACCCCCGCGTAGTCGCCGTGGATGACCTCGCCGACCACCCACGCGTCGGGGTGCCGCTTGCGCACCGCCGACAGCACGCGGGCCCAGAACGCCGGCGGCACCGCGTACGCCGCGTCGAGGCGCCAGCCGTCGATGCCGCGGTCGAGCCAGTGCGTCATGACGTCGGTGACGTACGCGGCAACGGCCGGGTCGTCGTGGTTCAGCGCGACGAGCGTGCGGTGCCCCTCGAAGTCCGCCGTGCGCGGGCCCTCGGGGTGGTCCCAGTCGACGCGCACGAACCCCGCGCGCGGGCCGTTGCGGCCCTCGGCGAGGACCTGCGCGACGACCGGGTGCTCGGCGCCGACGTGGTTGAACACGCCGTCGAGCACGACGCGCAGCCCGCGCGCGTGGGCCTGCTCGACGAGCCGGTCGAGGTCCTCGTCGGTGCCCAGGCGCGGGTCGACGCGGTAGTGGTCCGTCGTGTCGTAGCCGTGCGTCGAGGACGCGAACACCGGGCCCAGCAGCAGGCCGTTCGTGCCGAGCTCGACCACGTGGTCGAGCCAGGGGAGCAGGCGGTCGAGGCGGTGCGGCTCGTGCGCGTCGTCGGGCTCGCGGACCGGAGCGCCCACCGCGCCGAGCGGGTACACGTGCCACCAGATCACGTGCTCGACCCAGCCCACGGCACCTCCCCGTCCGACGGCGCACCCG
>NZ_LNTD01000034.1 GCF_001462455.1 Cellulomonas sp. B6
GCCCGGTGGCCACGCGCTGCGGATCGACCCGGCCCGGACGGCGCCCCGGCAGCCCCCCGCGACGCTGCCGGTCGTCGACGAGACGTCGGCGGGCGGGCTCGTCGTCACGCGGCTCGGTGAGCACTACGCCGCCGCCGTGATCGCGCGCCGCAACCGCGCCGGCCGGCTCGAGTGGTGCCTGCCCAAGGGTCACCTCGAGGGCGACGAGACGCCCGAGGAGGCGGCGGTCCGCGAGATCGCCGAGGAGACGGGGATCACCGGACGCGTGCTGCGGCGCCTCGGGGTCATCGACTACTGGTTCTCGGGCGACGAGCACCGCGTGCACAAGGTCGTGCACCACTTCCTGCTCGGCGCGCTGCACGGCGACCTGACCGTGGAGAACGACCCCGACAGCGAGGCCGAGGACGTCGAGTGGGTGCGCGTCGTCGACCTGCCCGGCCGGCTCGCCTACCCGAACGAGCGGCGGCTCGCCGGCATGGCGCTGAGCGTCCTCACCGACGGATGAGCGCAGCCCGTCGAGCCGCCCCCACGCTGCTCGCCGCCCTGCTGGTGCTGCTCACGCTCGTGTCACCGGCCGCGGCGGGCGTCTCGCCGTCACCGAGCGGAACCGCGACCCCGAGCGGCGCCGCGACCCCGGACGCCGGTGACGACCCCGTCCGCGTCCAGGTCACGCAGATCACCCCCACGGTGCTGCGGCCCGGCGACGACCTCGTGGTGCGGGCACGGCTGACCAACACCACCGACGAGGAGATCTCGGGCGTCCGTGCCCGCGTGCGCCTCGAGCGGATCCGCCCCGGCACACGCGCCGAGCTCGACGCCTGGCTCGAACCCGCCACCACGGACACCCGCGCCCGCATCGGCACGACCGTGGCGACGGTCGCGCTCGACGAGCCCCTCGCACCGGGCGCGTCCGCGGACGTCGAGGCGCAGGTCGCCGCCGCGGACGTCGGGCTGCTGGACCGCCCCGACACGTGGGGCGCGCGCGGCCTCGCCGTCGAGGCGACCGGCGCACGCAACGCGCGCCTCGGCCTGCAGCGCACGTTCGCGCTGTGGGCGACCGAGGGCGACGTCACGCAGGCACGCGTGTCGGTCCTCGCCCCCGTGGTCGGACCGGCCCCGACGCCCACCGACTCCGACGTGTCCCCGCCCGGTCCGGAGCTCGGCGAGCTCGTCCGCACCGGCGGGCGCCTCGCCGCCGTGCTCGACCTCGCACGGCGCCACCCCGACGTCGCGCTCGCGGTCGACCCGGCCCTGGTGGCCGACGCCCGCGAGGAGGACGGGCCCGCCGGCGCGTGGGCGGAGGCCCTCGTCGCCGCGAGCGTCGGACGCGACGTCGTCGCGCTGCCCTGGTCCGACCCGGACCTCGCGGCGCTCGCGCACGCCGACGCGCAGGACCTGCTGACCACCGCGCGGACCACGGCGGCGGCCGCGGCCGCGTCCGACGTCGCCGCCGGCAGCCCGTTCGCCGCACGGACCGACGTGCTGTGGGCGCCCGGGCCGACCACCGACCGGGCCACGGTCGACCTCGCGGCCGCGGTCGGCGCGTCGACGCTCGTCCTGTCGCCCCGGGACCTCGCGACCGACAGCGACGCGACCGGCGCGCGCACCGTCCTGCAGACCGACGGCGGCACGGTCACGGGCCTCGTGCCCGACGCGACCCTCACGACGCTGCTGACGGACCCGACGTCCCTCGACCCCGCGGCGACCCGGGCCACCGTGGTCCAGCGCGTGCTGGCCGAGCTGTCCGTGCTGGCCCGGGCGTCCACCGACGGGCCCCAGCACGTGCTGGTGGCGCTGCCGCGGGACGCGACCCCCGACGTGGGGCTGCTCGACGCCGTGCTGGCCGCGGTGCAGGGCGCGCCATGGTCCCGCTCCGCACCCCTCACCGCGCTGCTCGGCGCGACGGACGACGCGCAGCCGCGCGCACCGCTGCCCGCGCGGACCGAGACGCCCGACGCGCTCGAGCCCGAGCAGGTCGAGCGGCTCACCGACGCGCGCGACGCGACCGTGGCGTTCGCGGGCGTGACCGACGACCCCGCGACGGTCCTGCAGGGCGTGGACGCCGAGGTCCTCGCCCCGCTGGCCACGGCCTGGCGGTCCGACCCCGCGGGGCGCCAGCGGCTCGTGGACGCCGCGGTGGCCGACATGGACGCCCGCCGGACGGGGCTGACCCTCGCGCCCGCGAGCACCCAGAACTTCATCGACGTCGACAGCGTGGTGCGGTTCTCGGTCCGCAACGACCTCCCCGTGTCGGCGTCGGTCCGCGTGCAGGCCACCCCCCGCAAGGCGTGCCTCGACGTGCAGCCGAGCGACGTCGTCGTTGTCCACGCGGGGAGCGACGGGGTCGTGCCCGTCGCGGTGCGCGCCATCGCCAACTGCGAGGTCGTCGTCGAGGCGGTGCTCACCAGCGCCGACGGCACACCGCTCGCCGCACCCGTGACGTTCGTCGTGCGGGCCGCGCCGACCGTCGAGTCGATCGGCACGCTCGTCGTCGGGGCGCTGCTCGCCGTCGGGTTCGTGCTCGGCGTCGTGCGGACCGTCCGGCGCGGCCAGAGCGCACGCCGAGGGGCGCGGCGCGTCGAGGGCGACGAGGGCACCCGCCCGCTGCCCGTGCTCGGCGGCGCACCCGAGGAGGAGCAGTGACGGCGACCCCCCCGCCGCGCGACCCCGCGACGCCCGGCGACCCGGGCGACGTCCCCGACGAGTCCCCCGGGGGCGGCCTCCGGCGCGGGGCGGCGCTGATGGCGAGCGGGACCGCCGTGTCCCGGCTGCTGGGGTTCCTGCGGGCCATGGTCCTCGCGGCTGCGATCGGCGCGACGGGTCAGGCGGCCGACGCGTTCTCGGTCGCCAACAAGCTGCCGAACGTGCTGTACATGCTGCTCGCGGGCGGCGTCCTCAACGCGGTGCTCGTGCCGCAGGTCGTGCGCGCCTACAAGCGCGACGCGGGGCAGGAGTACGTCGACCGCCTGCTGTCGTTCGGGTTCGCGCTGCTGGCGGGCGTGTCGGTGCTCCTCACGCTCGCCGCGCCGCTGCTGGTGCGGCTCTACGCGGACCCGTGCAGCACCACGCAGCTCGCGCTCGCGACGACCTTCGCCTACTGGTGCATCCCCCAGCTGTTCTTCTACGGGGTCTACGCCCTGCTGGGCCAGGTGCTCAACGCGCGCGGCTCGTTCGGGCCGTACATGTGGGCGCCGGTCGTGAACAACCTCGTGTCGATCGCCGGGTTCGGGGTCTTCATGGCGGTGTTCGGCGGGGCGTCGGCCGACGTCACCTGGGGCACGCCGCAGATCGCGCTGTTCGCCGGGTCGGCGACCCTCGGCGTCGTCGCGCAGGCGCTGGTGCTCGTGCCGGCCCTGCGCCGCGCGGGCGTCGGCTACCGGTGGCGCTGGGGGCTGCGGGGCTCGGGCCTCGGCCGTGCCGGCAAGGTCGCGACCTGGACGTTCATCGGCCTGGCCATCGGCCAGCTCGGCTACGTCGTGGTCTCGCGCGTCGCGTCGGCGGCGCCCGGCGCGACCTGCGTCGCGACGTCCGACATCGCCGGCAACGCGGCCTACGACTACGCCTTCATGCTGTTCATGCTGCCGCACTCGCTGGTCACGGTGTCGCTCGCGACGGCCCTGTTCACGCGGCTGTCGGCGCGCGCGCACGACGGCGACGTCGCGGGCGTGCGCGCGGACCTCTCGACGGGCCTGCGGGTCGTCGGGCTGTTCACCCTGATCGCGGGTGCCGGGCTGACGGTCCTCGCGCGGCCCGTCGTGCGGCTCATCCTCGTCTCGTCCTCGGAGGCGGCCGTGAGCGCCGTCGCAGGCGTCGTCGTCGCGATGGCCGTCGGGCTGCCGGCGTTCGGCGCGTGGTCGATGTGCCAGCGCGTGTACTACGCGTACGAGGACGCCAAGGGCATGGTGCCCGTGCAGGCCGCGATGGCGGTCGTCGTCGTCGCCGGGACGCTGCTCGGGCAGGCCGTGCTCCCCCACAGCGTGTGGGTGGCCGGCGCGGGCCTGTCGATGAGCGCGTCGTACCTGCTCGGGACGCTCATGGCGATGCGGGCACTGCGCCGACGTCTCGGCGGTGACGTGGACGGCGCCCACGTGCTGCGCACGCACGCACGCGCGGGTCTCGCGGCGCTCGCCGCGGCCGCTGTCGGCGTGGGCACGCTGCTGGTCGTCCAGGTGGTCGGCCCCGCGGGGCTCGTCGGCGCGGTGCTGCAGTGCGGGGTCGTCGGCACGCTCATGGTGCTCGTGTACGTGGGCGGTCTGCGGCTGCTGCGCGTGCGCGAGCTCGACCAGCTCGCGGGGCCGCTGGTGCGCCGCCTGCGGGGGCGGCGCTGAGCGCAGGCCGTCTAGCATGCTCACGGGACGTGCCGCCGCGCGTCCTGCCGACGTACGTCTCGGAGGTGGCACGGTGACGGAGCAGGTCGGACCGGGCACGGTGCTCGCCGGGCGGTACCGGGTGGTCGAGCCGCTCCCGTCCGACCTCGAGGACGTCTCGGTGTGGCAGGCCACCGACCAGATCCTCGACCGGCCCGTGCGGGTGCGGGTGCTGCGCTCCGGCGCCGTCGCCCCGGCCCTCGACGCCGCGCGGCGCGCGGCGCTCGTGACCGACGCGCGTCTCGTCCGGGTGCTCGACGTCGGCACGCACGAGGGCGTCGGGTACGTCGTGTCCGAGCAGATCACCGGCGTGTCGCTCGCGCAGCTGGTCGAGCGGGGCCCGCTGACGCCCGACCAGGCGCGTGCGGTCGTCGGCGAGGCGGCCGCCGCGCTCGAGGTCGCGCGGCGTCGCGGCGTGCACCACCTCGCGCTGCGTCCCTCCGTCGTGCACGTCTCGGCCGACGGGCGGGTCGTGGTCTCGGGCCTCGCGATCGACGCGGCCCTGCTGGGCCTGACGCCCGCGGACGCGCGCGAGACGAGCCGCCGCGACGCCGTCGACCTCGTGCGGCTGCTCTACACGGGCCTGACCGGCCGGTGGCCCGCGGACGACGACGGCCCCACCGCCCCCGGTGTGCAGGCCGCACCCGTGCTCGACGGCGCGCCCGTGCCCCCCGCCGAGCTGGCCGGGGGCGTCCCCAACGACCTCGACACCCTGTGCTCGGTGACGCTCGGCCCGCACGAGGACGGCCCGCACAGCCCGGGCGACCTCGTGCACGAGCTCGAGCCGTGGGGCGAGATCCGCATCGGCAGCACCGCGGACGACGCGGGTGCCGGCCCGGGCGGCGCCGTCGCAGCCGCGGCCGCCGACGTCGACGCGGCACCCGCCCCGGAGCAGCCCGTGCGCGTCGCGCGGCAGTCCGTGCGCTCGGCCTTCGACGACCTGCCGCAGGGCACGCCGCGGCCCGGCACCCCACCGCCGGCCGTGCCGGCGCGCTCGAGCGCCATCCCCCCGGCACGCACCGAACGGGCCGCCCCCGCGCCGGCGTCGGACGCCACCCCGGTGCTGCCCGCGTCGCTGCCGCCCGTGCGGCACGAGCCCGACCCGCGCCCCGGTGGCTGGGACGCGGACCTGGGCTTCACGGAGGACCCGTTCGCCTTCGTGGAGGAGGACGACGAGCCGCGTCGTCGCTTCGACCCCACGGCGCTCGTGCTCGTCGTCGTCGGCGTCGCGGTGCTCGTCGGCCTGGTCGTCGCGGCGCGCGCGCTGTTCGTGTCGCCGGGCGGGACGCAGGCCGGCACCGGCACGCAGACCGAGGCCACGCCCACGCCCGGCGGCGAGACGCCCGCCACGGGCGAGGACGGCGGCGACGGCCAGGGCGAGGAGCCCGCCGCGGCGGAGCCGCAGGACGGCCCGCCGCCCGCGATCGCCGGCATCCGCACGCTCGACCCGACCAACCCCGAGGGTGAGCGCGTCGAGAACACCGAGCGCGCGATCGACGGCGATCCGTCGACGTTCTGGTTCTCCTACACGTACAACCGCCCCGACTTCGGCGGTCTGAAGGAGGGCATCGGCATCGAGGTCCGCCTCGCCGAGGAGACGACCGTGAGCGGCGTGACCCTCGGCGTGAACGGCACCGGCGGCGGCGTCGAGGTCCGGTCGACGACGGGTGACGCCCCGACGCAGGGCGACGTCCTCGCGTCCGGGACGCTCGGGCCCACCACCGACCTGACGTTCGCCGCGCCGGTCCGCACGGGCTCGCTCGTGCTGTGGTTCACGGAGCTGCCCACCAACGCGGCCGGCCAGTTCCGGCTCGAGATCACCGAGATCGCCGTCAGCTGACGCGCCGCCGCTCACGGGTCCCGCCCGCGGCGGACGCACCGGACGACGGGAACAAGCGCGCCCTACGATCGGTTGCACGAGCCGCCACCAGGGCCGCCCAGCGGCCCCGTCGCACCGCCCGCGACGCCGACCCACACAGCGAGGCACCCCGTGACCGAAACCGCCCAGCCCACCTCCGACGTGCGCGACCTCGTCATCGTGGGGTCCGGCCCGGCCGGGTACACGGCCGCGATCTACGCGGCCCGCGCGGGTCTCGCGCCCGTGGTCGTCGCCGGCTCCGTCACGGCGGGCGGCGCCCTGATGAACACGACCGAGGTCGAGAACTTCCCCGGCTTCCCCGACGGGATCCAGGGCCCCGAGCTCATGGACTCGATGCAGAAGCAGGCCGAGAAGTTCGGTGCCGAGGTGCTGTGGGACGACGCGACGTCGCTCGACCTCACCGGCGACGTCAAGGTCGTCACGACCGGCAGCGGCGACGTGTTCCGCGCGCGCGCCGTCATCCTCGCGACCGGCTCCGCGTACCGCGAGCTGGGCCTGCCCGACGAGAAGCGGCTCTCCGGGCGGGGCGTGTCGTGGTGCGCGACGTGCGACGGGTTCTTCTTCCGCGACCAGGACATCCTGGTCGTCGGCGGCGGGGACTCCGCGGTCGAGGAGGCGACGTTCCTCACGCGTTTCGGCAAGAGCGTGACGATGGTGCACCGCCGCGACGAGCTGCGGGCGTCGAAGATCATGGCCGACCGCGCGTTCGCCGACCCGAAGATCTCGTTCGCGTGGAACTCCGAGGTCGCCGCGATCCACGGCGACGAGAAGGTCACCGGCGTGACGCTGCGCGACACCGTGACCGGCGAGGAGCGCGAGGTCGGCGCCGGCGGCCTGTTCGTCGCGATCGGCCACGTGCCGCGCACGGACCTGCTGCTCGGCCAGGTCGAGCTCGACGAGAACGGCTACGTGCAGGTCGAGGGGCGCTCCACGCGCACCAACCTCACCGGCGTGTTCGCGTGCGGCGACGTCGTCGACCACACGTACCGCCAGGCCATCACGGCCGCGGGCTCGGGCTGCGCCGCCGCGCTCGACGCGCAGCACTACCTCGCGGGCCTCACGCCCGTCGCGGACCCGATGGTGCCGGGCTCGGCGCTCGTGCCCGAGGACGAGGTCGCGCGGTGAGCACGACCGACGTCACCGACCTCACCTTCGAGCAGGAGGTGCTGCGCAGCGACCTGCCCGTGGTCGTCGACTTCTGGGCGACCTGGTGCGGCCCGTGCCGCATGGTGTCCCCGGTGCTCGACGAGCTGTCGGAGGAGTACGCGGGCCGCGTCAAGGTCGTCAAGGTCGACACCGACGCGAACCCCGGGCTGCGCGAGGACTACAGGATCCAGTCGATCCCGTACATCGCGTTCTTCGCGGGCGGCGAGCTCAGCCACGCCGTGATCGGCGCCAAGCCGAAGGCCTCGCTCAAGCAGTCCTTCGAGGAGCTGCTCGAGGCTGCCTCCGGGGCCTGACCGCCGCCGCCGGGGGCCCGGGTCGCCGGCTGGACGGGTGCCCGGGACCTCCGGGCCGGCGTGCCACACTCGGTCGATGACCACCGTGCCCCAGCCCGACCGCAGGACGTCGGGCCACCCCACGTCCGCGGCCGCCGCCGGCACCCGTCTCGACCCCTGGCTCGGCTCCTACGCCGAGCGCACGGGCGGCATGCGGGCCTCCGAGATCCGCGCGCTGTTCTCCGTCGCCAACCGGCCCGAGGTCGTCTCGCTCGCCGGCGGCATGCCCTACCTCGCGCGGCTGCCGCTCGACCAGCTCAGCGACATCGCGGCGCGCGTCGTGGCCGAGCGCGGGCTCGTCGCGCTGCAGTACGGCTCGGGCCAGGGCGACGAGACGCTGCGCGAGCAGATCCTCGAGGTCATGCGCCTGCAGGCCATCGAGGCGCACCCCGACGACGTGGTCGTCACGACCGGCTCGCAGCAGGCGCTCGACCTCGTGACCCGGGTGTTCGTCGACCCGGGCGACGTCGTGGTCGCGGAGGCGCCGTCGTACGTCGGCGCCCTCGGGGTGTTCCGCGCCTACCAGGCCGACGTCGTGCACGTGCCGATCGACGAGCACGGCCTGGTGCCCGCGGCGCTCGACGAGACGCTCACGGCGCTCGCCGCCGCCGGTCGGCGCGTCAAGCTGCTGTACACCGTGCCGAACTTCCACAACCCCGCCGGGGTGTCGATGGCCACCGAGCGGCGCCCCCAGGTGCTCGAGATCGCGCGCCGGCACGGCGTGCTGGTCGTCGAGGACGACCCGTACGGCCTGCTCGGCTTCGAGGGCGAGCCGCGCCCGGCGCTGCGCTCCCTCGACGACGAGGGCGTGCTGTACCTCGGCTCGTTCTCCAAGACGTTCGCGCCCGGGTACCGGGTCGGCTGGGTGGTCGCGCCGCACGCCGTGCGCGAGAAGCTCGTGCTCGCCAGCGAGTCCGCGATCCTGTCCCCGTCGAACGCGTCGCAGCTCACCGTCTCGACGTACCTGGCGACGTGCGACTGGCGCTCCCAGATCAAGGACTACCGCGAGATGTACCGCGAACGGCGCGACACGATGGTCGGCGCCATGGCCGACCTCATGCCGAGCGCGTCGTGGACCGTGCCCGAGGGCGGCTTCTACACGTGGGTGCGGCTGCCCGAGGGCCTGGACGCGCGCGAGATGCTGCCGCGGGCCGTCACGGCGCTCGTCGCGTACGTGCCGGGCACGGCGTTCTTCTTCGACGGACGCGGCGCCGACCACATGCGGCTGTCGTTCTGCTACCCGACGCCCGAGCGCATCCGCGAGGGCGTGCGTCGGCTCGCGGGCGTCGTCACCGCCGAGCGTGACCTCGTCGAGCTGTTCGGCTCCTCCGGCGCCGTCCCGCGGGACTCCGTGCAGGCGCCCGGTCCGGACCTCGTCTGACGTGGGCGCCATCGAGATGCCCGAGGTACGTCCCGCCCCGACCGTGGCCGTGCTGGCGGGGGGCCTGTCGCACGAGCGCGACGTGTCGCTGCGCTCCGGTCGTCGCGTCGCCGAGGCGCTGCGCGGCACGGGCCTGCAGGTCAGCGTGCACGACGTCGACCCGGACCTGGTGCCGGCGCTGCGCCAGCTGCGGCCCGACGTCGTGTGGCCCCTGCTGCACGGCGCGAGCGGCGAGGACGGGTCCGTCCGCGACGTCGTGCAGATGCTCGGCCTGCGCGTGCTGGGCTCCGACGCCCGCGCGAGCCGGGTCGCGTGGAGCAAGCCCGTCGCCAAGACCGTCCTGGCGCGCGCCGGCGTCGCGACGCCGGAGTACGTGACGCTCCCCCAGTCGCTGTTCCGCGACCTCGGGGCCGCGCAGGTGCTCGACGTCCTGGTGGCGCGTCTGGGGCTGCCGCTGGTCGTCAAGCCGTCGCGTGGGGGGTCCGCGCTCGGCGTCACGCTCGTGACGACGCGGGACGCGCTGCCCGCGGCGATGGTGGAGTGCTTCTCGTACACCGACACCGCACTCGTGGAGCGCGCGGTGCTCGGGACCGAGGTCGCGGTGAGCGTCGTCGACACCGGGGCCGGACCCGTGGCCCTGCCCGCGGTCGAGGTCGTCACCGACGGTCCGTACGACTACGACGCGCGCTACAACCCCGGCCGCACCGAGTACTTCGCACCGGCCCGGCTCGGCCCGGACGTCGCGGCGGCGGTCGCGGACGTCGCGGTCCGCGCGCACACGGCCCTCGGCCTCCGGGACGTGTCGCGCACCGACCTCCTGGTCGACGACGCCGGCGTGCCGTGGTTCCTCGAGGTGAACGTCGCCCCCGGCATGACCGAGACGTCGCTGCTGCCGCAGGCCGCCGAGGCCGCCGGGCACGACCTCGGCGTGCTCTACCGGTCGCTCGTGGACGCCGTCGTGGCGCGCTGACCTGCGGTTTCACCGATGTGTACGAAGGCCCTCAGGCCCTCTGTACGTGAGGTCGCCAGCCCGTTCCGGGCCGGCGGGGCGGCCACGGGCAGGTGCAGGAGCCGTCGCGTGTCGTGAGGAGCCGTCAGGAGCCGTCAGGAGCGCAGGATGCCCGGGTCGTCCGGCGCCAGGGCGTTGAGGATCCGGTTGAGGTCCTGCACCGACGCGAACTCGACCGTGAGCTTGCCCCGGGACTTGCCCAGATCGACCTTCACGCGGGTCTCGAACCGGTCCGACAGACGTGCGGCGAGCTCGTCGAGCGCCTCGTTGCGCACGCCGGCGCGCGGGCGCGGGCGCCGGGTCGGAGCGGCCTCGTCGCCACCGAGCGCGACGATCTCCTCGACCGCGCGCACCGACAGCCCCTCCGCGACGATCCGCTGCGCGAGCCGCTCGATCGCGGCGCCGTCCCCGAGCCCCAGGAGCGCCCGGGCGTGCCCCGCGGACAGCACGCCGGCGGCCACGCGACGCTGCACGAGGGGCGGCAGGCGCAGCAGGCGCAGCGTGTTCGAGATCTGCGGACGCGAGCGATGGATGCGGGTCGCGAGCTCCTCGTGCGTGCACCCGAAGTCGTCCAGCAGCTGCTGGTACGCCGCGGCCTCCTCGAGCGGGTTGAGCTGTGCCCGGTGCAGGTTCTCGAGGAGCGCGTCGCGAAGCAGGTCGCCGTCCTCGGTCTCGCGGACGATCGCCGGGATCGTCGTCAGGCCGGCCTCCTGGGTCGCGCGCCAGCGCCGCTCCCCCATGATCAGCTCGTAGCCGTCACCGACGTCACGCACCACGACGGGCTGCAGGACGCCGATCTCCTGGATCGACCCCACCAGCTCGGCGAGCGCGTCCTCGTCGAAGACGACGCGTGGCTGACGCGGGTTCGGCCGGATCGAGGCCACCGGCAGCTCCGCGAAACGCGCGCCCGGCACCGGCACGAGGCCGTCGACGTCCCCGACCGGGACGTCGCCCGGCGCGGACGTCGGGGACGCGTCGCCCTGGGCGGCCGACCCCTCGCTGGGCGGGACGGCCCCGGCGGCGTCCGCACCGCTGACGGCGTCCTCACCTGCAGCGACGCGCGCCGCGGACGGATCCTCCGGGGCCGCCTGCGGGACGTCCTTGCGGGAGTCCGGGAAGAACACGTCGACCGGTCGGTCGCCCGTGCTCCGCGGCGTGTCGAGGCCCGTCGGGATCAGGGCCCCCAGTCCACGGCCGAGGCCGCGACGCTTCTCGCTCACTGGTCCTCCTGTACGGGCGCGGCCGCGACGGCCTCGCCATCGGAACGTGCGGTGGCCTGAGCGGCGCGCTCGGCGAGCTCGCGTGCCGCCTCGAGGTACGCCAGGGCGCCCGAGGAGCTGCCGTCGTACGTCATGACGGTCTGCCCGTAGCTCGGCGCCTCCGAGATGCGGACCGAGCGCGGCACGGTCGTCCTGAGCGTCTGGTCCGGGAAGTGCGTCCGCACCTCCTGCGCGACCTGCTGGGCCAGGTTCGTGCGGGCGTCGTACATGGTCAGCAGGATCGTCGACACCGCCAGGCGCGGGTTCAGGTGGGCCTGGATCAGGTCGATCGTCTTGAGCAGCTGCGACAGCCCCTCGAGCGCGTAGTACTCGCACTGGATCGGGATGAGCACCTCGCGCGCGACGACGAACGCGTTCACGGTGAGGAGGCCGAGGCTCGGGGGGCAGTCGACGAACACGTAGTCGATCGGCTCGTGCCCGTTCGCGGTGCGCCACGTGAGGTACGTGTCGAGCGCCGTCCGCAGGCGGGTCTCCCGTGCCACCATCGAGACGAGCTCGATCTCCGCGCCCGACAGGTCGATCGTCGCCGGCAGGCACCACAGCCCCGGGACGTCCGGGCTCTCCTGCACCGCCTCGTGCATCGGGGCACCGTCGACCAGCACCTCGTAGATGGACGGTGTGCCCGCGCGGTGCTCGATGCCGAGCGCCGTCGAGGCGTTGCCCTGCGGGTCGTTGTCGAGGACCAGGACCTGCAGCCCTGCCTGGGCCAGCGCGGCGGCCAGGTTCACGGTCGTCGTGGTCTTGCCGACGCCACCCTTCTGGTTCGCCACCGTGATGACTCGCGTGCGCGGGGGTCGCGGGAACTTGCGACCCCGCAGCTCGATGCGACGCCGGGCGTCGAGCTGCAGCTCCGCGAGCAGGGGGGTGTCGGCCGAGGGGCGGGGAAGGCTGTCGACCAGCGCCGCGCGACGGGCGTCGTCCGGGTCGCCCGATGCGGCATCGGTGACCCCCGGGGCTTCCTGGGTGCCGCGCCGGGGGTCCTGCTGGTCGTCCACGGGTCCTCTTTCGTCGTCGCCCGCCGCGGTGGCGGTGCTCGTGCTGGTCAGGGCGGTGTCGGCGAGCGTCTCGCGCACCTTCTCCAGCGCGCGCGGCTCGGTGGGGCGGTCGTGCCCGGGAGCGTCGACCGCGCGCCGAGCGGCGTGCGCACGGTCGTCGGTCGCCGGGGCGTCGACGTGCGCAGGCTCCGGTACCGAGTCCTGGGACCGATCCGACGCCACGGCGCCGTGCGAGGACGCATCCTCCGGCGCTCCAGTGTCCCACGCGTAGACGGCCCCGAGCTGGGCCACGGAGACGGGCTGTGGACGTCCCGCGCGTCGGGGTCGGTCGTCTGTGATGGCGGCGGTGTCCGTGCCGGACGGCGTCACCGCGCCGACCGGGGAGTTCAAGGCGTCTCGTGTTTCACGTGGAACGGCGGGGTCGAGGACGACGGTCTCGGTTTCACGTGGAACGGACGACTCGTCCTCACCGAGCTCCGTCCCCGCCGGAGCCGTCAGAACCGGGTCGAGACCGTGCGCCGACTCGGCGCCGGCCGACGCCACGCGACCGTCAGGCCCGGCGTCGCCGAGACTCCCCGCGGCCCGTCCTGCCTTGCCCACGACGTCGCCGCGGGCGCCTGCTCGGAGCGCGACCTCCTGGGGCGCAGGGTCGTCGCTCGCGATCCCCTGGTCGCCGGCATCGTCGTTCGCGAGCCTCTCGTCACCGGAGTCCTCGCTCGCGAGCCCCTCGTCACCGGAGTCCTCGCTCGCGAGCCCCTCGTCACCGGAGTCCTCGCGTGCGAGCTCCTGCTGAATAGAGCCGCCGGGCGCGACGTCCTCGTGCGCGAGCTCCTGCTGCACGTGGTCGTCACGCGAGGCGCGGTCGTCGCTGGCGACGTCACCCACGCCGCCGTCGCCGCGCTCGGGCGCCGCGCCGAGCCCGAAAGCCGTGCCGGGTACGCCTGTCGTGGCGCGCGTGATGCCCTGGTCCAGCGCGGACGGCGCGGACGTCCGTGTCTCGTCCGACGGCGACGTGTCGACGGTCGACGCCCACCGCACCGCCTGCGCGGTCCACCGCGGCGTCCCCTCGCCGCGTACCGCGGCGTCTGTCGGCACCACCGCCTCACCGGAGTCACGCTCCCCCCCGCGGTCGCCGTCGACGAGCCCGCCCGTCGGGGCCCAGGTCGCGGATGCTCCCGAGACCCCTCCCCCCGCAGGCAGGCCGGCCGCGGGGTCGGTCGGACTCTCAGCCGTCGCTCCCTGCCGGTCCACCCCGGCCGCCGGTGTGGTCACGGGGGGCCACGGCGCCGACGGCGTGGACGCGGGGGCGTCGGGAGCCGCGGCGGGAGTGACCGGGGTGACGTGCGTGGCGTCGGCGGCCGCCCGGGCGGCCGCGGCCCGCTCCTCGCGGCGCTTCTTCCTACCGAACACCGCGCACCCTCCTCACAGCCGTCACGACACGTGTCGGCTCCGTCCCCGGGATGGTCACCGTCTCGTGGACCTTTCCGTCGACCAGGCCGACGGCGCGCATCGCCTTCGCGGCGACGATCAGCTCCTCGTCGGCGCGCGCGCCCTTCATCGCGACGACGCTGCCCCCGTCACGGACGAGCGGTGCGGTCCAGCGGTAGAGCTTGTCGAGAGCAGCGACCGCGCGAGCCGTGACGGCATCGGCCTCGACCGCGCCGTCCAACTCCTGGGCACGGGCACGCCTGACCTCGACGTTGGTGAGCCCCGTCGCCTGCACGACGTCGTTCAACCAGCTGACCCGCCGCTCCATGGGCTCCACCAGCATCACCTGCGCGTGGGGTCGCATCGCGGCGACCACGACGCCGGGCAGCCCGGCCCCCGAGCCGACGTCGACGATCAGTCCGGTCTCGGGGAGGAACCTCACGGCGGCGGCCGAGTTCAGCAGGTGCCTCTCCCACAGCCGGGTGAGCTCACGCGGGCCGATCAGGCCACGCAGCTCGCCCTCCTGGACCAGGAGGTCGTGGAAGGCGAGAACCGCTGGCCATGCCTGGTCGAAGTAGTCGGCGAGCCGGGGGTCGCCGTCCCACGGGTCGGTCTCGGTCGAGGCGAGATCTGGTGACTCGTCGTGCACCCGGCGGCTCCTGTTCCACGTGAAACGAGCAGAGGACTCGACCGTGGCACGGTCCGTTCGTCGCGGACCTACGCTACCCCGCGCCTCCTCCGACCGAGCCGGGCCGCGCGGGCCGAGCAGGAGCGAGTCCCGGGGCTCGGTGGACTTCGCCGCGCGGGACGGGCGACGAACGAGGAGCGCCGTAGCTGTCGACTGCACACCGGGCCGGCCTCGCCGCGCGGAGGCCCGGAGGCCCGGAGGGAAGGCTTGCCCGTCGGCGACGCCGCACCTGCACGGGTGAGGACGGCCCGCGTGCCGGTCACGCCCGCAGGTTCTCTGCGGGCGTGAGCAGGACGGTCGTCGCCGAGCATCGGCTCACCGACATGCCCCTGCCCGGACTCCCCGTGCTCGGCGCGCCGCGCCGGGTCGGCGGTGGGACGCGCGGGGACGCTATGTGGTGGCCAACCGCAGGCACCGGCCCCACCTGGCGCCGCACCTCACCGGTACGCGTTGCGCCACTCCTCGCTCCTCTTCCCGCCGAGCGCCCCCACGCCCTCTCCGCCGCGGACACCGCGCGGGCTGCTCCGCCGGTTGCTGCACGAGCGGCAGGCCAACGCACCGTGGACGTCTCTCACGCCGTGTCTGAAAGCCGCCCGACCCGCTCGATGCCCGGCGACCGTGCTCACTCGAGGCCCACGGACACCACGCCGGGGCGTGAGCACCGGAGTACGCGCGCTGTCGGAACAACCGCGCGCGCGACGGCCCCGAGGAGACGTGCCGCACACGTCACGCGGAGCACGACCTCGGCGACCCACCCGGAGCGTCGACCCGCCACTCCGCGTCCCACTTCGCCGCCCTCACCGAGCACCCGCCTCGGCCCGGCGACGGCTGCTGGTCCGCATCCACGCCGAGGGATCGGGAGGCCGAGAGCGCGGCG
>NZ_LNTD01000035.1 GCF_001462455.1 Cellulomonas sp. B6
GCCTAGGTGTATTGACCCGGAACGTTGTTGACGTAGCGAGAGACCTCCGGGTCGAGTGGGAACTGCTCAAGGAACCCGCGTCGACCACTGGAGGTCTCTCGTGTCCCACGCTAACGCCCGGTTGACCCCTGCCGGCAGGTTCGTGATGGTCGAGCGCATCGAGGCCGGTCGCCCGGTCGCTCATGTCGCTGCGGAGATGGGTGTCTCGCGAACGACGGCGTGGCGGTGGTGGCGCCGGTATCGCGAGCTGGGCCGTGCGGGCCTGGTGGACCGGCCCAGCCGCCCGCTGAGCCACCCGCACCGCACGTCACCCTGCGTGGAGACGCGGATCCGGATCGCGCGGATGCTCTCGCGGCGCGGGCCGGTCTGGATCGGCCACCACCTCAGCCTGGCGCCCTCCACGGTCGGGCGGGTCCTGGCCCGGCACCGGGCACGCCTGCTGCGCGAGTGCGACCCGGTGACCGGCCTGCCGATCCGCGCGGCGCGAGCGTCGGCGGCTCGCTACGAGCACCCCTACCCGGGCTCGTTGATCCACGTGGATGTCAAGAAACTCGGGCGGATCCCCGACGGCGGCGGGTGGCGCGCCCACGGGCGAGAGGCGACCGTCACGGCGAAGAGCAAGCGTGCACCGATCGGCTACGACTACGTCCATACCGCGATCGATGACCACTCCCGCCTGGCCTACGCCGAGATCCACGACGACGAGAAAGGCACCACGGCGGCCGGCTTCCTGGCCCGCGCAGCAACGTTCTACGCCTCCCACGGCATCCGGATCGAACGCGTGATCAGCGACAACGCGTTCGCCTACCGCAACTCCCGGGAGTTCAAACGCGTCGCAGCCGACCTCGGCATCGTCCAGAAGTTCATCCGACCGCACTGCCCGTGGACCAACGGCAAGGTCGAACGCCTCAACCGCACCCTCGCCACCGAGTGGGCCTACCGCCGCCCCTGGACCTCCACCACCGAACGCGCCGCGGCCTTGCCCGCCTGGCTCGAGCACTACAACCTGGACCGACCCCACCTCGGCATCGGCGGACAACGACCCATCGACCGCGTCAACAACGCTGCGGGTCAGTACACCTAGGACCGGGTGCGCCGGGGTCACCGATCGGTGATCGGTCCGGTCGCCCGTGGTCGAGCGTCACCGGCGGCCGCGCTGCCCTGATCTGCGCCACTCTGCCGGTGACGTCCCCGCCCTGGCTACCGGCGGAGCCACGCCCTGACGTCGTCCGTGGGCCCGTCGTCGGCGAGCCTGGTCGCGGCGGCCCGCTGCCACGCCAGCTCGTCCTGCACGGGGGGCTCGGCGGCGTCGTCCGCCAACGGGCGGAAGGTCGTCGCGCCCGCGGGGTAGGTGACGCGCGCGAACGCGGCGTCCATCGCGCGGTTGGCTGCCGCACGGCAGTCCTTGACGGAGCCTGCTGCCGCGCCGAGCGCGAAGTACGTCGCGGCCGGGTCGTCGTCGTCGAGGTCGTCGCGGTCCTCGAGCTCCGAGCGCAGGGGCGCGAGGTCCGCCGGTTGGCCGTCGGCCGCCGCCCAGCCCGCCTCGAGCGCTTCCGACAGCTCGTCGTCCCTGCCGGCGGCACGAGCCAGGCGCTCGGCGCACGCCAGGGCGAACATCGCCCGCGCGGGGGTCGGGAGGGTCGCCACGGCGTCCCACACCGCGTCGAAGGGTGCGAGCGGGCCGTCGCCCGAGGTCTCGATCGTCACGGTCGTCATCCTGTCAGTGCGGCGCGACCTACGCTGCCGCCATGGCCCGCCCCACCCGCCGTGTCCAGGTCGCCCGCCGCCGACGGCGCCGGCTCGCCCGGGTCGACAACGACCTGACCGACCTGGAGTGGGGCGCGCTGCGGGACGCGTGGGGCGGCTGCGCCTACTGCGGTGCGGGCGACCGCCCGTTGCAGCGGGACTGCGTCCTGCCGATCTCGCGCGGCGGTCGCTACACCGTCGACAACGTCGTGCCCGCGTGCGGGGCGTGCAACGCCAGCAAGTGCAACACCGAGGTCGTGTCGTGGCTGCGCCGCAAGAAGCTCGACGAACGCGCGTTCCTGCTGCGGCACGCGACGATCCGCCGGGCGCTGGGCGCGCCGCCGGCGACGGACGTCCCCGTGCCGCCCGACGGAGCCGCGCCGCCCGACGTCACCGTGCCGGTCGACGACGCGGTGGCCACCGCCGTCCCGGAGCCGGCGGCGCCGTCGGCCTGAGCGTGCCGCGCCGACGCCCGGGTGCCACTGGTCGCACCCGGGCGTCGGCCCGGCGGTGAGGGTGACGCTCAGCCGACCTTCACGAGCTGCCACTGCTGGTTGGCGCCGTTCCAGTCGCTGTACTGCACGACGTTCGCGCCGTCGGCGGTCGAGGCGCCCTGCACCTCGACGGCCTTGCCGCTGTTGCGGTTGATCAGCTGCACGTAGCCCTCGACGGTCTGGAGGCTGAACTGCTGGTTGGTGCCGTTGTTGTCGGTCCACTGCTGGATCGTCGCGCCGTCGGCGGTGGACTTCGCGGCCACGTCGAGCACCTTGCCCGACAGCCGCGACCTCAGCTTGTAGTAGCCGTTGCCGGCGTCGACGAACTGCCACTGCTGCTGGTTGCCGCCGTTGCGGGACCACTGGGCGATGCGCGCGCCGTCCGCGGTCGACAGGTTGTACACGTCGAGGGCCTTGCCGCTGTTGCGGTTGACGAGCGTGTACCAGGCGGAGGTGTCGACCGTGCCGGGGGTCCCCGGGTTGCCCGGGTTGCCGGCGGGGTTGCCGATGCTGCCGGGCACGGAGCGCAGCGCCGCGAACCAGGCGGCGGCCATCTTGTCGTAGCCCGCCGCGTTGGGGTGCACGCCGTCGGGGAGGTCGGCGGTGCTGACCGCCCGGTACATGTCGACCAGGTGCACCTTCTTGCCGGCGGCGGCGCGACTCTGCACGAGGCCCGGGATCGCGGAGTTGTAGGCGCGGACCTGCGCGTCGGCGAACGACACGGGGATGAGGGTCGCGACGAACACGTCGGTCTGCGGGGACGTGCTGGTGATCTTGTCGACGACGGACGCGAGCCGCGCGGGCGCGCTGGCGAGGTCGCGGTTCTGGGTGATGTCGTTGGTGCCGATGTGCAGCAGCACGGTGCGCGGCTGGTACGTGCGCACCCAGCTGACGACGTTGGCGTCGATCTGGTCGATCCGCCAGCCGGAGTGCCCCTCGTGGTCGTGGTCGCCGAGGCTCGCTGGCCCGTTGAAGCCCGACCCGACGAAGTCGGTCGTGTAGCCGTTCTGCGCGAGGCGCTGCCACAGCCCCACGCGGTACCCGCCGCCCCCGGTCATGCCGACGCCCTCGGTGATCGAGTCGCCCAGCGGCATGACGCGCGTGCCGCCGTTGCTCTCGGCGGACGCAGGTGCGGACGTCGTGACGACGCCTCCGGCCAGCGCGAGGCTGAGCGTGACGGCCACGAGGAGCCGTCGGGCGAGTCGGTGCATGGCGTCTGCCTCCTGTGATCGCGGCGCTGCGGTCGACCGCCGATGTGAGCGTTCACTCGGCGGTTCGGGCCACTGTGGCACGGGCCCGGCGGGGCGGGCGATCAGCACAAACGATTAGGTGCGGCTGTGAGGTCAGAGCTCGCGCAGCATCGTGTCGGAACCGCCGTTGCGGCCGACGACCAACCCGTGGCGCGCGCACGGTCAGTCCCGGTCCGGCGCCGGTGAGAACCTCGGCGGCGCCGGACCGGGAGTGTCGAGTTGAAGCCCGACGGACGGAGCGTCAGCCCCCGCCATCGGTGCCGCGACGTATCGCGAGCACGCAGCCCAGCACGATCGACGCGGCGCCGAGACCGGCCAGCCAGAGCTGCGGAGCGCTAGGCCGATAGGGGAGCGAGAGGGACTCTTCCGCGGTGCTGAAACCGAAGTAGAAGAGCGCCCCCGCGGTCAGCAGCAGTGCAGCCCCGAGGAGAAGGAGGGCCACGGGGGCGTGGCGAGCGGTCATGTCGGCGACTCCTCGTTGCAGCCCGAGGCGATGACGCCCAGGTAGCCCTTGTCGGTGTGATTCGTCTTGACGTTCCACGTCGACGTCGGGGCCCGTCGTCTGCGCGGCACCTCGACGTGCGGGGCGCGCTCAGAGCTCGCGCAGCATCGTGTCGGAGCCGCCGTTGCGGCCGACGACCACGAACCCGTGCCGCGTGTAGAGCGCACGCGCGGCGGCGTTGCCGTCCTCGACGCTCAGGCTCACAGCCCGCCACCCGAGGCCTCGCGCCTGCGCGAGGCACCCGGCGAGCAGCGCCGACCCCACGCCCCGCCCGTGGTGGGGACGCGCGACGGCCATGCCGATCTCCGGGACGTCGTCCGCGACGTAGCCGTACCCCGGCGTCGCGGCGGGCAGGGCGCGCGCCCAGACCGCGCCGAGCGGGTGCCCGTCGTCGTCGGTCGCGACGAGCCCGAAGTCGTCCGGGCGCTTCCACCCGCCGAGGTAGCGCGCGGTGTGCGTGTCCGCGACGACCTGGGCCCGCGTGAACCGCGGCGTCCCGTCCCAGTTGAACGCCTCCAGGAGCATGTCGTGGAGGAGGTCGAGGTCGTCGCCGGTCGCGTCGCGGAGCATCACGCCGGTGATCCTGGCAGGCCGGGGTGCGAGGGTCGCGAGATTTCCGCGCGCCCGGCCGGGCCCCTGACGTCCTCACCTGCGGCGACCCGTCCGCGCGGGTGGCACGATCGCCGCATGGCGCCGACGCCCGTGCCCGACCTGCTCGAGACCGACCGCCTCGTGCTGCGGCCCCGCCGGGCCCAGGACGCGGCGACGTACCGCCTGCTGTGGACCGAGCGGGACCCGCGGGTGCCCGAGCACCGGCGCATCGACGCCCACGGTCGGCCGACCGTCGCGGACGTCGCCGCGCGGCTCGGCGACGAGCCCGGACTCCTCGCCGTGCACCGCAGCGACACCGACGAGGTCGTCGGGTACTGCGGCCTGACCGGGTGGGGGAGCCCGCCGCCCGACGAGCCCGAGCTCGCGTTCGAGCTGCTGCGCGCGGCGCAAGGCCGGGGCTACGCCACCGAGGCGGGCCGGGCGGTGGTCGCGTGGGCGCGCGCGTCCGGCTGCTCACGGCTGCGGGCGACGGTGTGGGACTGGAACGCGGCGTCCCGCCGGGTGCTGGCGAAGCTCGGGTTCCGCGAGACGGGCGAGGTGGTGGCGCGGTCCGCCGCGGGGTGCAGCCTGCTGACCGTCCGGGACCTCTGAGCGGGTCGGGTGCTCCCGCGAACGCCGGCGGCGTCTCCTCGCACCCACTCGACCGACCTCCCCGGCCACGAGAACTAGCGTGACCTCGTGACGACCGCGCTGCAGGCCGACCAGGTGCTCACCGCCGAGTCGGGCCCTCGGCGATGAGAGGCCGGATCTCGCTGCCTGCGCTGGGGGTCGCGGCAGGCTCGGCCGCAGCGGTGCTCGTCCTGTTCTGGTGCGCCACGGGGGCGCTCCGGTCCTTCGTCGGAGACGTCGTGGTGGTCGTGTTCCTCGTCTCGGCGCTGGCGGCCGTACGGATCGGGAGCACGACCGGACGTCTGGTGGGCGTCGGACTGTTCGCGTGCGGCGTGGAGGCCTGGCAGGGCCCGGGCCGGGTCTCTGCGGACGCCCACCCGCTCCTGCAGCTGACGGTGGGCTCGACGGCGGACCCGCTCGACCTGGTGGCGTACGCGCTCGGCCTCGGGGTCGCCGCCCTCGCGGAGCGCGCGTACGGCCGGGCGGGGACGCGCTCCCCGTCGTGGAGTCGGGTGACGGGCCGCAGGCGGGCGGCGCGACCGCCCGGACGGGGTCCTGCTCGGTGAGCCGCTCACCCAGGTCGCCGATGCTCGTGCGATCGGCTCAACGGTTCTCGAAGCAGTAGCGGTAGTGGTAAGCGTCGAGCGCATCGGCTGCCAGCCCGGGGTACAGCTCCGCCAGGTGACGGCACACGCGCGAGGCGTCGTCACCGACCCTCGCCCCACGCTCCAGGGGAACGCTGGGGACCTCGATGCGGAGCATGTAGAACATCGTCGTGCTGAGATCGTCGCCCGTCCAGGGCTCGTCCACCTCCCCGGGCCGCTCGTCCGGCTGCAGCCGCAGCTCCCGCCCCCAGCTGTGGCTCGCCGCCAGCAGCGCGGTGCTGAGCGCGACGTCCACCGGGCGCCGCTCGTCGTCGCCGGACGGCACGAGCACCCGGGTGCGGGGCTTGGGCGGCACGGGTGGGCGCGGTGGCGGGGGGACTGCGATCTCGCGGACGCCGCGGAGCTCGGCGGCGAGATCCGCGGCGCGCCGCGGCAGCGCAGGGTGGCGCCCGCGCCGCCCGTAGGTGGGGAGCAGCTCGAGGCAGTCATCCAGGCGGACGAACAGGCGGACTCCCCGGCTGTGGTGAGGGCCGGCTTGGACGGGCCACGTCTCCACGAGCCGGACGTCGTCCCAGCCGAGCGTCAGCAGCGGCACGCCGTGCAGTGAGAGCTCGACGCCGTCGGTGGACCACGCCAGGATCAGGCGCGTCCCGCTCGGGACGTCGTCGCCCGCTGCGCCGAGGACCTCGAGGGTGCCGCCCAGGCTCGCACCCGCGAGGACCGGCTGCGTGCGCCATCCCGGCCGCGCGGCCACCTCAGGCCGAGGTCGAGCCGCGCGGGCCTGCTGCCACCACGCCAGAGCTCCGGTCGTCGCGACCGCCACCGCGGGGGCGACGCACCACCAGGGCGCGTTCGTCGTGATCAGCCAGGCGGCGACGGCCGACGTCGCGACGGTGAGCAACGCACGCCGAAGGTCGGGCATGGCAGGAACCTACCGCCGGCTCACCTGCCACGGGCCGGACGTACCGCGGCAGGCCTCAGGGGATGTCGCCACCGCGGATGAGACCCCCGGCGCGGACGGACGTCGACCGTGCACGACCCCCGGGAACAACCGACATCCCACCGGAGTTGAGCCCATCAGACTCAACTTCTCCCCGCTTCGACTTGTCGGACGGCCACCCACCGTCGCAGACTTGAGCCAGGCGGGCTCAAGACGTCGAGCACTCCACGCAGCAGGAGCCCGCGAGGTTCCGGAAGGAAGGCACGCACATGGCACGAGCAGTCGGCATCGACCTCGGCACCACCAACTCCGTGGTCGCCACCCTCGAGGGCGGCGAGCCCACGGTCATCGCGAACGCGGAGGGGTCGCGCACGACTCCGTCCGTGGTGGCGTTCTCCAAGACCGGCGAGGTGCTGGTCGGCGAGGTCGCCAAGCGCCAGGCCGTCACCAACGTCGACCGCACCATCTCGTCCGTCAAGCGCCACATGGGCACGGACTGGACGACCACGGTCGACGACAAGAAGTACACGCCGCAGGAGATCAGCGCCCGCATCCTCGGCAAGCTCAAGCGTGACGCCGAGGCGTACCTGGGCGAGCCCGTCACCGACGCGGTCATCACGGTCCCGGCGTACTTCAACGACGCCGAGCGTCAGGCCACCAAGGACGCGGGCACGGTCGCGGGCCTCAACGTCCTGCGCATCATCAACGAGCCCACCGCCGCGGCCCTGGCCTACGGCCTGGAGCGCGGCAAGGAGGACGAGAACATCCTCGTCTTCGACCTCGGCGGCGGCACGTTCGACGTGTCCCTCCTGGAGGTCGGCAAGGACGACGACGGCTTCTCGACCATCGAGGTCCGCGCGACCGCCGGCGACAACCGCCTCGGCGGCGACGACTGGGACGCCGCGATCGTGGCGCACCTGGTCACCGAGGTGAAGAACACCACGGGCGTCGACCTGTCGAAGGACAAGATCGCGCTGCAGCGTCTGCGCGAGGCCGCCGAGCAGGCCAAGAAGGAGCTGTCGTCCGCGACCAGCACCAACATCTCGCTGCAGTACCTCTCGATGAGCGAGAACGGCCCGATCCACCTCGACACCAAGCTGACGCGCGCGCAGTTCCAGCAGATGACGCAGTCGCTGCTCGACCGCGTCAAGGCGCCGTTCCACCAGGTCATCCGCGACGCGGGCATCTCCGTGAAGGACATCGACCACGTGGTCCTCGTCGGCGGCTCCACCCGCATGCCCGCGGTGTCCGAGGTCGTCACCGAGCTGACGGGCGGCAAGGAGCCCAACAAGGGCGTCAACCCGGACGAGGTCGTGGCCGTCGGCGCCGCGCTGCAGGCCGGCGTCATGAAGGGCGACCGCAAGGACGTCCTGCTCATCGACGTCACCCCGCTGTCGCTCGGCATCGAGACCAAGGGCGGCGTGATGACCAAGCTCATCGAGCGCAACACGGCCATCCCCACCAAGCGGTCCGAGATCTTCTCGACGGCCGAGGACAACCAGCCGTCGGTGCTGATCCAGGTGTTCCAGGGCGAGCGCGAGTTCGCGCGGGACAACAAGCCGCTCGGCACGTTCGAGCTCACGGGCATCGCGCCCGCGCCGCGCGGCGTGCCGCAGATCGAGGTCACGTTCGACATCGACGCGAACGGCATCGTGCACGTGTCCGCCAAGGACCGCGGCACGGGCAAGGAGCAGTCGATGACGATCACGGGCGGCTCGGCCCTCCCCAAGGAGGACATCGACCGCATGGTCAAGGACGCCGAGGAGCACGCCGCCGAGGACAAGAAGCGCCGCGAGGAGGCCGAGACCCGCAACACCGCGGAGCAGCTCGTCTACCAGACGGAGAAGCTGCTGGCCGACAACGGCGACAAGCTGTCCGACGACGTCAAGGGCGAGGTCTCCGGTGCGGTGACCGACCTCAAGACGGCGCTCGAGGGCACCGACCTCGACGACGTCAAGGCCAAGCACGCGGCCCTGCTGACCGCGAGCCAGAAGATCGGCGAGGCGCTCTACGCCCAGCAGGACGCCCCCGCCGCCGACGCCCCCGCGGGTGACGCGGCCGGCCAGACGGCGTCCGACGAGGACGTGGTCGACGCCGAGATCGTGGACGACGAGGACGACAAGAAGTGACCGACGACAAGCACCCCTCGGGGTCGGGCGCGCCCGACCCCGAGGAGACCCCCCGTGTGACCGACAAGCGCCGCATCGACCCGGAGACCGGGCAGCTGCGCGAGCCGACCCCCGAGGAGGCCGTGCTGGCCGAGGCCGAGCAGGCCGCGGCCGCCGCCGAGGAGGAGGTCGTGCTCGAGGGTCTCGTCGAGGCGCAGAAGCTCGCCGCCGAGCGGCTCGACGACCTGCAGCGCGCCCAGGCGGCGCACTACAACCTCGAGCAGCAGTACAACGCGTACGTGAAGCGGTCCAAGGCCGAGGCCCTGGCCTCGCACGACCGCGGCGTCGCGGCGGTCGCCGAGGCGCTCATCCCGGTGCTCGACGACATCGAGCTGGCCCGCCAGCACGGCGACCTCACGGGGCCGTTCGCGTCGATCGCCGAGAAGCTTGAGGGGACGCTGCAGCGGTTCGGCGTCGAGCGCTACGGCGCCGCCGGCGAGCCGTTCGACCCCGAGGTGCACGAGGCGCTCATGCACGCGCACTCGGCCGACGTCACGGAGCCGACGGTGCAGCAGGTGCTGCAGCCCGGCTACCGCACGCCCGACCGGATCCTGCGCGCGGCGCGTGTCGCCGTGGTGGACCCCGAGGGCTGACGGCACCATCATCGTCACCACGCCCGGGGCGGCGGCCGGTCCGCCGGCCGCCGCCCCCGCAGCACCACGACGGAGCACCACCACGCACACCGCACGCACCACGCACCGACCGCCGCACGGCGGTCAGCACCACGTCAGGAGGGAGGCGCCGTGACCGGCCAGGACTGGCTCGAGAAGGACTTCTACGCCGTGCTCGGCGTCCCCAAGGACGCCGACGCGGCCGCGATCAAGAAGGCGTACCGCAAGCTCGCGCGCCAGCTGCACCCCGACCAGAACCCCGGGGACGCGGCCGCCGAGGCGCGGTTCAAGGACATCGGCGAGGCGTACGCGGTCCTGTCGGACACCGAGCAGCGCCAGCAGTACGACCAGCTGCGCGCCATGGCCGGCGGGGCCCGCTTCACGGCGGGCGGCCGTCCCGGCGCGGGCGGCGCGCAGGGCTTCGAGGACGTCTTCGGCGGCATGTTCGGCGGCGCCAACGGCCCCGGCGGGCGCGTCCGCTACTCCACCGGCGGTGGTGGTGGCAGCGGGTTCGAGGACATCCTCGGCGGGCTGTTCGGCGGCGGCGGGTTCGGCGCGCAGCGCGGCCCGCAGCCTGGCGCCGACCTCACCGCCAGCACCACCCTGCCGTTCCGCACCGCCGCCGAGGGCTCGACCATCTCGCTGTCCGTCGAGGGGCGCACCGTCAACGCGCGCATCCCCGCGGGCGTGCGCGACGGGCAGAAGATCCGGCTGCGCGGCAAGGGTCGCCCCGGCGACCCGGGCGCACCGGCCGGCGACCTCGTCATCACCGTGCACGTCGAGCCGCACCCCGTGTTCACGCTCGACGGCAGCAACCTGCGCGTCACCGTGCCCGTCGCGTTCGACGAGGCGGCGCTCGGCGCGACCATCGACGTCCCGACGCTCGACGGCTCGACCGTGCGCGTCAAGGTCCCCGCCGGCACGCCGTCGGGCCGCACGCTGCGCGTCAAGGGCAAGGGCGTCACGACGTCCACCGGCACGGGCGACCTGCTGGTGACCGTGCAGGTCGTCGTGCCGCAGAAGTTGTCCGCCGCGGCCAAGGAAGCCGTGCAGGCGTTCGGCATCGCGACGTCCGGCCAGGACGTGCGCGCCGACCTCATGGCGCAGGCACGCCGCTGACCGCAGGAGGCACCAGGGGGAGAGGGGCGAGGGGAGGAGGACGATGGACGAGGACGCCAAGGTCTACGTGATCTCGGTCGCCGCGCAGCTCGCGGGCATGCACCCGCAGACGCTGCGCCAGTACGACCGCCTCGGACTCGTCCAGCCCGCCCGCACGCGCGGCCGCGGCCGCCGGTACTCGATGCGTGACATCCAGGTGCTGCGCGAGGTGCAGCGGCTGTCGCAGGACGAGGGCGTGAACCTCGCGGGCATCAAGCGCATCCTCGAGCTCGAGGCCGAGGTGCGCGCCGCGCGCCGCCAGGTCGAGTTCCTGCGCACGCTCGTCGACCCCGGCCGCCGCGTGTTCCGCGCCGACCCCACGGGCAACGTCGTCGCCGACCGCCTGCACCCCCTCGCGGAGGCCGCGCCGAGCCGTCGCACCGTGCGCTGGGCGCCGCGCCAGCTCACGCG
>NZ_LNTD01000036.1 GCF_001462455.1 Cellulomonas sp. B6
GGCGCCGTCACGGTGGCTGTCGGCGCCGGCGTGTGGGCCGGCGGCACCGCGTCACGGCTGCCGAGCACCGCGGCGGCACCGACGGCGCCGACCAGGGCCAGGCACGCGACGGTGTCTCCGACGTGCCGCAGGACGCGGCGGCGGCGCACCGCGGACCGCACGCCGTCGAGCGTCGCCGCGGGGATCGGGTCGACCGAGCGCTCCACGTCGGCCGTCGCCCTGCCCATCAGGTCGTCCAGGTCAGCGCTCACGGTGCACCTCCGTCGTCGTCCGTACCGTCATCGTCTCCGCGCCGTCGGGGGCGGCCCCGCCCAGCGCCGCCGCCAGGCGCGTGAGCCCGTCGGCCGTGTACCGCTTGACCGCGCCCTCGCTGAGTCCGAGGGTGGCCGCGGTGTCGGCGACCGACAGGTCGTCCATCTGCCGCAGCACGACGCACGCTCGCTCGCGCGGCGCGAGCGTCGCGAGGGCGCGGACGAGGTCGGCGCCGGGTCCGCGCTCCTCGACGGTGGTCTCCACGACCGGCAGCGCGTGGACGCGTCGTAGCGCGTGCGACTCCCGGAGCCTGCGTCGGGACGCGTCGACGGCCCGCGACGCGATCGCGCGGCGCAGGTACGCCTCGGCCTTGTCCGCGGTGGTGAAGCGGGCCCGTCCCGCGAAGACCGAGATCAGGGCCTCCTGGACCAGGTCGGGTGCGTCCGCCCGTGACCCCGACACGAAGGTCGCGTGGGTCACGAGCCTGGCCCACCGGTCGCGCGCCACCTCCTCGAGGAGCGTCTCCCACCGCCTCGTCATCTGTGCCCTCCTGCTGGTACGTCCATGCCCCCTCAACGACCACATGGTCGCGCCGCGTTGGGGGCGGTCTCGTGGGACGTCACCCGGACGGGGAAACGGGGTGCCGTCGGCGCGTGCTCGGGTAGGTTCGGGGGTGGCGCGTGGACGGTGCCGGCGCGCCGCCACCGGTCGATCGAAGGAGCCCGCCCGTGTCCCTCACCACGCCCGCCGTCGTCACCGTGACCGGCGCCGCCGGTCAGATCGGCTACGCCCTCGCCTTCCGGATCGCGTCGGGGCAGCTGCTCGGCCCGGACACGCCGGTGCGGCTGCGGATGCTGGAGATCCCGCCCGCGGTGCAGGCCGCCGAGGGTGTCGCGATGGAGCTCGACGACTGCGCGTTCCCGCTGCTCGACGGCATCGACGTGACGGACGACGCGACGGCCGCGTTCGACGGCGTGAACGTCGCGCTGCTCGTCGGGGCGCGCCCGCGGACCAAGGGCATGGAGCGCGGCGACCTGCTGAGCGCCAACGGTGGCATCTTCGGGCCGCAGGGCGCCGCGATCAACGCGGGTGCCGCGGACGACGTGCGGGTCCTGGTGGTGGGCAACCCCGCGAACACGAACGCGTACATCGCGTCCGCGCACGCGCCCGACGTGCCGGCCGAGCGGTTCACGGCGATGACGCGGCTCGACCACAACCGCGCGCTCGCGCAGCTGCGGCACCGCACCGGCGCGGCGGTCGAGGAGATGCGGCGCATCGCGATCTGGGGCAACCACTCGGCGACGCAGTACCCCGACCTGACGCACGCGACGATCGGCGGTCGGCCCGCGCTCGAGGTCGTCGGCGACGACGCGTGGGTGCGCGACACGTTCATCCCGACCGTGGCCAAGCGCGGTGCGGCGATCATCGAGGCGCGCGGCGCGTCGTCGGCCGCGTCGGCGGCGAACGCGGCCATCGACCACGTGCACACGTGGGTGCACGGCACCGCCGAGGGCGACTGGACGTCGGCCGGCGTCGTCTCCGACGGCTCGTACGGCGTGCCGGAGGGGCTGATCTCGTCGTTCCCGGTGACCGCCGCGGGCGGCGCGTACACGATCGTGCCCGACCTCGAGGTCGACGCGTTCTCGCGCGAGCGCATCGACGCGTCGGTGGCCGAGCTCGTCGAGGAGCGCGAGGCCGTGCGCGCGCTCGGCCTGGTCTGACCGGCTTGGCGGGCGTGCGCGTCGCGATCCGGGTGCGACCCGGGGCGTCGCGCACGCGCGTCGGTGGTCGGTACGGCGACGCGCTGGTCGTCGCGGTGCAGGCGCGCGCGGTCGACGGCGCCGCGACCGAGGCGGCGCTCGCGGCGGTCGCGGACGCGCTGGGCGTGCGCCGGCGGCACGTCGTCCTCGTGACGGGTGCGACGAGCCGCGACAAGGTCGTCGAGGTCGACGACGCCGCGACCGGGGGTGACGCCGCGGCGCGCGTGGCGGAGCTGCTCGACGCATGAGGGCGGCCGACGGGCCGCAGGGCCGGGCGGATCGTCCGGATCGCACGGCATGCCCGAAACCCTTGCTGCAAGTTGTTGCAACGGGTTACGGTCGCCGGGACAGCCCACCGACGGCACGACGACGTGCCGCGACGAAGGAGTCCCGATGGTCGGCGCCGCCCTGCCACGCCCCCTCGCCCCCCGCACCGCACGCCGTGCGCTCGCCCTCCTCGCCGCCGGGGCCGTGGCCGCGACCGGCGCGGTCGTGGCCCTCCCGGCGTCCACCGCCCTCGCCGCGGCCGGCGCGGTCACGCTCGTCGGCAGCCTGCAGGACGAGCTGGGCTGCGCCGCCGACTGGGACCCGGCCTGCGCGGCGACCGCGCTCGCGCCGACCGACGTCCCCGGCCGGTTCTCGGCGACGTTCGACGTGCCCGGCGGCGCGCACGAGTGGAAGGTCGCGCTCGACGGCACGTGGGACGCGGCGTACGGTGCCGACGGCGGCGACGCGAACACGCCGCTCGTGCTCGCCGGGCCCGCACGGCTCACGTTCACCTACGACGACGCGACGCACCGCACGTCCGTCGTCGTCGCGGACCTCGCGGGGGGCTACACGGAGGCCGACGCCGACCTCGTGGCGGATCCCGTCCGGAACCCGGGTGCGGGGGAGAGCTTCTACTTCGTGCTCACCGACCGGTTCGCCGACGGCGACCCCGGCAACGACACCGGCGGTCTCGACGGCGAGCGGCTGACCACCGGCCTCGACCCCACCGACAAGGGCTTCTACCACGGTGGCGACCTCGCGGGCCTGCGCGAGCGGCTCGACTACGTCGAGGGGCTCGGCACCACGGCGATCTGGCTCACGCCGTCGTTCCTCAACCGCCCCGTGCAGGGCACGGGCGCCGACGCGTCGGCCGGGTACCACGGCTACTGGGTCACCGACTTCACGCGCATCGACCCGCACCTGGGCACCAACGCCGAGCTCGAGGCGCTGATCGCCGACGCGCACGCGCGCGGCATCAAGGTCTACTTCGACATCATCACCAACCACACGGCCGACGTCATCGACCACGCCGAGGGCGCGTACGGGTACGTCGACCAGGCGACCCGGCCCTACCGCGACGCCGCCGGCGAGCCGTTCGACCCCGCGACGTACGCGGGCACCGACGACTTCCCGGCGCTCGACCCGGCGACGTCGTTCCCCTACACGCCGGTGATCGACCCGGCCGACGCCGAGGCCAAGGTCCCGGCCTGGCTCAACGACCCGACGCTGTACCACAACCGTGGCAACTCGACGTGGACGGGGGAGTCCGTCACGTACGGCGACTTCGACGGCCTCGACGACCTCATGACCGAGCACCCGGACGTCGTGCAGGGCTTCGTCGACGTCTACGAGGCGTGGGTGGACCTGGGGATCGACGGGTTCCGCATCGACACCGTCAAGCACGTGAACCGCGAGTTCTGGGACGTCTTCACCACGGCGATCGCGCAGCACGCGGACGCGGTCGGCAACCCGGACTTCTTCATGTTCGGCGAGGTGTACGACGCGGACCCCGCGCTCACCGCGCCGTACGTGCGCGAGACCGACATGGACGCCGTGCTCGACTTCTCGTTCCAGGCGGCGGCCGCGGGCTACGCCCGGGGGTTCTCGGCGGCGGGCCTGCAGGGCCTGTTCGCGGGCGACGACCTCTACACGACGCCGACGAGCAGCGCGCAGGCGCTGCCGACGTTCCTCGGCAACCACGACATGGGGCGCATCGGGTACGCCGTGAAGGACGCGGGCGACGCGCAGGCGCGCTCGGGGCTCGCGCACGCGCTCATGTACCTGACGCGCGGGCAGCCGGTCGTCTACTACGGCGACGAGCAGGGGTTCGTCGGCGACGGCACGCTCGGCGGCAAGGACAAGGACGCGCGGCAGTCGCTGTTCGCGACGCAGGTCGACGAGTACGCGGACCAGGCGCTGCTCGACGGCACACCCGCCGGCTCGGTCGACCGGTACGCGACGGACACGCCGTTGTACCGGCAGATCGCGACGCTCGCGGGGCTGCGCGCGCAGACGCCCGCGCTGACCTCCGGCGCGCAGGTCGAGCGGTACGCCGCCGGGTCGGTGTACGCGTTCTCGCGCGTCGGCGACGACGGCGTCGAGCACCTCGTCGCGCTCAACAACGCGGCGACGCCGGCCGACGTCACGGTCGACAGCCTGACGCCGGGCGCGACGTTCACGTCCCTGCTCGCGACCTCGGGCGCCGGCACGGTGCCGGGCGCGGCAGCGACCGCCGACGCCGAGGGCGCCGTCGCCCTGACGGTGCCCGCGTTCGGCGCGGTCGTGCTGCGGGCCGACGGGCCGGTGGCGGCGGGCGACGACGGCCTCACGCTGGCGGTGCCGGGCGCGGGCGCGGCGCTCGAGGGGCTGGCCCCCGTGGTCGCGGACGTCGACGACGACGCGTTCGCCACGACGTCCTTCGCCTACCGCGTGGTCGGCGACGACGCGTGGACGCCGCTCGGCACCGCCGAGACGACGACGCCCCGGGTGTTCCACGACGTGCGCGACCTGGACCCCGGCACACTCGTCGAGTACCGCGCGGTGCGGCAGGACGTGACCGGCCACCGCAGCGCCGCGTCGACGTACGCGAGCGTCGGCGTGGCCGTCGACGGCGTCGAGCCTCCGCCGGCGCCGGGCGGCACGCTCGTCACGGTGCCCGGCAGCCACAACGCCGCGATGGGGTGCCCGGGGGACTGGCAGCCGGGCTGCGAGGCGGCGCGCCTCACGTCGACCAACGGCGTCGTGTACTCCGGGACCTTCACGATCCCGCCGGGGTCGTACGAGTACAAGGTCGCCGTGGGCGGCACGTGGGACGAGAACTACGGCGCGGGCGGCGCGCCCGGCGGCGCCAACGTCACGTACGCCGTGGCCGGCGACGCGCCGCAGCAGGTGACGTTCGTGTACGACGCGACCACGCACCAGGTGACGTCCTCGGCGCAGGGTCCGCTGATCACGCTGCCGGGGTCGTACCAGAGCGAGGCGGGCTGCGCGGCCGACTGGGACCCCGCGTGCCTGGCGACGGCCCTGGTCGACGGCGACGGCGACGGGACCGCCACGCTGACGCTGCCCGACCTGGCGGCGGGCTCGTACGAGCTCAAGGTCGCGCACGGACTGTCGTGGGCCGAGAACTACGGCGCCGACGGCGTGCGCGACGGCGCGAACTTCGCGTTCGCGGCGCCCGGCGGCAGGCCCGTGACGTTCCTCTACGACCTCACCACGCACGTGCTCACGGTGCAGGTCACCGACCCGCCGCTGCCCGGCACGGGGCAGGCGCAGGCGCACTGGGTCGACGCCCGCACGCTCGCGTGGCCCGCGGGGCTGGTCGCGAGCGGCACGGACGCGTCGGCGCTGCGGTTCACGCTGCACGGGTCGCCCGAGGGGGCGCTCGAGGTCGTGGACGGGCAGGTGACGGGCGGTGAGGAGGTCGCGCTCGAGGTCGTCGCCGGTGGGCTCACCGCGGCGCAGGTCGAGCGGTTCCCGGCCCTCGACGGGTACGTCGCGCTGCGGGTGCGGTCCGACCGCGCCACGGTCGAGCGGCTGCTCACCGGCGAGCTGCTGGTGCGGCAGGCGGACGCGGACGACGTCGCGCAGGCGGTCACGGGCGTGCAGGTGCCGGGCGTGATCGACGACCTGTACAGCAAGAAGGCGGGCAAGCGTACGTTCGGCACGACGTGGGTGAAGGGTGCCCCGCACCTCGCGCTGTGGGCCCCCACGGCGCAGGACGTCGCCGTGCTGGTGTGGCCCGCCGACCGGCGCGGTGCGCTCGACACGTCCGGCGACCCCGTGCGGGCCGCCGCGCAGCGGCAGGCCGACGGCAGCTGGACCGTCGCGGGCCCGAAGGCGTGGGCCGGTGCGGCGTACCTGTGGGAGGTCACGGTCTACGCGCCGACCACGGGGAAGGTCGAGGTGAACCGCGTGACCGACCCGTACGCCGTCGCGCTCACGCGCAGCTCGACGCACGGCGTGCTCGTCGACCTCGACGACGCCCGCTACCGGCCACGCCAGTGGGAGCGCACGCCCCAGCCGGTCGTGCGTCCCGTCGACCAGACGATCTACGAGCTGCACGTCCGCGACTTCTCCGTCTCGGACGCCACGGTCCCCGCGGCGCTGCGCGGCACGTACGGCGCGTTCGCGGTGCCCCGCAGCGACGGCCGCGACCACCTGCGCGCGCTCGCCGACGCGGGTCTGACCACGGTCCACCTGCTGCCGACGTTCGACATCGCGTCGATCGAGGAGGACCGGTCGGCGCAGGCGGCGCCCGCGTGCGACCTCGCTGCGCTCCCGCCGGACTCGCCCGAGCAGCAGGCGTGCGTGACCGCGGTCGCGGGGCAGGACGCGTTCAACTGGGGCTACGACCCGTGGCACTGGACCGTGCCGGAGGGCTCGTACGCGGTCGACGCGGTCGGCGGCGCGCGGGTCGCCGAGTTCCGCACCATGGTCGGGGTGCTGCACGCGGACGGGCTGCAGGTCGTGCTCGACCAGGTCTTCAACCACACCGCGGCGAGCGGGCAGGACCCGAAGAGCGTGCTCGACCGCGTGGTGCCCGGGTACTACCACCGGCTCGACGCGACCGGGAAGGTCGAGACGTCGACGTGCTGCCAGAACGTCGCGACCGAGCACGCGATGGCCGAGAAGATGATGGTCGACTCGGTCGTCACCTGGGCGCGGGACTACAAGGTCGACGGCTTCCGGTTCGACCTCATGGGTCACCACTCGCGGCAGACGATGGAGGCCGTGCGCGACGCGCTCGACCGGCTGCGACCCCGCACCGACGGCGTCGACGGGCGGAAGGTGTACCTGTACGGCGAGGGCTGGAACTTCGGCGAGGTGGCCGACGACCGGCTCTTCGAGCAGGCCACGCAGGGTCAGCTGGGCGGCACGGGCATCGGCACGTTCTCGGACCGGCTGCGTGACGCCGTGCGCGGCGGTGGGCCGTTCGACGAGGACCCGCGCGTGCAGGGCTTCGGCTCGGGTGCGTTCACGGACCCGAACGGCGCACCCGTGAACGGCACCGACGCCGAGCAGCTCGCGCGTGTCCGGCACCAGGCGGACCTCGTGCGGCTCGGCATGGCCGGCAACCTGCGGTCGTTCGAGCTGCTGACGAGCGACGGCACCGTCAGGCGCGGCGACCAGGTCGACTACAACGGGCAGCCGGCCGGTTACGCCGACTCCCCGGAGGAGGTCGTCACGTACGTCGACGCGCACGACAACGAGACCCTGTTCGACAACCTCTACCTCAAGCTCCCGCAGGACACCCCGATGGCCGCCCGCGTCCGCATGAACACGGTCTCGCTCGCCACCACGACGCTCGCGCAGACCCCGTCGTTCTGGCACGCGGGCGCGGACCTGCTGCGCAGCAAGTCGCTCGACAGGAACTCGTACGACTCGGGGGACTGGTTCAACGTGCTGGACTGGTCCGGGCGCACCAACGGCTTCGGCCGCGGGCTCCCGCCGGCGGCGGACAACGAGGCAAAGTGGCCGTTCCAGCAGCCTCTGCTGGCCGACCCCGCGCTCGTGCCGACCCCCGCCGACGTCGCGGCGGCACGCGTCGCGTCCGCCGAGCTGCTCGAGCTGCGTGCCTCGACCCGGCTGTTCCGGCTCGGGGACGCCGACCTGATCGAGCGCAAGGTGACGTTCCCGGGCTCCGGGCCGGACGCGGCACCGGGGGTGGTGGTCATGCACGTCGACGACCGGCCGGGCTGGGACGTGGCGACGCGCCGGTGGCGCACCGACGTCGATGCGCGGCTCGACGGTCTCCTCGTGGTCGTCAACGCGTCCGACGAGCCGACCGCGCAGCGGGTGGACGCGCTCGCGGGGCGGCGGTACGCGCTGTCGCCCGTGCAGGCGGCGGGCGCCGACCCGGTGGTGCGGACCACGACGTACGACCGTGGGACGGGGACGGTCACGGTGCCCGCGCGCACGGTGGCCGTGCTCGTCGAGCAGCGGTCGCCGACGCCGCGACCCGACCCGTGGCGCGACCTGGTGTGCGGTCTGCTCGGGTGGTGGCTGCCGGGGGTGTGCCGCTGACCTGGCCGTCCGCGCAGACCGGCCCGTGCCTTCGATGTCTGAAGGCACGGGCCGGTCTGCGTGCGGACATGCCCGATTTGGGTGCGCACACCGCGGGCGGCCAGCACGCGAGTGACATCAGGACACGGATTGGTCACGACTCTTGCCCTGGCGAAGGCTTCAGGTCTTGAATGCAACGCGAAGCCGCACCCGGCTCCTCGGCAGCGACGCCGACCCCGGGTGGCCGGGACGACGGACGTCCCGGCCGCAGCAGCGGCGCACACGAGGGAGCGACGACGATGTCACTGGCATGGAAGAAGACGGCGATCACGATGGTCGCCGCAGGTCTGCTCGTGGGGAGCATGGCCGCCTGCAGCTCCGAGCGCGACACCGGGTCGGGCGGCGGCTCCACCGACGGCGCCACCGGCAGCGCCGAGGACACGATGGTCGGCATCGCGATGCCCACCAAGAGCCTCGAGCGGTGGAACCGCGACGGCGCGCACCTCGAGGGCCTGCTCAAGGACGCGGGCTTCGAGACCAGCCTGCAGTACGCCGACAACAAGGTCGACCAGCAGATCACGCAGATCGAGAACATGGTCAACCAGGGCGCGGACGTCCTCGTCATCGCGTCGATCGACGGCACGGCCCTCGCGCCGACGCTGCAGCAGGCGGCCGACCAGGGCATCAAGGTCATCGCCTACGACCGCCTCATCAACGACACGCCCAACGTCGACTACTACGCGACGTTCGACAACTACGGCGTCGGCAAGATGCAGGGCGAGTTCATCGTCGACGCGCTCAAGCTCGACACCGGTGCGGGCCCGTTCAACCTCGAGCCGTTCGCCGGGTCGCCCGACGACAACAACGCGAAGTTCTTCTTCGCCGGTGCGTGGGACGTGCTCAAGCCCTACCTCGACAAGGGCCAGCTCGTGGTGCCCTCGGGCAAGGCCCCGGCGTCGAACGACGACTGGGCGTCCATCGGCGTCCAGGGCTGGAGCTCGGACACCGCGCAGTCCGAGATGGAGAACCGCCTCAACTCGTTCTACTCGGGCGGCACCAAGGTGAACGTCGTCCTGTCGCCCAACGACTCGCTCGCGCTGGGCATCGCGCAGGCGCTCGAGGGCGCCGGCTACGCGCCCGGACCGGACTACCCGGTCCTCACGGGCCAGGACGCCGACAAGGCCAACGTCCTCAACATGATCGCCGGCAAGCAGTCCATGTCGGTCTGGAAGGACACGCGCACGCTGGGTGACCAGGTCGCGAAGATGGTCGAGCAGATCGTCAAGGGCGAGACCGTCGAGGTCAACGACGAGGAGACCTACGACAACGGCGAGAAGGTCGTCCCGACCTACCTGCTGCCGCCCCAGGTCATCACGCCGGACACCGTCCAGGTGCTCGTCGACTCGGGCTTCTACAAGGCCGCCGACCTCGGCCTGTGAACCACGGCCGGCCGCGCGACCGCTCCGGTCGCGCGGCCGGCTCCGCCCGGACGACCCAGCGAGGACCCATGGACACCGAGCACATCCTCGAGATGCGCGGCATCACCAAGACCTTCCCGGGCGTCAAGGCGCTCGCGGACGTCACCCTGGCCGTGCGCCGCGGCGAGATCCACGCGATCTGCGGCGAGAACGGAGCGGGCAAGTCGACGCTCATGAAGGTGCTGTCGGGCATCTACCCGCACGGCACGTACGAGGGCGACATCGTCCTCGACGGCGAGGTGCAGGAGTTCCGCGGCATCCGCGACTCCGAGCGCCGCGGCGTCGTCATCATCCACCAGGAGCTCGCGCTCTCGCCGTACCTGTCGATCGCCGAGAACATCTTCCTCGGCAACGAGCGCGCCGAGCGCGGCGTGATGGACTGGAACCGCACCAACGCCGAGGCCGCGCGCCTGCTCGCGCGCGTCGGGCTCGCCGAGCGTCCCGACACGCGCGTCAGCGACATCGGCGTCGGCAAGCAGCAGCTCGTCGAGATCGCCAAGGCGCTGTCGAAGGAGGTGCGGCTCCTCATCCTCGACGAGCCGACGGCCGCGCTCAACGACGAGGACTCCGCCCACCTGCTGGGCCTGATCCGCGGGCTGCGCGACGAGGGCATCACCTCGATCATCATCAGCCACAAGCTCAACGAGATCGAGGCGATCGCCGACACCACGACGATCATCCGCGACGGCCAGACCATCGAGTCCCTCGACATGCGCGGCAGCGAGCCGGTCACCGAGGAGCGCATCATCCGCGGCATGGTCGGCCGCCCGCTCGACCACCGGTTCCCCGACCACACGCCGAGCATCGGCGAGGAGGTGCTGCGGATCGAGGACTGGACCGTGCACCACCCCGTCGACCAGACGCGCAAGGTCGTCGACCGCGCGAGCCTGACGGTGCACCGCGGCGAGATCGTCGGGCTCGCCGGCCTCATGGGGGCGGGCCGCACCGAGCTCGCGATGAGCGTGTTCGGCCGCTCGTACGGCACCCGGATCTCCGGTCGGCTGTACAAGGACGGTCAGGAGATCACGGCCACGACCGTCCAGCAGGCCATCGCCCACGGCATCGCGTACGCGACCGAGGACCGCAAGCGGTTCGGCCTCAACCTCATCGACACGGTGCAGCACAACGTCTCCGCCGCCGCGCTCGGCAAGCTCGCACGACGCGGCGTCGTCGACCGCGAGGCCGAGTCGACCGTCGCCGAGGGGTACCGCCAGGAGCTGAACATCAAGACACCGACCGTCACGGCGCTGGTCGGCAAGCTCTCGGGCGGCAACCAGCAGAAGGTCGTGCTGTCCAAGTGGATCTACGCCGACCCCGACGTGCTGATCCTCGACGAGCCGACGCGCGGCATCGACGTCGGTGCCAAGTACGAGATCTACACGATCATCAACAGGCTCGCCGACGCGGGCAAGGGCGTGCTCGTCATCTCCTCCGAGCTGCCCGAGCTGCTCGGGGTCTGCGACCGCATCTACGCGCTCAGCCAGGGTCGCGTCACGGGCGAGGTGGCCCGCGCCGACGCGACCCAGGAGCACCTCATGCACTTCATGACGATGGACAAGGACGGGATCGCCCGATGAGCACCACGACCGACGTCAACGTTCCGTCCCCGACGCCACCGGGCACGCCCCGCGTGCCGCTCGGGCAGCGGCTGCAGGGCCTGGGCGGCAACGCGCGCCAGTACGGCATCTTCGGCGCGCTCGTCGTCATCATCCTGCTGTTCCAGGTGCTGACCGACGGCAAGCTGCTGCTCGCCAACAACGTCGCGGCGCTCTTCCAGCAGAACGCGTACGTCATGATCCTCGCGATCGGCATGGTCATGGTCATCGTGGCCGGGCACATCGACCTGTCGGTCGGGTCGGTCGTCGCGTTCGTCGGCGGCGTGGTCGCGGTGACCATGCGCGACCCGATCGGGCTGCCGTGGATCGCCGCCGTGCTCGTCGGCCTGGCGGTCGGGGCGATGGTCGGGGCGTGGCAGGGGTTCTGGGTCGCCTACGTGGGGATCCCGGCCTTCATCGTCACGCTCGCCGGCATGCTCGTGTTCCGCGGCCTCGCGCTCGTGATCGTCGGCGAGACGCTCGCCGGGCTGCCGCCGGCGTTCATCCGGATCTCCAAGGGCTCGCTGCCCCCGTGGCTCAACTACGTCGGCAACATGGACGGCGTCACGCTGGTCATCGGCGCGCTCGCGGTCGCCGCGATCGTGCTCACGCAGGTCCGCGCGCGTCGCTCGCTGCGGCGGCACGACCTGCACGTCGAGGCGCTCGGCCTGTTCGTCACCAAGCTCGCGGCGATCGCCGTCGGCATCGGGATCCTCACCGTCATCCTGTCGTTCTCGGCCGGTGGCACCCCGATCGTCCTGGTCATCGTGGGCGTGCTCGTCGTCGCCTACTCGTTCCTCATGGGCCGCACGGTCTTCGGGCGGCACATCTACGCGATCGGCGGCAACCGCTCCGCGGCCGCGCTGTCGGGCGTCAGCACCCGCCGGGTCGACTTCTGGATCTTCGTCAACATGGGTCTGCTCGCGGGGGTCGCGGCGATCGTCACCACCGCACGCGCGGGCGCCGCGATCGCGGCGGCCGGGCAGAACTTCGAGCTCGACGCGATCGCCGCGTGCTTCATCGGCGGGGCGGCGGTCACCGGCGGCATCGGTCGGGTGTCGGGGGCGATCGTCGGCGCGCTCATCATGGGCGTGCTCAACATGGGCCTGTCCATCCTGTCGGTCGACCCCGCGTGGCAGATGGCCATCAAGGGCTTCGTGCTGCTGCTCGCGGTCGCGTTCGACCTGCTCAACAAGCGACGCGCGGGCACGCAGTAGAACCGGACGTGCGTCCGTGAGCGGCGTGGGCGCCGGTAGGTTGCCCTCGTGAGCAGGCGAGCGGGTGCGGCGGGCTCGCAGACCGCCCTGCGCGAGGCCAACAAGGCGCTCGTCGTCGGCACGGTGCAGCGGTACGGCGGGCTCACGCAGGTCGAGCTCGCCGCCGCCACCGGGCTGTCCCAGGCGACGGTGTCGACGATCGTCCGCGAGCTGCTCGCCGCGGGGATCGTCGACACTGCCGTCACGACGCGCAGCGGGCGGCGCGCGCAGCTCGTCACGCTCGCGCGCCGGGTCGGGCTCGCGGTCGGCATCCAGGTGGGCCACCGGCACCTGCGCGTCGTGCTGGGCGACTTCGCGCACGAGGTCGTCGCCGAGCAGATGCTGCCGCTGCCGTTCGAGCACCCGTCGGACACGACGCTCGACCGGGGCGCGCTGCTCGTCATGGACCTGCTCGAGCGCATCGGCTCGGACCTCGAGGACGTCGTCGCGATCGGGCTGGGCGTGCCCGCACCCGTCGACGTCGACACGGGCGTCGTGTCGGTCCCGGGGCTGCTGCGCGGCTGGGAGGACGAGCACCTCGCGCAGGTGCTCACCGAGCGGCTGGGCCGCCCGGTGCTCGTCGACAACGACGCGAACCTGGGCGCGCTGGCCGAGGCCACGCTCGGTGCCGCGCGCGGGTACCGCGACGCCGTCTACGTGCGCGCGTCGTACGGCATCGGGGCGGGCATCGTGCTGGGCGGGCAGGTGCACCGGGGGTTCGCCGGCACGGCGGGGGAGATCGGCCACGTGCAGGTGGACCCCACCGGGCACATCTGCCGGTGCGGCTCGCGCGGCTGCCTCGACACCGTGGTCGGCGCGAACGCGCTCGTCGAGCCGCTGCGGGCGTCCCACGGGTCGCTCGCGCTGCGCGACGTCATCGCGCGGGCGCGGGACGGCGACCCGGGGTCGTCGCGCGTGGTGGCCGACGCGGGCGCCGTGATCGGGTCGGTGCTGGCCGGCCTCGGGACGAGCATGAACCCGCAGTGCGTGGTCGTCGGGGGCGAGCTGGCGGAGACCGGGGAGGTGCTGCTCGGTCCGCTGCGCGAGGCGCTGCAGCGCCGCGTGCTGCTCAACCAGGTCGCACCGCTCGAGGTCGTGCCGGCCGCGCTGGGGCAGCGGGCCGAGGTGATGGGTGCGCTCGTGCTCGCGCTGCGGTCGGCCGACGTGCCGGTGCGCGCCGAGGACGACGCGGCCCCGGTGGGCGCGCCACCGGGCGACGGCCGACGGGACGGTGCGCGGGAGGAGCAGGGCGAGGGTGGGCGGGACGACGACCGGGGTTGACCGGGGCAGGGGTGCGGGATTCACTGCACCGAGCACGGTCGCGAGGAGCACGAGCACGGGCACGCGCCGCGAGGGCACGTGGCGCCAGGGCACGCAGAGCGGACGGGGTCGACGATGACCGAGGCGACGAGGACGCCGCTGCTGTCGATGCGCGGCATCAGCAAGAGGTTCGGCGGGGTCGAGGCGCTCGTGGGGGTCGACCTCGAGGTGCACCGGGGTGAGGTCGTCGCGCTGGTGGGGGACAACGCGGCCGGGAAGTCCACGCTCGCGAAGATGGTCGCGGGCGTCCTGACGCCCGACGCCGGGCTGATCGAGATCGACGGCGTCCCCGTGACGATCCCGACGCCGGCCGCCGCGCACGCGCTGGGGGTCGCGACGGTGTTCCAGGAGCTCGCGCTGTGCGACAACCTCGACGTGACGTCGAACCTGTTCCTGGGGCGCGAGCTGCGCGACGGCCGCGGCGCGCGCGACGACGAGCGCATGGAGCAGGTCGCGCGGCAGATCCTGCGCGACCTCACGAGCCGCATCCCGACGGTCCGCGTCCCGCTGTCGCACCTGTCGGCCGGGCAGCGGCAGGCCGTCGCGATCGCGCGCACGCTCATCGGCTCGCCGCGCCTCGTGGTGCTCGACGAGCCGACGGCCTCGCTGTCGGTCGCGCAGACGGCCGAGGTGCTCGTGCACATCGAGGGGCTGCGCGACCTGGGGCTGGGGGTCGTGCTCATCAGCCACAACATGACCGACGTGCGGTCGGTCGCGGACCGCGTCGAGGTGCTGCGGCACGGCCGCAACAACGGGTCGTTCGACGCGCGGTCGACGGGCTACGAGCACATCATCGCCGCGATCACGGGGGCGTCGCGGGCGGCGACGCCCCGTCCGGTGCCGCTGCGGTCCTGAGCGCGGCCCGGCCGGTCGCCCGCCGGGCGAGGACTCCTCGCTCCGGCCGTGGACCGTGTGCACCGCAGAGCGCTGGGTGCGGGTCCCGAACCCGAGCCGCGGCGCCAGCGGGCGGGCGTCTCACCCGCTGCGTGAGCGACATCGCCGTGGTCGCGCTCCCAGATCACCCGGGAGGCGCAGCGGGACCAAGTTGTGATGAGTTCGTGACCGAGAAGGCATCGTTCCCGGTTGACTTCGGGTTCCGAACTTAAGCATGGTTGTCCCGCTGCACCGGGACGAGGACGACCCCCGTCGCGTCCGAGGCAGCCGGGTACGTCCGGTGGGACCGGCACAGCAGCCGCGTCCGCTCCCGAGCAGATCGGGACCGGGAACCTCTCGACGACGAGAAGGAGCACACGATGCGACGCAAGTTCACCATGGTGGCGGCGGCCGGGGCGCTCGCGCTCGGCCTCGCGGCCTGCGGCGGCGGCGGTGCCGGCGCGGGCGGTGGCGGCACCGAGGGCGCCGGCGGCGGCGCCGACCCCAGCGAGATCACGATCGGCGTCGCCATGCCGACCGAGACCTCCGAGCGGTGGATCGCCGACGGCAAGGCCGTCAAGAAGGGCCTCGAGGACCTCGGGTACAAGGTCAACCTGCAGTACGCGGGCGACGACATCCCGACCCAGACCCAGCAGATCGACCAGATGATCACGAGCGGCGCCGACGTCCTCATCATCGCCTCGATCGACGGCACCGCCCTCACGAGCCAGCTCGAGAGCGCCGCCGCGCAGAACATCCCGGTCATCGCCTACGACCGCCTCATCCGCGACAGCGAGAACGTCGACTTCTACGTCACGTTCGACAACTTCGCGGTCGGCGTCGCGCAGGGCACCGCCCTCCTGCAGGGCATGGGCCTCATCGACGCCTCGGGCGTCGCGATCCAGGGCGTCCAGGGGCCGCTCAACATCGAGCTGTTCGCCGGCTCGCCCGACGACAACAACGCCGGGTTCTTCTTCGACGGCGCGATGTCCGTGCTCCAGCCGTACATCGACAACGGCACGCTCGTCGTGAAGTCCGGCCAGACCGACTTCGACACGGTCGCCACGCTGCGCTGGTCGCAGGAGGCCGCCCAGAAGCGCATGGAGGACCTGCTCACCTCCACGTACTCCGACGGCTCCAAGCTCTCGGGCGTGCTCTCGCCGTTCGACGGCATCTCGCGCGGAATCATCACGGCGCTCCAGGGCGTCGGTCAGGGCCCGACGATCGAGGCCGGCCTGCCCATCGTCACCGGCCAGGACGCCGAGATCGCGTCGGTCAAGCTCATCAACGACGGCGTGCAGTCCTCGACGATCTTCAAGGACACGCGCAAGCTCGCCGACCAGTCGATCAAGGTCGCCGAGGCGTTCGTCAAGGGTGAGAAGCCCGAGGCCAACGACACCGAGACGTACGACAACGGCAAGAAGGTCGTGCCGTCCTACCTGCTGACGGTCGACACCGTCTTCGCCGAGGACATCGTCCCGCTGCTCGTCGACTCGGGCTACTGGACCGAGGCCCAGGTCGAGTCGGGCGTCGCCTGACCCGGTGACGCGGCCCGGCCGGGCGATCCCCGGCCGGGCCGCGTCCCCACCGCCCGCCATCCGACCACCACTGAACGGAGGGGTCATGGACCACAGCACCATCCTCGAGATGCGGTCCATCACCAAGACCTTCCCGGGCGTCAAGGCGCTGCAGGACGTCAACCTGACCGTGAGGCGCGGAGAGATCCACGCCATCTGCGGCGAGAACGGCGCCGGCAAGTCGACCCTCATGAAGGTCCTGTCCGGCGTGTACCCGCACGGCACCTACGACGGTGCCATCGTCTTCGAGGGCGAGGAGGTCGAGTTCGGCTCGATCAACGACTCCGAGGGCCGCGGCATCGTCATCATCCACCAGGAGCTCGCGCTGGTGCCGTACCTGTCGGTCGCCGAGAACATCTTCCTCGGCAACGAGGTGCGCGGCGCCGGCCCGCTGATCGACTGGAACAAGGCCAACGCCGAGGCGGCCAAGCTCCTCGCGCGCGTCGGGCTCGACGAGAACCCGACGACGCCCGTGTCGCAGCTGGGCGTCGGCAAGCAGCAGCTCATCGAGATCGCGAAGGCGCTGTCGAAGGAGGTCAAGCTCCTCATCCTCGACGAGCCGACCGCCGCGCTCAACGACAACGACTCCGAGCACCTGCTCGCGCTGCTGCGCCACCTGCAGCAGCAGGGCATCACCTCGATCATCATCAGCCACAAGCTCAACGAGATCGCCGAGATCGCCGGCCGCACCACGATCATCCGTGACGGCCGCACGATCGAGACGCTCGACATGAGCGACCCCGGGTCGACCCAGGACCGCATCATCCGCGGCATGGTCGGCCGTGACCTCGAGCACCGCTACCCCGAGCGCACGCCGGACATCGGCGAGGAGGTCCTGCGCGTCGAGGACTGGACGGTGCGGCACCCCACGCAGATGGACCGCGTCGTCATCGACGGCGCGTCGTTCACCGTGCGGGCCGGCGAGGTCGTCGGCATCGCGGGGCTCATGGGCGCCGGGCGCACCGAGCTCGCGATGAGCATCTTCGGGCGCACGTACGGGCGCGGCATCACGGGCCGGATCTACAAGAACGGCCAGGAGATCCAGGTCCGCAACGTCGACGAGGCCATCAACCACGGCCTCGCGTACGCCACCGAGGACCGCAAGCGGTACGGCCTCAACCTCATCCAGGACATCCGGCAGAACGTGTCGGCCGCCGGTCTGCGACGCCTCGCGCGCCGCGGGTGGGTCAACGGGAACGAGGAGGTCCGGGTCGCGGAGGAGTACCGCGCGAGCCTGAACATCAAGACGCCGACCGTCATGGCGGTCGTCGGCAAGCTGTCGGGCGGCAACCAGCAGAAGGTCGTGCTGGCCAAGTGGCTCTACACCGAGCCCGACGTGCTGATCCTCGACGAGCCGACGCGCGGCATCGACGTCGGTGCGAAGTACGAGATCTACACGATCATCAACAAGATGGTCGCAGCGGGGAAGGCGGTCGTCGTCATCTCCTCCGAGCTGCCCGAGCTGCTCGGCATCTGCGACCGCGTCTACACCCTCGCGTTCGGGCGGATCACCGGTGAGCTGCCCGTCGCCGAGGCCACCCAGGAGCGGCTCATGGAGCTCATGACCATGGAGCGCGAGACAGCAAAGGACCTTGCCTCATGACGGCCATCGCCGGCTTCCGCGAGATGGTGACGCGGAACCTCCGCCAGAGCGGCATCTTCGTCGCGTTCCTCGTGATCGTCGCGCTCTTCTCGTTCCTGAACTCGAACTTCCTGAGCCCGGGCAACCTCACGAACATCGTCCTGCAGTACTCGTACATCCTGATCCTCGCGATCGGCATGGTCATGGTGATCGTGCTGGGGCAGATCGACCTGTCGGTCGGCTCGGTCGTCGCCCTCACGGGCGCCGTGTCCGCGGTCCTCGTGATCCGCCACGGCCAGCCCTGGTGGGTCGGCGTGCTCGCGGCGCTCGCCGTCGGCGTCGTGGTCGGAATGTGGCAGGGCTTCTGGGTCGCCTACGTGGGCATCCCCGGGTTCATCGTCACGCTGGCCGGCATGCTGCTGTTCCGCGGTCTCGCGCAGCGCGTGCTCGACAACGTCTCGCTGTCGCCGTTCGGCGGCACGTACTACGACATCGCGAACGGCTTCTCGACCAACGGCCTGCTCGGCGGCTACGGCGTGGACGTGTTCACGCTCGTGATCTTCGGCATCGCGGTGGTCGGGTTCGGCGTCAGCCAGTGGCGCACCCGGATGGGCCGCATCGCGTACCAGCAGGTCGTCGAGGCGCTCCCGCTGTTCGTCCTCAAGCTCGTCGCGATCGCCGCGGTCGTCATGTGGTTCGGCTACCAGCTCGCGCAGTCGCGCGGCCTGCCGAACATCCTCATCGTGCTCGCCGTGCTGATCCTGGCCTACTCGGTCATCACGCAGCGCTCGGTGTTCGGGCGTCACATCTACGCGATCGGCGGCAACCTCAACGCCGCGCAGCTGTCGGGCGTCAAGGTCCGGCAGGTGACGTTCTGGACGTTCGTCAACATGGGCCTGCTGGCCGGTGTCGCGGGTGTCGTGTTCTCGTCCCGCATGAACGGCGCGCAGCCGGGCGCGGGCAACATGTTCGAGCTCGACGCGATCGCCGCGGCCTTCATCGGCGGCGCATCGACGACCGGTGGCGTCGGCCGCGTGACGGGTGCCATGACCGGTGCGCTGATCATGGCCGTCATGAGCAACGGCATGCAGCTCATGGGTGTCCCGCAGTCGGTCCAGCAGATGGTCAAGGGCCTCGTGCTGCTGCTGGCCGTCGCGTTCGACGTCTGGAACAAGCGGCGCGCCGAGGCGCGCTGACCCCACGTCGCGCGCCCCGCACCGGACCGCCGGTGCGGGGCGCGCGACGTGCACCCCGGACGGGACCGACGTGCGCGTCGGTGCCCAGGTCCGACCGCTAGGCTCGGCCGACGTGAGGGGACCGATGTCGGGATCGCAGTCGTCCCTGCGGGGCGCCAACCGCGCGCTCGTCGTCGAGACCGTCAAGCGCTACGGCGGCCTCACCCAGGTCGAGCTGACCGCGGCCACCGGCCTGTCGCCCGCGACCGTGAGCTCGATCGTCAAGGAGCTCCTCGCGGCCGGCGCCGTCGACACGCACAGCACGATCCGCTCGGGGCGCCGCGCCCAGCTCGTCACGATCGCGCGGCAGACCGGGCTGGCGGCCGGGGTCGACGTCGGTCCGCGCCACCTGCGCGTCGCCCTCGGCGACGTGACGCGCGAGATCGTCGCCGAGCAGACGCTCCCGCTGCCGGCCGACCACCGCGCCGACACGACGCTCGACCGGGTCGCGCTCCTGGTCATCGACCTGCTCGAGCGCGTCGGCGCAACGATCGACGAGCTGGTCGGGCTGGGTGTCGGGCTGCCGGCACCCGTCGAGCCCGGCACCGGGCTGGTGACCGTGCGGGGGCTGCTGCGCGGCTGGGACGAGGTCCCGGTCGTGCACGTGCTGTCCAAGCGACTGGCCAAGCCCGTGCTGGTCGACAACAACGCGAACCTCGGGGCGCTCGCCGAGAGCCGGTTCGGTGCCGCACGCGGCTACCAGGACGCCGTGTACGTCGCGGCCGGCGCCGGGACGGGCGCCGGCATCATCCTGTCGGGGCACCTGCACCGCGGGTTCGGCGGCACGGCGGGTGAGATCGGGCACGTGCAGGTCGACCCGCAGGGTCGCATCTGCCGGTGCGGCAGCCGCGGCTGCCTCGACACGGTGGTCGGGTACCCGGCGCTCGTCGAGCCGCTCACCGTCAGCCACGGCACGCTCACGCTGCGCGACCTCGTGCAGCACGCGGTCGACGGGGACCCCGGCTGCCGGCAGGTCGTGGCGGACGCCGGCGCCGTGATCGGCGGCGTCGTCGCGGGCATGGCGATGGTGGTCAACCCGCAGTGCGTGGTCATCGGCGGCGAGCTCGCCGAGACGGGCGACCTGCTCGTGCAGCCGATGCGCGAGGCCATCTCGCGGCGGGTGCCGCTCAACCAGATGGTCACGCTCGACGTGGTGCCGGGCGACCTGGGGGTGCGGGCCAAGGTGCTGGGCGCGCTCGCGCTGGTCCTCGAGGCCACCGACCAGGCGGGTGCGGACGGTGCCGGGCCGGGCGTCGGCGTCGACGTCCGTGAGGGCTGACCGGAGGGTGGCCGGGAGCAAGGTGGCGGACAGGTTTGACGGCCCCCCGGGCGGGGGAAAGACTGGTCGGGACGTGCGCGACGAAGGGCAGGTGGGCGAGGCCGTGGGTGTCGGCAGGCGGGCCCCTGTGCTCTCGGTGCAGCAGGTGTCCAAGCGGTTCGGGGCGGTCGAGGCGCTCGTCGGGGTCGACCTGGTCGTCCGCCCGCACGAGGTCGTCGCGCTGGTCGGGGACAACGGTGCGGGCAAGTCGACGCTCGCGAAGATCATCTCCGGCGTGCTCCAGCCTGACGCGGGTCTGCTCGAGATCGGCGGGGAGCCCGTGGCGCTGCCGTCGCCGTCCGACGCGCACCAGGCCGGTGTCGCCACGGTGTTCCAGGACTACGCGCTGTGCGAGAACCTCGACGTGACGGCCAACCTGTTCCTGGGTCGTGAGCTGCGCGAGCGCACGCTCATGCGCGAGGGGGAGATGGAGCGGGTCGCCCGCCGGATCCTGCACGACCTGTCGAGCAGGATCCCGGCCGTCCGCACGCCCGTGTCCCACCTGTCCGCCGGGCAGCGTCAGACCGTCGCGATCGCGCGGACGCTGATCGGCTCGCCGCGCCTCGTCGTGCTCGACGAGCCGACCGCCGCGCTGTCGGTCGCCCACACGGCCGAGATCCTCACGCACATCGAGCGGCTGCGGGAGCTCGGGCTCGGTGTCGTGCTGATCAGCCACAACCTCAACGACGTGCGCGCGGTCTCGGACCGCATCGAGGTGCTGCGGCACGGTCGCAACAACGGCTCGTTCGACGCGCGGCACGTGTCGCAGGAGGAGCTCCTCGCGGCGATCACGGGAGCGACCCAGGTCGCGACGTCCAGCACGTCCGACGCGCTGCTCTGACGCCCGCTGCGGGGAGCCCGGGCTCTCCGGGGCGCGCCGTTCCCACGGGTGCGCCGTGCGGGGCGTGCCGCGAGCGGGGACGCCGCGTCCGGCGGCCGCCCCCGGCCGCCGGACGGCCGGTCGTCAGTGCGCGGCGGCGACGCGGCGCAGACCCAGCCCGCCGAGCACGAACCCGGTGCCGGTGCCGACCACGGCGAGCGCGACGCCGAACGCGATGACCGAGGTCAGCAGCGAGCCCCGCACGAAGGTGCCCTGCGCCACCGTGTCACGCATCGGGTCGTCCTGGTCCATGGTCGCGTAGGTCTCGCCGTCGGCCATGCCGGCGATGTGGCCCTTGATGGCCTCGGTCTGCGCGAACGCGGTCCACGGCGAGGAGATGGGCTGCCCGGCGAACGCGGGTGCGTCCTCGGCCACCATCGCGCGCTCGGACGCCAGGCCCTGGGAGACGGCGACCCAGGCTCCGGCGCCCCCGAGGACCATGAGCACGCCGAGCGCGACGAGGAGGGTGCCGAGGAGCCGGACGCGGCGGTCGCCGCGTCGCGCGGGAGCGGAGGAGTCGGTCCGGGAGGTGCTGCTGGCTGCGAGCTCGGCGGTCATGGGTGGGTCCTTCCGATGGCCGGGAGCGTCCTCGTGGACGCGACGACCTACGGTGGTGGGTGAAATCTCAAGGACGCATCCCGTGAAACGGTTCGTATGACCTGAGTCACAGACTTTCGTCTCTGGTGTCCACGCCGTGGACCGGCCCCGGGACGTCGTGCACCCCGGGGCTGGTCCACGCCTGACGTCAGCCGACCGTGCAGGCGGCGCCGTTGAGCGAGAACGACGTCGGAGCGGTGTTGGTGCCGCCGTGCGAGCCGTTGAACCCCAGCTGCACCTCACCGCCGGCGGGGATGCGGCCGTTCCACGCGGCGTTCGTCACCGTGACCTGGGCGCCCTGCTGGGTGGCCGTGCCGCTCCACGCCTGCGTCACCTGCTGACCCGAGGGGAACGCGAAGCGCAGCGTCCAGCCGTCCACGGCTGCGTTCCCGGTGTTGCGCACCGTGAGGGTGGCCGTGAAGCCCGTCGGCCAGTCGCTCGTCGAGTAGCCCACCGTGCAGGCGCCCGCGGGCGCGGCGGGGGTGGGCGTCGGCGTGGGCGTCACGGTCGGCGTCGGCGTCGGCGTCGGCGTCGGTGAAGGGGTGGGCGTCGGCGTGGGCGTCGGAGTCGGCGTGGGCGTCGGCGTGGGCGCCGGCCGGTCGAGCCCGAAGAACGCGATCGCCGCGGACGCGTCGACCGGCAGGTTGTGGGTCGTGCCCTGCAGGCGGTTGGTCTCGAACGGGGCGAGCGTGCCGGTGCCGCCGTAGCGGGCGCGCGTGCGGTTGCCGATCGTCTCGCTCGACGCGGGCGTCGCGCTGATGCCGAGCACGTTGGTCCACTGCTTGGTGGCCTCGGTGAAGTTCTGGAAGCTCAGCGTCTCGTCGTTCGTGCCGTGCCACAGCTGCACGCGCGGCCGGGGGCCGGCGTACCCGGGGTAGGTGGCGCGGGCGAGGTCGCCCCACTGCTGCGCGCTCAGCACGCGGCGGCCCTGCGCGCAGTCGCTGTTCCAGCCGGCCTGCGCGGTCGTCCCGGGCTTCGGGCCGTTCGTCGCGAAGCAGGTCGCCGGGACGCCCGCGAACGCCGACCCCGCCGCGAACACGTCGGGGTACTCGGCGAGCAGCAGCTGCGTCGTCATCGCGCCCGAGGACACGCCCGTGACGAACACGCGCGAGGTGTCCGTCTGGTAGCGCTGCTGCACGTAGCGCACCATCTGCACGATGCTCTGGGGGTCGCTCCCGCCGTCGCGCGTCATGGCGGCGGACGAGGACACGTCGAAGCAGCTCCCCGGCCGGTTCGTGCTCGGGTACACCGCGATGAAGCCGTGCTGCGACGCGAGCTCGTCGAACTGCGAGCCGTTGAACATCGCCTGCGCGCTGCCCGTGCAGTAGTGCACGACCACGAGCACCGCCGGGTCGGGGGCGACGCGGTCGGGGACGAACAGGTGCATCTTGAGGCCGCCCGGGTTCGTCCCGAAGCCGGTCACCTCGACGAGCGAGGCCGCCTGCGCGGGCGGTGCGGTGGCGACGTCCGCCGCGCCGAGCGTCGCGAGCGCGATCGCCGCGGCCGCGAGCGTCGCGCGCAGCGCGCCCGGTCGTCGGGAGCGGTGCGGACGCGGGTGCCCGGGCCGGGTGCCGGGTCGGGTCGTGCGCATGGGGTCCTCCGTGCTCGCCGGCCGCGCCGGCGCTGGTCACGCGGCCCGTCGTCGGCGACGGGCCGTCGGCCAGAGCATCGACCCCGGGGCGGCGCGCGCGCACGGCCCGAAACGGTTCGGGCCGCGCGGCGCCCGCGGGGCGTCAGCGGAAGACGATCGTGCGGTGCCCGTCGAGCAGCACGCGGTGCTCGGCGTGCCAGCGCACGGCGCGTGCCAGGGCGCGCCGCTCGACGTCCTGCCCGAGCGCGACCAGGTCGGCCACCGCGTGCGAGTGGTCGACGCGCTCGACGTCCTGCTCGATGATCGGCCCCTCGTCGAGGTCGCCGGTGACGTAGTGCGCGGTCGCGCCGATGAGCTTGACGCCGCGCTGGTGCGCCTGCGCGTACGGGCGGGCGCCCTTGAAGGACGGCAGGAACGAGTGGTGGATGTTGATGACGCGCCCCGACAGCCGCCGGCACAGGTCGTCCGACAGGATCTGCATGTACCGCGCGAGCACGACGAGCTCGACGTCGAGCTCCTCGACCAGCTCGAGCAGCCGCGCCTCGGCGGCCGCCTTGGTCGCCGACGTCACGGGCACGTGGTGGAACGGGATGCCGTAGAAGTCGGCGAGCGGGCGCAGCGTGTCGTGGTTCGACACGACCGCGACCAGGTCGACGGGCAGGTTCTCCGCCTGCTGGCGGAACGCGAGGTCGTTGAGGCAGTGCGCCGCCGTCGACACCATGACGAGCGTGCGCACCGGGCGCCCGGCCACGTCGAGCTGCCACGTCATGTCGAAGCGCTCGGCGAGCGCGGCGACGTCGGTGCGCAGGGCGTCGACGGTCGCGTCGGTCGACACCTGCACGCGCATGAAGAACAGCCCCGACAGCGGGTCCCCGAACTGCTGCGACTCGGTGATGTTCCCGCCGTGCTCGGCCAGGAGCCCCGCGACGGCGGCGACGATGCCCGGACGGTCGGGGCACGACAGGGTCAGGACGAGGGGGGTCGGGTCGACATCCGAGGTGTGGGACACGAGGCCCGAGAGTAGTGCGCGGGCCGCGCGGGCTGAGACGATGACCGCATGACGGCCCTCGACATCCGCCCGGTCACGGTCGACGACGCCGGTGAGCTGCTCACGCTGCGGCGCGCCGCGTTCGTCACCGAGGCGCAGCAGTACGGCGACCCGAACATCCCGCCGCTGACCCAGACGCTCAAGGAGCTCAAGGCCGACCTCACGGCCGACGGCGTCATCACGCTCGGCGCGTGGTGGGGGCACCGGCTCGTCGGGTCGATCCGCGTCCTCGTCGAGGGCGGCAAGGCGACGCTCGGCCGGTTCGCCGTCGCACCCGACCTGCAGGGCAAGGGCATCGGCACGGAGCTGCTCTCCGCGATCCTGCCGACCCTCCCGGACGGCATCGAGGAGGTCTGGGTGTTCACGGGCCGCGACTCGCTGCAGAACATCGCGCTCTACAACAAGGCCGGCTACGAGCACCAGCACGACCAGACCGCCGGCGACCTCACCTACGCCTACCTGCGCAAGCTCCTCGGCGACGGCGAGGCCGTCCAGGTCTGACGCGGTCGACTTCTCGGCACCCCGCCCGCACGTCCTGCACGCCCCGCGACGCAACCTTCGCGGGGCGTGCGGCGTGTAGAGGGCATGAGGACGACGACGTCGCCACCGGCGACCGAGGGGGATGCCGTGCCACGACCACCCGTGGCGGCCGGCGACGAGCGCGTCGAGGGTCTCGACCTGCTGCCGCCCGACGGCCGCACGCGCGACGACGAGTTCGCCGCGTTCATGGTCGGGGCCGCACCGGCGCTGGCCCGCACGGCGTGGCTGCTGTGCGGCGACGCGCACCAGGCCGACGAGCTGGTCCAGCAGGCGCTCGTGCGCACCTACCTGGCGTGGGACCGGGCGCGCGAGCGCGAGCCGCTCGCGTACGCGCGCCGGGTGCTGGCCAACCAGCGGGTCACGACGTGGCGTCGTCGGCGCCGCGAGGTGCTGCTCGGCCCGGCGGGCATGCCCGAGACCCCGGTGTCGGGCGCCCAGGACGCGCACGCCGACCGTGACCAGCTCGTGCGGGCGCTCGCGCTGCTCACGCCGCGGCAGCGGCGCGTCGTGGTGCTGCGGCACCTCGAGGGGCTCAGCGAGAAGGAGGTCGCCGACGACCTCAGCGTCTCGGTGGGCACGGTCAAGTCGACGGCCTCGCGCGCGCTCGTGACGCTGCGCGGGGCCCTGCAGGACGACGACGGGGCGCGACCCGGTGCGGGCGCGCGAGAGGCGGGTGCGTGATGGACCAGGACGAGCTGTTCGTGCAGGGGCTGCGGGCGCGGGCCGACGCCGCGGTGCCACGCGTCGACGTCGACGTGGACCGCGTGGTGCCGCGTGCGCGGCGACGACGTCGGGTCGTGCGGGGCGCGGCGGGGGCGACCACGCTGGCGCTCGTGCTCGGGGCCACGTGGGGGGCGAGCGCCGTGCTGGGGGTCGGACCGGTGCGGGATGCGCCGCCCGCGGGGCTGGGCACGGGGCGCTCGGGTGCGGACCCGGCCGTCACCGCGGCGCCATCGCCGGACGCAGACGCTCGCCCCACGGTCCCGGCCGATGCGGGCGTCGCGGACGACGGCACGGTCACGGGTGTCCCTGGCGACCCGTGGGACGGTCCGGACCGGTACTGGTACACGCTCAAGGAGTCATCCTGGGGGTACGAGGAGCGCAACGAGACGTGGAGCAGCCGCGAGCGGCCGGGGCTGAACGTGACGGACGGCGACCTCTCGACCGCCTGGGCGCTGTCTCCGCAGCCGGGGCTGGGTTCGTGGGTGATCGGCGGCGTGCGGTACGAGCAGCTGGCCGATCCCCGGTTCCTTCCGACGGATCCGGCGGAGCTGGCGACGGCGGTGCGCGCGGGCCTGCTGCCCGACCGCGGCGCGGGAACGGACGACGACAAGGTCTTCGGCGAGGCTGTCAGTGCGCTCGGTGACGCAGGTCTGTACCCGCGCGACCTGCGTGAGGCCTTCTGGGGCGTGCTGGCGTCGCTGCCCGGTTCGCAGGTCGACGTGGGCGAGGACGGTCGTGGGAGGACCGGAGAGGTCCTGACGCGGGTCACGTCCGGGGGGCAGACGCGCCGGCTCGTGCGTGATGCGGCGACCGGGCTCCTGCTCGAGGAGAGCTACGTCGGCGGCGGGTACACCCGGTACCTCGAGCAGCGGACCCGGGACGACATCCCGCTCGAGCCGACGATCGAGATGACCGGGTGTCTCGCCTGGTGCTGACGCGAGCCGCGCGTCAGAGGCCCGCGCTCGCGGGCTCGGCCTGACGGTCGAGGGCGCCGCTGGGCGGCGGCACGGCGGCGGTCGCCGCGGGCCGCCGCCGTCGGCGCAGCAGCGCGTGCGCCGCGGGCTGCCCCACGACGACGCCCGCGAGCACGGCGACGACGCCGGCGACCTGCAGCGGGCCGAGGCGCTCGCCGCCCAGTGCGAGCCCGACGGCGACGCCGGTCACGGGGTTGAGCAGGCCGACCAGGCCGACCGACCCGGCGGGCAGGTGCCGCAGCGCGGCGAACCACGCGACGTAGGCGAGGGCCGTGGCGACGAGCGACACGTAGGCGATGCCGAGCCAGCCGCGGCCGTCGAGCGCCGGGGGAGCGCCCTCGGCGAGCGCCGCGACGGGTACGAGCAGCAGGCCGCCGGCGACGAGCTGCCAGGACGTGGTGGCGAGCACGTCGACGTCGTCCTTCCAGCGGGTCGCGAGGACGAAGCCGACGGAGGACATGACCATCGCGGTGGCGCCCGCGGCGACGCCGACGGAGTCGACGGCGACGGCGCCCGTGACGAGCATCGCGACGACGCCCGCGAGGCCGAGCCCGGCACCGAGCATCGAGGCCAGCCGCGGGCGCTGCCCGAGCAGGGGCCACGCGACGAGCGCGAGCACGAACGGCGAGACGGCCATGACGGTCGACGCCACCGACGTCGGCAGGCGCTGGGCGGCGACGTAGACGAGCACGAAGAACGCGCTCATGTTGATCGCCCCGAGCACCAGGGACCGCCACCACCACGAGCCGCGCGGGCGGCGGCGCGCGAGCGCGAGCAGCACGAGCCCGGCGGGCAGGGCGCGCAGCACCGAGCCCCACAGCGGGTGGCTCGCGGGGAGCGTGTGGGCGGTGACGTAGTAGGCGGCTCCCCAGGTGACGGGGGCGATCGCGGCGACGAGCGACCAGCGCCAGGTGTTTTCCACGGAAGACAAAATATCTGACGAGGAAGATATATTCCAGCCATGCCCGCGTCGTCCCCGTCACCCGTCCCCGACCGGCTCGACCTCATCGGTGCGGCCTGGCGCGCCGAGCGTCCCGACCTCGACGTCCGGCCCCAGCAGGTCGTCGGCCGGCTGCACCGCGTCGCCAACCACCTCACCGCCGAGCTCGTCGCGGTCTACGAGCAACACGGTCTGTCCGAGGGCGACTTCGACGTCCTCGCGACCCTGCGCCGCGCCGGGGCGCCCTACGCGCGCTCGTGCGGCGACATCGCCGCGCACACGCTCGTCACCAGCGGCGGCGTCACCAAGCGCGTCGACCGCCTCGAGCGCGCCGGCCTCGTGACCCGCCGCGTCGCCGACGACGACGCCCGCGCCCGCCTCGTCGAGCTCACGCCCCGCGGTCGCGAGGTCATCGACGCCGCGTTCACCGACCACATGGCCAACGAGCACCGCCTGCTCGACGCGCTCACGCCGCAGGACGCCGACACCCTCGAACGCATCCTGCGCACGTGGCTCGCCGCCCTCGAGGCGCCTCCCACCACCGCCTGAGCCGCGCCGACCACGTGCCCCGCACGTCCCGGCCCCGGCCCCGGGCGCGCAGACACCTCGCCGACGGACACCGTTCCGGTCGACGGACAGGCGCGTGCGCCTGTCCGTCGTGCCGTGCCGCTGTCCGTGGACGTCCGGGGGTGCGGCCCGTCGGGGTGCGGGTGCGGTGCCGAGACGTCCGGGGCTCGGTCTGGAAAGGTGGGGCGGTCGGCGCGTGACGGTTGGTAGTGTGGGCCGGGTCGCGACTGGCGCAGCAGGGTGGGTCACCACCGGGGAGCGACGCAGCAGCTGGACCGACGGGTCGGACGCCTGGGCCCCACGGTCACCCCACACCCATCGGTGTGCGGGTGCGCCGGGAGCGACCCGCACAGTTGACTGCGACAGGAGAGCACCGCGCATGAGCGACAACGTGCTGGACCAGAACATCGCCGACCTCGACCCCGAGATCGCCGCCGTCCTCGACCGCGAGCTGGCGCGCCAGCAGGGCACCCTCGAGATGATCGCGTCCGAGAACTTCGTGCCGCTCGCGGTCCTGCAGGCGCAGGGCTCGGTGCTCACCAACAAGTACGCCGAGGGCTACCCGGGCCGCCGCTACTACGGCGGCTGCGAGGAGGTCGACGTCGCCGAGACCATCGCGATCGAGCGGGCCAAGGCCCTGTTCGGCGCGGAGTTCGCGAACGTCCAGCCCCACTCGGGTGCCACCGCGAACGCGGCGGTGCTGCACGCCATCGCGCGCCCCGGCGACACGATCCTCGGCCTGGCGCTCGACCAGGGCGGCCACCTCACGCACGGCATGAAGATCAACTTCTCCGGCCGCCTGTACGACATCGTCGCCTACGGCGTGGACCCCGAGACGTCCCTCGTGGACATGGACGAGGTCCGCCGCCTCGCGATCGAGCACCAGCCGAAGGTCATCATCGCGGGCTGGTCCGCGTACCCGCGCCAGCTCGACTTCGCGGCGTTCCGTGCGATCGCCGACGAGGTCGGCGCCTACCTGTGGGTCGACATGGCGCACTTCGCGGGCCTCGTCGCCGCGGGCGTGCACCCGAGCCCCGTGCCGCACGCCCACGTCGTGTCCTCGACCGTCCACAAGACGATCGGCGGCCCCCGCTCGGGCTTCATCCTCACCAACGACCCCGACCTGGCCAAGAAGATCAACTCCGCGGTCTTCCCCGGCCAGCAGGGCGGCCCGCTCATGCACGTCATCGCGGCGAAGGCGACGGCCTTCAAGATCGCCGGCACCCCGGAGTTCCGCGACCGGCAGGAGCGCACGCTGCGCGGCGCGCGGATCATTGCCGAGCGCCTGGGCCGGCAGGACGCGAAGGACGCGGGCGTCGCGGTCCGCTCCGGCGGCACCGACGTGCACCTCGTGCTGGTCGACCTGCGCGAGTCTCCCCTGGACGGCAAGCAGGCCGAGGACCTCCTGCACGAGGTCGGCATCACGGTCAACCGCAACGCGGTGCCGAACGACCCCCGCCCGCCCATGACCACCTCGGGCCTGCGCGTCGGGACCCCGGCGCTCGCGACCCGCGGCTTCGGCGACGAGGAGTTCACCGAGGTCGCCGACATCATCGCCGAGGCGCTCGTCGGCGGCTCCGCGGCCGACGTCGCGGCGCTGCGCGCCCGGGTGACGGCGCTCACCGAGCGCTTCCCGCTGTACCCCGGCCTGAAGCAGTACTGAGCGGAGACCCCCATGACCGCTCAGAAGCTCGACGGCACGGCCACCGCGGCCGCCCTCAAGGCCGAGCTCACCACCCGCGTCGCGGCGCTCGCCGCGCGCGGCGTGGTGCCCGGGCTCGGCACGCTGCTCGTCGGCGACGACCCCGGCTCGCGCTGGTACGTCAACGGCAAGCACAAGGACTGCGCCGAGGTCGGCATCTCCTCGATCCGTGAGGACCTGCCCGCCGACGCGAGCCAGGCCGACATCGAGGCCGCCGTGCGCCGCCTCAACGACGACCCCGCGTGCACCGGGTTCATCGTGCAGCTGCCGCTGCCGAAGGGGATCGACACGCACCGCGTGCTTGAGCTCGTCGACCCGGCCAAGGACGCCGACGGCCTGCACCCGACGAACCTGGGCCGGCTCGTGCTGCGGGTGAACGAGGAGATCGACTCACCCCTGCCGTGCACGCCGGCCGGCATCGTCGAGCTCCTCGAGCGGCACGGCGTGCCGCTCGCGGGGGCGGACGTGGTCGTCGTCGGGCGCGGCGTGACCGTCGGCCGCTCGATCGGCCTGCTGCTCACGCGGCGCGCGATCAACGCGACCGTCACGCTCACGCACACCGGCACGGCCGACCTCGCGGCGCACACGCGCCACGCGGACGTCGTCGTCGCGGCCGCGGGTGTGCCCGGCATCGTCACGGCCGACATGGTGAAGCCCGGCGCCGCCGTCGTCGACGTCGGCGTCTCGCGCGCGACCGACCCGGAGACCGGCAAGAGCCGCGTCGTCGGCGACGTCGCGCCCGACGTCTGGGACGTCGCGTCGTGGGTCAGCCCCAACCCGGGGGGCGTCGGGCCCATGACGCGTGCGATGCTGCTGCAGAACGTCGTCGACACAGCCGAGCGTCTCGCCGGCTGAACGACCGGCACGACGAGGCCCGGGTGCACGAGCACCCGGGCCTCGTCGCTTCCGGGCCGCGCCGCATCCGGTGTGGACGCGGCGCGGGCCCCGGGGGAGCGGCGCCGATGCTGCGACGCGGCCGCGCGGCGACGAGCTCGCGCGGCGATGAGTTCGGCGCGTGCGGCGGGTCTACCCCGTCGTCCGCACGCACGCGACGAGGAGCCGACCATGACCGCGATCCGCACCCACCTGTGGTTCCCCGAGCGCGGCGCCGAGGCCGCCGAGTTCTGGGTGTCCGTCGTGCCGAACTCACGCATCACCCGCGTCGTCCACGCGTCTGAGGGCGTGCCCGACGTCGAGCCCGGCGCGCCGTTCGTCGTCGAGCTCGAGCTGGACGGGCACGCCGTCACCGTGCTGACCGCGGGGCCGTCGTTCACGCTCGACGAGGCGTTCTCGTTCGTCCTCGCGGTCGACACGCAGGAGGAGGTCGACCGCTACTGGGACGCGCTGGCCGCCGACGGCGGGTCGCACGGCCCGTGCGGCTGGCTCAAGGACCGCTTCGGCGTCTCGTGGCAGGTCGTCCCGCGCGCGCTCGACGAGATCCTGGGTGGCCCCGACGCCGCGGGCGTGCAGCGCGCGACGCAGGCGATGCTGCAGATGACGAAGCTCGACGTCGCCGCGCTGGAGGCAGCCTACGCGGGGGAGTGAGACCCGCCACGACCGCCCCGGGGGCCGCCGGCGGTGTCGGTGGCGTGGGGCAGGATGGCCGCGTGCTGACAGTCGCCACGGTCAACGTCAACGGGATCCGCGCCGCGTTCCGGCGGGGCATGGGGGAATGGCTCGACGTCCGCAAGCCGGACGTGCTGCTGCTGCAGGAGGTGCGCGGCAGCGACGAGATCCTCGCCGACCACCTCTCGCCCGACCAGTGGCACCTCGCCCACGAGGCCGGGCACGCCAAGGGGCGTGCGGGCGTCGCGATCGCCAGCCGGTTGCCGATGAGCGCCGTGCGCATCGGGCTCGGCACCGACGTCACGGGTGACGCCGGCCGCTGGGTCGAGGCGGACCTCGAGGTCGTGGGGGAGGACGGCGCGCCCGCGCGGACGCTGACGGTCGTGTCGGCGTACCTGCACTCGGGAACGGTCGGGACGCCGTCGATGGACGAGAAGTTCGCGTTCCTCGAGCACGTCACCGCGCGGCTCGCCGCGCTCGCGGCCGACGGGCGTCCCGCGGTCGTCGCGGGCGACGTCAACATCGCCCACCGCGAGGTCGACATCAAGAACTGGCGCGGCAACGTCAAGAAGGCCGGCTTCCTGCCCGAGGAGCGCGCGTACCTCGACCGCTGGTTCGACGAGCTCGGGTGGAGGGACCTCGGGCGGGAGCACGGCGGCGACGGTCCCGGGCCGTTCACGTGGTGGTCGTGGCGCGGGCAGGCGTTCGACAACGACGCGGGCTGGCGCATCGACTACCAGCTCGCGACGCCCGCGCTCGCCGACCGCGCGCGGACGGTCACGGTCGACCGAGCGGCCACCTACGACGCGCGGTTCTCCGACCACGCCCCCCTGGTCGCCGAGTACGACCTCTGAGCGACCGACCTCCCGCGACACGCGACGGGGCCCGGCGGACGCACGTCCGCCGGGCCCCGTCGCGCGTGCGTCAGACGCCGCCGCGCAGCGCCGAGATCGGTTCGATCGACGCGGCCTTGAGCGACGGGTACAGGCCCGCGAGCAGGCCGATGAACCCGCCCGCGAGGGCAGCGACCCCGACCATCCGCAGGTCGAGGATCGGCGTCCAGCTCTGCACCGCCGACACGATGGTCACGGCCGCGACCCCCAGCGCCGCACCGACCATCCCGCCGAGCAGGCCGACCACCACGGACTCCACCATGAACTGCGCCGCGATCTGCCGGCGCGTCGCCCCCAGGGCACGGCGCAGACCGATCTCCCCGACGCGCTCCAGGACCGACAGCAGCGTGACGTTGGCGATGCCGACGCCACCGATGAGCAGCGCGACCGCCCCCAGGGCCAGGAAGATCGTGTTGATGTCCGCCTGGACGCTCTGCTGCACCGACGAGGTCGAGGCCGGGGCCTGCACCGTCACGGTCTCCGGCGCGTTCGGGTTCAGCGCGGTCGGCAGCTGCGACGCGACGACCGGCCCGGCCGCGACCGCGATGTGCATGTGCAGCTCCTGGGCCGAGGCCAGGCCCAGGTCGGTGCGTGCCGTGCCCATCGGCAGCACGACCGCCGAGCGCATGTCCGTGCGGCGCACCATGCCGTCGACGATCCCGATGACCTGGTAGGCGCGGTCGCCGATGAAGATCGACGGCTGCCGGTCGACGCGGCTCACGCCGAGGCGCTGCGCGGCGTCGACGCCCAGCACGACCACCCGGTCGCCCCGCGTGTCGTGGCCCTCGTCGAAGTAGCGGCCCTGCACGACGCGCCCGTCCAGCGCCTCGAGCGCGTGCGCGCTCGTGGCCAGCAGCGTCGGGCTGGTGACCCGCGGCGCCGACGGGTCGTGCACGGGAACCGCGGTGATCTCGCGGTCGCCCGCGTCGACCTCGGCCACCAGCGCGGCCGCGTCGACGCCGTTGAGCCGCTCGGCACGGTCCGGCGCGTCCCAGGGGAGGGGCGCCAGGGCGCGCTCGTTGCCGTTGAAGCCACGGTTCGTTGCGGGCTTCGCGACGGCCTGGGTCGCGGCGACGGCGTCGAACTGCTTGTTGATCTGCCCGGCCGCGGTCTGCGCGAGCCCGACCGTCACGACGACCGACGCGATCCCCAGGACCGTGCCGAGGATCGTGAGGATCAGACGCCCGGGTCGGGCGCCGATGCCGGCGGCGGCCTCGGCGAGCAGGTCGCGCGGGCCGAACCGGTCGGTGCGGGGCACGCGCTGCGCCACGGCGGTCATGCGATCTCCCGCAGGTGCCCGTCGGCGATGCGCACGCGCCGCTGGGCGCGTGCGGACACGTCGTCCTCGTGCGTGATGACCAGGAGCGTCAGGCCCCCGGCGTGCAGCTCGTCGAACAGCTCGAGCACGGCCTCCGAGCTCTCGGAGTCCAGGTTGCCCGTCGGTTCGTCCGCGAGCAGCACGCGCGGCTGGGACACGACGGCCCGGGCGACGGCGGTGCGCTGGCGCTCACCGCCCGACAGCACGGTCGGCGGGAAGTCGAGCCGGTGCGACAGACCGACGCGCTCGAGCGCCGCCACGGCGCGGTCGCGGCGCTCGGCACGCGGCACACCGCTGTAGATCGTCGCGAGCAGCACGTTCTCCAGCACCGAGCGGTGCGGCAGCAGGTGGAACGCCTGGAACACGAAACCGATGTGGCCGGCGCGCAGCGCGGCGCGCTCGCGCTCGCTCGCGTGGGCCGTCGGGATGCCGTCGAGCAGGTACTCGCCGTCCGACGGACGGTCCAGCAGGCCCAGCAGGTTCAGCAGCGTGGACTTGCCGGAGCCGGACGGCCCGACGACGGACAGGTACTCGCCGGCACCGACGCTGAGGTCGGCCGGGTGCAGCGCGTGCACGGGCGGGTCGCCGGGGAACTGGCGGGCGGTGCCGCGCAGCTCGACGACGGGTGGGACCTCCGACGGCGACTCGGTGGGCGCGTCGCCGAGCAGGTCCAGGACCGTCACGCGTCCTCCCCGGACTCGTCGGACGTGTCGGCGCTCTCGTCGGCACCCTTGTCGCCGTCGTCCTTGGCGCTCACGCCGACGACCACGAGGTCGCCCGCCTTGATCGGCTGCTTCGCGTCTGCGATCTCGACGTAGCCCGACGCCGCGAGCCCGGTCGTGACCTCGACCAGCGTGCTGGTGCCGCCGGACATCACCTCGATGCGGCTCTCGCCGCCGGGGCCGGCGGTCAGAGCGGCGAGCGGCACGGCGAGGACCTCGCCGTCCGTGGAGCTGACGGGCACGCGGACGCGCACGTTGGTGCCCTGCAGCGACGCGAGCTGCTCGGGCGTGAGCTCGCCGACCGAGAACACGACCTTGCGGCGGTCGCCCGTGGGTGCCTTGGCCTCGCCGGACCCGCCACCCGCGGCGGCGTCCGGCTTCGCCTCGACATCGGTGACCTCGGCGACCGTGACGGGCACGTCGGTGCCGTCCACGCTCATCGCCCCCACGGTGCCGGGCGTCAGGAGCTCGGCGTCGGCGCGCGACGCCGTCGCGGTGACCTGGACGGTCGCGCCCGACACGCTCATGAACTTGCCCTGCACCACGCCGCCACGCTCGACGGACACCGCGTCCACCCGGCGGGGGAGCGAGGGCAGGTAGACGACCTCGTTCGCCGGGAGCGGCGTGAGGGCGTCGGACTGGGCCTCGGCGAGCGCGTCGCGCGCCGCCTTGAGCTGGTCCTGCGCCGCGCGGACGGCGTCGCGCTCGATCGTGGTGTCGGGGGCGACGTCGAGCGCGGCCCGCTCCGAGCGGGCCGTAGCGACGGCCGACTCGGCCTCGACGAACGCGGGCGCCGCACAGCTGGGGACGGACGGGTCGCGGAACTGCGGTCCGGGCTCGACGCCGTCCGGGGTGGTGGGCAGCGGGGGCTTGGCGCACTCCTCGCGGAGGAAGGCCAGCTGGGCCTCGGCCACGCGCAAGGCGCCGTCGAGCTGAGCGGTCGACGGCCCGGCTCCTGCGCCCTTCCCGGCGTTGGCGAGGCCCGCCTGCGCCGAGCGCACACCGGCCTCGGCGCTCGTCACCGCCTCCTGCGCGCTGCGCACGGCGCCGGTGACCTCCTCGCCACCGGTCGGCGACTCGTACCCGACCTTCTGGTAGAGCGCACGCACACCGGCTGCGGTCGCGCTGCTGTACGTCGCGTCCGCGGGGTCGCCGCCGTCGAGCCCGACCGCGCGCAGGGCGGCCTTGAGCTGCTGCACGTCGGGACCGGACACGCCGGACCGCAAGGTGCGGTACGTGGGCAGGTCGCCCGGCAGCGCGATCACGGGGCGGCCGGCGACCTCGAGCACGACGGTCGCGGGGTCGACGGTCGCGCCGACCTCCTTGACCTGGCCCGTCACGACGGCCGGACCGCCGAGGTCGCCGACCTCGACCTTGAGGTCCACCGGGTCGTCGTAGCCGACGTCGCCGCGCAGCACGACCTCGTTGCCGATCACCCGGCTCTCGACGGGCACCGTGATGGGGCCCGCGGTCGGCGGGGCGGCGTTGGCGGCCGCCTGACCCGGCGAGACGATCAGCCGGGACAGGCCCAGCCCCGCCGCGAGGCAGACCACGGCGACGACCGCCATGGCGACGATGGTGCGGCGACCGCCGCTGACATGGCTCGACACCTTGCTCACGGAGTGCTCTCTACTCGGCGCGACGCGTCACTTGGACGCGGTCTGCTTGTCGGCGACGGCCTGGAGCTGCGCGCCGTACTTGTCCCACATGCGCTTCTCGATCTCGAGGTTCGCCTTCTTGTACGCGTCGTAGTAGCCCGCGGAGTCCTTGCACTTCCAGTCGACGGTGGCGAGCGCGATCTCCTTCTTCTTCAGCTCGGCCATCTTGGTGGCGTCGGGCGTGTAGTCGAAGTTCGCGAGCTCCTCCTCGGTGGCGCCCTCCGGCGGGGCGACCGACTCGTAGAGGCCGTTCAGCTCGTCGTAGATGCTCTGCTGCGCCTCGTCCGGCGTCGTGAAGTCGTACCCGCCGTCGGCCATGCACGACGCCCACTTCTCCGTCGCCGCCCGCAGCTTGGGGTCGTCGGCGAGGTTCTCGTACTCGGCGGACATCTCCTCGTTGAGCGCCTTGATGGCCGGGTCGTCCCAGAGGGCGTTCTGGTCGTAGACCTCGTGCTGGGCCTTGCCCTGGCAGCCGGCCTCCTCCCAGTTGTACTCGTACTCCGTCGCGGCGTCGGGGTCGGCCTCGGGGTCGACCTCGGGCGGGGTGCCGTACAGGGCCGCGTAGAACTCGGTCTGCTCGCTCTCGGACATGCCGGCGACGTAGTCGGCGTTCGGGTCGACCCACTCCTCGCCGGTGTCGCGGCCACCGAACAGGTCGTCGCTCGTCGACGCGCCGTAGCCGTACTGCTCGGCGAACTCCTGCGACTCCCAGTCCGGTGCGTCGTCACCGCTCATGACGCCGGCCGACCCCGTCATGGGCTCGTTGGGGGTGTACTCGAAGCCCTGCTCGGACATGCAGGTCGCGACGATCTCCTCGACCTGACGCTGCTGGGCCTTCGAGTCCTCCTCGTCGTACGAGCCGCCGATCTTCTCGAAGAACGCGGACAGCGGGCCGGTCTCGGAGTCGGACGGCGTGGAGCCACCGTCCGTGCATCCCGTGAGGACGAGCGCCGTGATCACGGCGGCGACGGGCAGGACGGTGGTGCGACGCATCGGTGGGCCTCTCGAAAAGGGGTCGTGACGAGCGGGGACGTCATCGGGCGGACGCCCTCGGCGAGCGTCGTTTTCGACCCTAGCGAACCCCGGGTTGCGCCGTGGTCATTCTGCGGTATGACCCTGCAGGGCGGTTGGCATCCTCAGGTCGGGTCCTGCGACGGCCCGTCGGACGGGCAGCTCAGTCGTCGGCGTCGTCGGCGTCGTCGGCCGGCTCCGGCCAGGTCAGCACCCAGCCGTCGAGCTCGGCGCGGTGCTCCTCGACGTACGCGGTCTGCGCCGTCCGCATGGCGTCGTCGACGGCTCGCTCCAGCCCCACCTGCTCGTCGCAGCCGACGTCGGCGGTCGCGACGCGCAGCTCGAGCTCGCGCAGCTCGCTGCGCCGCGGCTCGGGGATCGGGCCCGCGCCGCCGGGGCGGGCGGCGTCGACCTTGCCCTGCACGTCCGCGCGCGCGTCGGCCGGGGTCTCGTACCCCGGCACCCCCGCGTCGTCCATGCAGACCCGCCACTCCTCCTCCAGGGCGGCCACGGCGGGGGACTCCCTCGCCTCGGCGTTGAGGCGGGACGCCTCCTGGAAGAAGTGCAGGAACGTCTCGTCGGACCAGGCGTCGTCGCCGTCGGGCTGCAGCGCGGCGCAGCCTCTCTCGGGCTCGCCGACGGGGCCGTCAAGGGCGAGCTGGTAGGCCTCGCGCTCGGCAGGGCTCATCGCCGCGACCCTCTCCTGGTTGGGGTCCTCGGCGGTCTGCTCCGAGGTGGACGTGCCGAGGCCCTCGACCATGCCGTAGCCGTGCTCACGCGTCCACGCGGAGTCGCCGCCCGGTGCCCAGACGACGCCGGACGACCAGGTGTCCCCGAACGGCACGTGGTCGAAGCCCTGCGCGTGCATGCACGCCGCGACCGCGTCGGCGCCGGCGATGCGCGCGCGCTCGGCCGCGGCCGTGGTGCGCGCGAGGTACTCGGCGGTGTACTCGTTCAGCGGGCCGGCCATCGTCGGTTCGTCGGTCACGGCCCCGCCGTCGCTGCACGCCGACGGCGCGGCCGCCACCACGACGGCTGCCAGCACGGTCCGGACGGCCCGCTGCACCCCTGCCCTGCGTCGCCCCTGCACGAGCAGGACACTAGCCAGGCTGGCGGTGCGGCGGTGCCGGTTCGGCGGGTCAGCCTGCGGGCGGCGCCGCGACGGCGACCGCGAACGCGGGCGCCGTGAGGCCCTGCGCGGCGAAGGCGGCCGCCACGGACCTCGCGACGGCCTCGAGGTCGTCCGCCCCGACCAGCGCGATCGCCGAGCCACCGAACCCGCCGCCCGTCATGCGCGCGCCCCGTGCGCCCGCGGCCCGGGCCGCGTCGACCGCGACGTCGAGCTCGCGGCACGACACCGCGTAGTCGTCGCGCAGCGACGCGTGCGACGCGTCCATGAGCGGGCCCACGGCCTCGACGGCGTCGGCGTCGAGCGCCGCGACGAACGCCGTCACGCGCGCGATCTCCGAGACCACGTGCCGCACGCGCGGCACCAGCGCCTCACCGTCGGGCGTCGCGGCCAGCGCCTCGAGCGCCCACGCGTCGCCGCGCGGGTCGTCCGCGACGTCCCGCAGCGAGCCGACTCCGAGGCGGCGCGCGGCCTCCTCGCACGAGGCCCGCCGCTGCGCGTACTCGCCGTCGACGTGCGAGTGCTCGGCGCGCGTGTCCACCACGAGCAGGGCGAGCCCGTGCGCCGCGAGGTCGAACGGCACGTGCCGCACGGCGCCGTCGCGGCAGTCGAGCAGCAGCGCGTGACCCGCGCGCGCCCGCAGCGACGCGGCCTGGTCCATGCCACCGGTCGGGGCGCCGGCCATCTCGTTCTCGGCGCGCACGCACACCTCGGCCAGCGTCGCGCGGCCGGCGTCGTCGGTCGCCGCACCAGTCGTGTCCACCGTCCCGGCCAGGCCCAGGCCGTGCAGCGCGTCGAGCGCGACCGCCACGGACGCCTCGAGCGCGGCGGACGACGACAGGCCCGCGCCGAACGGCACGCACGAGTCGATCGCGAGGTCGAACCCGCCCACGGCGTGCCCCGCCTCGCGCAGCGCCCACGCGACGCCCACGACGTACGCGGCCCAGCCGCCCACCCCGCCGGGTGCCGCGTCGGCCAGGCGCACCTCGCGCACGCCCGACGGCTCCTGCGCCGAGACCAGGCGCACAAGGTCGTCGTCGCGCCGTGCGACCGCGGCGTACGTGCGGTGCGGCAGCGCGATCGGCAGCGCGAGGCCGTCGTTGTAGTCCGTGTGCTCGCCGATGAGGTTGACGCGCCCCGGCGCCGACCACACGCCCTCGGGTGCGGCGCCGTACGTCGCGACGAACAGGTCTCGCGCGCGCCGCTCACCCTCGGCGCGGTCCCACGCGGGGGTCCAGACGGGTGTCGTCATGTCGTGCTCCGGGGTGGTCGCGTCGGTCGGGGCG
>NZ_LNTD01000037.1 GCF_001462455.1 Cellulomonas sp. B6
CGACCTCCGGCCCGGCGACCTGTCGCGTCTCCTACACGACGCACGACTGGGGCACGGGCTTCACCGCGAACGTCCGCGTGACGAACACGGGCGCCGCCGCGCTCACGGCCTGGACGCTGACGTTCGCGCTCACCGGGGGGCAGCAGGTCACGCAGGGCTGGAGCGCCACGTGGACGCAGCAGGGGTCGGCCGTCACCGCGACCAACGCCGCGTGGAACGGGACGCTCGCGGCCGGCGGGTCGGTCGACGTCGGCTTCAACGGCAGCCATCCGGGCAGCAACCCGCGGCCGACGTCGTTCGCGCTGAACGGCGCGAGCTGCGCGGTCGCCTGACGTCCGCCCACCGGGACGAGGTCGCTGCGAGACCGGGCGGCGGGCGCGCCAGGGTCGGCTGCCGCACGCCCGCCCCGGTCTCGTGGAGCGGCGGTCTCAGCCCGTGGGCGGCGGGCGGTGCGCGACGACGACGGTCCCGTCGACGTCGTCGTCGCGCAGCACCTCCACCGGCCATCCGGGCGGGCACGCGGCGCGCGTGAGCGTGACCTGCGCGCGGCTCGTCTCGACCAGCACGTGCCCGCCCGGGCGGACCCACGCGGGCGCCGCGGCGAGCAGACGACGCTGCACGTCGACGCCGTCCGGACCGCCGTCGAGCGCGACGTGCGGCTCGTGCTCGCGCGCCTCGGGCGGCATGGTCGCGACCGCGTCGTGCGGCACGTAGGGCGCGTTGGCGACGAGCACGTCGACGCGCCCGCGCAGGTCCGGGGGGACCGGGTCCAGCAGGTCGCCGGTCCACACGCTGCCGCGCCCGGCGAGGTTGCGTGCCGCCCAGGCGGTGGCCGCGGGGTCGAGGTCGGCGGCGTGCAGCACGGCGCCGGGGACGTCGTGCGCGACGAACGTCGCCACCGGTGCGACGCCGCAGCACGCCTCGACGACGACGGGTGCCGGACCGGCCGCGCGGGCGAGCGTCGCCGCGGTGCGCGCGAGCAGCTCGGTGCGTCGGCGCGGCACGAACACCCCCGGGCCGACGGCCAGCCGCAGGCCGGCGAACGCGACCCAGCCCAGGACCGTCTCGAGCGGCTCGCCCGCGACGCGTCGGGCGACGAGGTCCTCGAGCACCGGACCCGTGGCGGCCGCCGTCAGCAGCGCCGCCTCGTCCTCGGCGAACACGCAGCCCGCCGCGCGCAGGCGGCGCACGAGCGCGTCGGGTGGCGGTGCGGGCGACGCCGCGGCGTCGGCAGAGGTCACGTCGCATGCTCGCACGCGGGCCCTGCGCGCGGCCACCCGGGGAGCGTGACGCGTCGTCGCAGGTCAGAGGCGTGCGGTCCAGCAGCCGAAGGTCCCTCCGTCACCGCTGACCAGCGGCACTAGGCTGGGTGCGCAAACCCACCGTCTGTCGAAGGAGCACCATGGCCAGCATCGAGGCCGTCGGCGCCCGCGAGATCCTGGACTCGCGCGGCAACCCCACTGTCGAGGTCGAGGTCGCCCTCGACGACGGCACCATCGCGCGTGCCGCCGTCCCGTCGGGTGCGTCCACCGGCGCGTTCGAGGCCGTCGAGCGCCGTGACGGCGACGACCCCCGCTACGGCGGCAAGGGCGTCCAGGGTGCCGTCAACGCCGTGATCGACGAGATCGCCCCCGAGCTCATCGGCTTCGAGGCGAGCGAGCAGCGTCTGGTCGACGCCGCGCTCATCGAGCTCGACGGCACGCCCAACAAGGGCAAGCTCGGCGCCAACGCGATCCTGGGCGTCTCGCTCGCGGTCGCCAAGGCCGCGGCCGACTCGGCCGACCTGCCGCTGTTCCGCTACGTCGGCGGCCCCAACGCGCACGTCCTGCCCGTGCCGATGATGAACATCCTCAACGGTGGGTCGCACGCCGACTCCAACGTCGACATCCAGGAGTTCATGGTCGCCCCGATCGGCGCCACGACGTTCCGTGAGGCGCTGCGCACCGGCACCGAGGTCTACCACTCGCTCAAGTCCGTGCTGAAGGGCAAGGGCCTGTCGACGGGTCTCGGCGACGAGGGCGGCTTCGCGCCGAACCTCGAGTCGAACCGCGCCGCGCTCGACCTCATCCTCGTCGCGATCGAGAAGGCCGGCTTCGTGCCCGGCAAGGACGTCGCGCTCGCGCTCGACGTGGCCGCCACCGAGTTCTTCAAGGACGGCGCGTACCAGTTCGAGGGCGTCGCCAAGACCCCCGCCGAGATGATCGCGTTCTACGAGCAGCTCGTCGCGGACTACCCGCTGGTCTCCATCGAGGACCCGCTGTCCGAGGACGAGTGGGACTCGTGGTCCGAGCTCGTCGGCAAGGTCGGCGGCAAGGTCCAGATCGTCGGCGACGACCTGTTCGTCACCAACCCGGAGCGTCTGGCCAAGGGCATCCAGCTCAAGGCCGCGAACTCGCTGCTGGTCAAGCTCAACCAGATCGGCACGCTCACCGAGACCCTCGACGCGGTCGCCCTCGCGCAGCGCTCGGGCTTCACGACGATGACCTCGCACCGCTCGGGCGAGACCGAGGACACGACGATCGCCGACCTGTCGGTCGCGACGAACGCCGGCCAGATCAAGACCGGTGCGCCCGCCCGCGGCGAGCGCATCAACAAGTACAACCAGCTCCTGCGCATCGAGGAGGAGCTCGACGACGCCGGCATCTACGCCGGTGCGAGCGCCTTCCCGCGCTTCCAGGGCTGATCCAGCACTGACGACGACGCCCGGTCCACCCTCGCGGTGGGCCGGGCGTCGTCGTGCGTGGGGGCGTGCGACCGGCCCGGCGCGTGAGGTGCGGGCGCGGGGCGCGAGCATGCCCGGTCCCGCGTCCGTCCGGTGTGTGCGCGACGTGACGGGTCCGTGCACACCCGGTCCCGGACGCGGACACGGCGGGTCCACGTCCGGCCGATCCGCCGGTCGCGGGGCACAATCGGGGCCATGCCCACGTCGCGCCGTCCGCCCGCGCCCGGCGCCGGACGGCGCCCGGTCCGCGACGACGCGCCGTCGGGTGCGGTCCCGCGCGCGGCCCGCCCGGCCGGGGCGCGCCCGGCCGGTGCGCCGTCGGCACCGCGCGGCGTGCGCGCGGCCCCGCCGCGCTCGGGCGCGGTCCCGAAGGTCGCTCCGTCGTCGTCCCGGCCGGGTGCGGGCCGCGGCGCCTCCGGGCGCTCGGGGCCCGGGCGCACGGGGACGCCGCCGCGCGGCACGGCCCGCGCCGAGTCGGCGCGGCTGCCCGTGCCCCGCATGTTCACGGTGCGGGCGATGGTGTTCTCGCTCGTGCTGCTCGTGGCGTTCGTGCTGGTGTACCCCACGCTCGGGACGTACCTGCAGACGCGCGCCGAGGTGCGCCAGCTCACCGCGCAGCGGGACGCGGCCGTCGCCGAGAAGTCGGACCTCGAGGCCGAGCTGCGGCGCTGGGACGACCAGGCGTACGTCATCGCCCAGGCGCGCGAGCGGCTCTCGTTCGTCATGCCGGGGGAGACGGCCTTCGTCGTCGTCGACCCCCAGACGGTCCCCGACGCCCCGGCGGCCGACGACGGACCCGTGTCGACCGCGGCCGACGGCGCGACCCGGCCGTGGTACTCCTCGGTGTGGGACTCCGTCGAGATCGCCGGCGGCCTCGACGTCGACGGGACCGACCCCGCCGCACCGGCGGCACCTCCCGCGTCCGACGCGCCACCCGCACCCGACGCCCCCGCCGGGGACGCGGACGCGGACCCCGCGGGCTGACGCGTCGCGGGCCGGACGCCCCGACCCGCACGTGCGGCCCGGCGTCGTGAGCCGACGGTCGCCGGTGGGCGTCCCGGGCTGCCGTCCCCGGTGGCGCGTGAGGGATGATGGTCGTCCCGCACCGGACGACGAACGGACAGCCGTGCCCGCACGACCCGACCCCACCGCGCACCGTGACGTGCCCGGCCCCTCGGCGCTGCCCGCGCCCCCCGTGGCGCCTGGCGTGACCGACGCGGTGAGCGCGCACGACGTCGAGGTGCTGACCGAGCAGCTCGGACGCCCGCCGCGCGGCGTGGTCGGCGTCGCGGCGCGCTGCGTGTGCGGCCGCCCGCTCGTGGTCCGCACGGCGCCGCGGCTCGACGACGGCACGCCGTTCCCCACGACGTACTACCTGACGTCGCCGCAGGCCGTCGCGGCCGTGAGCTCGGTCGAGGCGACCGGCGTGATGAAGGAGATGACGCAGCGGCTCGCGGAGGACGACGAGCTCGCCGCGGCCCACCGGCGTGCGCACGAGGCCTACCTCGCGGACCGCGAGGCGATCGCGCACGTGCCGGAGATCGCGGGCATCTCGGCCGGGGGCATGCCGCAGCGCGTCAAGTGCCTCCACGTGCTGGTCGCGCACGCGCTGGCCGCCGGTCCGGGCGTCAACCCGGTCGGCGACGAGGCTCTCGCGATGGTCGCCGACCGGTGGCGCCCCGACCGCTGCACCTGCTGAGCCGGTCCACCGGGCGGTCCGGCGCGGATCGTGGCGGGACGTGTCGGCGCGCGGTGGCACGATGACCCGGTGACACGCGTGGCAGCCATCGACTGCGGGACCAACTCCATCCGTCTGCTCGTCGCCGACGTCGACCCGGTCGCCGGGACGCTCGTCGACCTGCACCGCAGCAACGAGGTCGTGCGCCTCGGGCAGGGCGTCGACCGCACGGGCGTCCTCGCGCCGGAGGCGCTGGCGCGCACGCTCACGGCGGCACGCGGGTACCGCGCGGTGTGCGACGAGCTCGGGGTGCAGGCGCTGCGCTTCGTCGCGACCTCGGCGACCCGTGACGCCCGCAACCGCGACGAGTTCGTGGCGGGCGTGCGGGACGCGCTCGGCGTCGACCCCGAGGTGATCGCGGGCGACGAGGAGGCGCGGCTGTCGTTCCGGGGGGCCACGGGCGTGCTCGCGAGCCGGTTCGACGGCCCGTTCCTGGTGGTCGACCTGGGCGGCGGCTCGACCGAGCTGGTGCTCGGCACGGACGTCCCGGAGGCGGCACTGTCGATGGACGTCGGCTCGGTGCGGCTCACCGAGCGCCACCTGCACGACGACCCGCCGACACCGGCGCAGCGCGCGGCGGCCGACGCCGACGTGCACGCGGCGCTCGACGCCGCCGCGGCCGTCGTCCCGCTGGGGCGCACGGTCACGCTCGTGGGCCTCGCGGGGTCGGTCACGACGCTGACGGCGCACGCGCTGCGCCTCGACCGGTACGACCGCGACCGCATCGACGGCGCCGTGCTGGGGGTCGACGACGTGCTCGCGGCGTGCGAGGACATGCTCGCCCGGACGCGCGACGAGCGGGCGGCGCTGCCGTACCTGCACCCCGGGCGTGTCGACGTCATCGGCGCCGGGGCGCTCGTGTGGCGCGACGTCGTCACGCGCGTGCGTGACGAGGTGGCGGCCGCCGGGGGAACGCTGACGCAGGTCGTGACGTCGGAGCACGACATCCTCGACGGCATCGCCTGGAGCGTCGCGGAGCGCTGACGGCCGCGCCGCCGGCCGGCACCGCGACCGGCCTCGGGACCGGTCGCGGGGTGGAGCACGTCCTGGGACGTCCGCGTGCCGACGCCCCGGCCCGTACGGGCGACCGCCGCGTCGGCTCCCGTGACGCGAGAAGGTGTGGCGCGCTGTGGCGTGTCGTGGACAGTAGTGCGGACTGCGCACTACTGTGCGAGGTGCGGGCTCTGGAGGGAACCCGCACCACGTGCCGCCCGCCGGCCCCGCCGCGCGGGGCCGGCGGCGCGGACCGGTCCGAGCGCAGGAGGGTGCATGGACACGACACAGCTGCTCAAGGGGGTGCTGGACCTCGCCGTGCTCGCCGTCGTCGCCGACGAGGACGGCTACGGGTACGACGTCGTGCGTCGGCTGCGCGCGGCGGGCATCGAGGAGGTGGGTGACGCGTCGGTCTACGGCACGCTGCGGCGCCTGTACTCCTCGGGCGCGCTGACGTCGTACGTCGTGCCCAGCGACGAGGGGCCGCACCGGAAGTACTACGGCATCAACGCGCAGGGCCGCGCCGTGCTGGCCGCGCAGCGCAAGGACTGGCAGGAGTTCGCCGGCACCATGGGGCGCCTGCTCGAGACCGAGGGGGCAGCATGACCGTCATCGACGACGCCGTGGCGCACGACGTGCGCACCTACGCCGCGCAGGTGCGGGCCGCGCTGGCCGGCCTGGGTGCCGAGCAGGTCGACGACCTCACCGACGGACTCGAGGTCAACCTGGCCGACGCGCTGGCGGACGACCGTCGACGGCACGGCGGCGGCTCGCTCGCCGACGAGTTCGGGCCGCCCGCCGCGTACGCCGAGGAGCTGCGCACCGCTGCCGGCCTCGCTCCGACCGAGGCCGTGGGGCCCGGCGGGTTCCGCTCGGCGCTCGGGGCGCCCTGGCGCGCGACCGTGGAGCGAGCGCGGCAGGTGCTGCACCGGCTGCGCGCGACCCGCTGGTGGCCGCCGGTCGAGGACCTGCTCGTCGCGCTGCGTCCCGCGTGGTGGGTGCTGCGCGGCTGGGCCCTCGCGCACGTCCTGCTGCAGATGAGCGGCGCCGACGGGGGAGTGGCGTTCTGGCTTCCGTCGTCGATGGCCGGCTGGGTGCTGCTGGGCCTCGCGGTCGTCGCGAGCGCCCAGTGGGGGCGCGGGCGCTGGCGCACCGGGCCGCGGTGGCGGCGTGCTCTGCTCCTGCTCAGCGCGGTGCTGGCGGTCGTCACGGTGGTCCTCCTCGTCGGCCTGCCCGACCAGCAGGGCAAGGAGCGGGCGATGCTGGAGTCGGCCGTGGCGGTCGCGACCAGGCCGTCGGACGGCGTGGTCGTCGACGGCGAGCGCGCGTTCAACCTGTTCGTCTACGACGCCGACGGGCAGCCGGTCGACGGTGCGCAGGTCGTCGACCAGCGCGGCCGCCCGGTCCTCACCGACCCGGGAGGCAACGACCGTTGGCACCGTCAGAAGTACTGGCCGGACGGTGCGTCGGAGCCGACGTACCACGTCGGCGTCCCCGGGCCCGGCGGGCAGCTGCGCTGGAACGTGTACCCCCTGCACAGCCTGACCGAGGGCGGGTGGTCCTACGACGGCACCGGCCAGGAGGTCGTCGCGGACCCCGACCTCGTGCGGGCGCCCGCCTGGCCGTTCGCCGACGCGGGAGCCGTGCGCGCCTGGGGCGGTGACGCCGTCACGTCGACGAAGCCGCGTCCCGTACCCTCGCCGACGCCGGGCTCGGCCGTCGAGGGGACGGACCCGGGCGCCGCGGACGCCGCGTCGAGCGAGGCCCCGAGCGCGGGCGACGCGTCCGACGCCGCGAGCGCACCGTCCCCCGACGGCGACGCGCCGGACGGCGACGTGGCCCCGCCGGCCGCACCCTGACGGGCGTCGCCCCGCCCGCCGTCGTGCGGGCGGGGCGACGTTCCCGGCCCTAAGGTGAGCGTGTCCCCGCCGCCGACCTCGGATCCGAGCCGTGACCGCTGACACCTGGGCCGACATCGGTCTCGTCCTGCTGTTCATCCTCGTCGGCGGCGTGTTCGCCGGCACCGAGCTCGCGCTGGTCTCGCTGCGCGAGTCGCAGCTCGGGCAGATCGAGAAGCAGGGTGCGCGCGGCGTGCGCGTCGCGGCCGTCGCGCGCAACCCCAACCGGTTCCTCGCGGCGGTCCAGATCGGCGTGACCGTCGCCGGGTTCTTCTCGGCGGCGTTCGGGGCGTCGTCGCTCGCGCCCGCCGTCGCGCCGCTGTTCGTGTCGCTCGGGCTGCCGCAGGGCACGGCCGAGGGGGTCGCGCTGATCGCCCTCACGCTCGTGATCGCGTACCTGTCGCTCGTGCTGGGCGAGCTCGTGCCCAAGCGCATCGCGATGCAGCAGGCGGCGCGCGTGTCGCTGTGGGTGGGGCCGCCGCTCGACCGGTTCGCGGTGCTCATGACGCCCGTGATCTGGCTGCTGTCGAAGTCCACCAACGGGGTCGTCCGGCTCCTCGGCTTCGACCCGGCCGCCACGAGCGACCAGATCACCGACGAGGAGCTGCGCGACCTCGTGCGCTCGCACCCCGACCTGCCCGAGGACGAGCGCCGCCTCATCGACGACGTGTTCGACGTCGGCGACCGCTCGCTCGTCGAGGTCATGCGCCCGCGCGCCGACGTGACGTTCCTCGCCGCCGACGCCCCGATCGCGGAGGCCGCGCGGCTCGTCGGGACGCTGCCGTACTCGCGGTACCCCGTGACGGGCGAGGACTTCGACGACATCGTCGGGTTCGTGCACGTGCGCGACCTGCTCGCGCCCGTCGCGCGCGCCGTGCGCGAGGCCGAGGAGGACCCCGACACGCACGGCCGCGAGGGAGTCGTCGAGGCGATCGTCGAGGTCTCCGTGAAGACCGTCGGCAGCGTGACGCGGCCCATCGTGTCGTTGCCGGGCACCAACGCGGTGCTGCCGACGCTGTCGACCATGCGCCGCACGGGTGCGCACATCGCCGTGGTCGTCGACGAGTACGGCGGCACCGACGGCATCGTGACGCTCGAGGACCTGCTGGAGGAGCTGGTCGGCGACATCGTCGACGAGTACGACCCCGTGCCGGTGCGCGTGACGGGGACCGCGGACGTCGACGCGGGGCTCACGCTCGAGGAGTTCGCCGACCGCACGGGGGTCGAGCTGCCCGAGGGGCCGTACGAGACCGTCGCGGGGTACCTGCTGGCGCGGTTCGGGCGCATCCCGTCGCCCGGGGACGTGGTGGAGGTCGAGGCCGGGGCGGAGGGCGACGACGCGCCGGCCGACGAGCCGCCGACCCGGCTGCGGGTGCGCGCGGTCGACCGCCGGCGGATCACGGGCGTGCGGGTCGAGCGCGGGACGCCCGGGGCCGCGGCTGCGGTCCCGGCCGGCGACGGGGCGGGCGAGGGCGCGACAGCGGTCGTCGAGGGTCACGAGGGAACGCCGGACCGTCCGGGTGGCGTCGTCGCACGTGAGGGCTCCGCCGGGACCTGAGGCCCGGCAGCAGGCGGTCGCGGTGTGCTCGGTGTGCGCGGCATCACCGGCTCCGGAGGGCGCGTGGGAGCGCGTGCACGTCTACCGTATGAGGTATGCCTCAGTCGCCCACCGCGTCCGTCGACGCCGCCCGCCCGTCCGGCGAGCTCATGCCGGCGCCGGCCGGCAAGCCCCGCAAGGTGCCGCGCGTCCTGGTCCTCGGCGGCGGCACGGTGGGCCTGTACTCGGCCCGTCGGCTGCGCCGTCGTCTCGGCCGGCGCGAGGCGGCCATCGTGGTCGTCGACCCACGCCCGTACATGACCTACGCGCCGTTCCTGCCCGAGGCGGCGGCCGGGTCCATCGACCCCCGCAACGTCGTCGCCCCGCACCGTCGCGCGCTCAAGGGCGTCGACGTGCTGCAGGGCCACGTCACGCACATCGAGCACGCCAACCGCCGCGTGCAGATCACGCCCATCGAGGGCGAGCCGTACTGGGTGACGTACGACCACCTGGTCGTGGGCCTCGGGTCGGTCGCGCGCACGCTGCCCATCCCCGGTCTCGCCGAGGTCGCGATCGGCTTCAAGAACGTCGAGGAGGCCATCGCGGTCCGCAACCACGTGCTGGGCCGCATCGACGTCGCGGCGTCCACGTGGGACCCGGAGCTGCGGCGCCGCATGCTGACGTTCGTGTTCGTCGGCGGCGGGTTCGCGGGCGTCGAGGCGCTCGGCGAGGTCGAGGACATGGCGCGCTACGCGGTGCGCAAGTACAAGCAGATCGAGCAGGACGAGCTGCGCTTCGTGCTGGTCGAGGGCAGCCCGCGCATCCTGCCCGAGGTGAGCGAGGAGCTCGGCGGCTACACGCTCGAGCAGCTGCGCAAGCGCGACATCGAGATCTTCCTGTCGACGTTCCTGTCGTCCTGCGTCGACGGGCACATCGTGCTGTCGAACGGCACCGAGTTCGACGCCGAGACGGTCGTGTGGACCGCGGGCGTCAAGGCCAACCCGGTGCTGCAGGAGTCGGACCTGCCGCTGGACAAGATGGGCCGCGTCATCTGCAACGCCGAGCTGCAGGTGACCGCCGAGGACGGCACGGTCGTGGCCGACGCGTGGTCCGCGGGTGACTGCGCCGCGGTGCCCGACCTGTACAACCCCGGCAAGTTCTGCCCGCCGAACGCGCAGCACGCGCTGCGGCAGGGCAACCACATCGGCGACAACCTCGCCGTGGTGCTGCGCTCGGGCCGCCCGACGCCGTACAAGCACAAGAACGTGGGCGCGGTCGCGTCGCTCGGCATGTACAAGGGCGTCGCGCAGATGTTCGGCAAGATCAAGGTCCGCGGGTTCCTCGCGTGGGTCCTGCACCGCACGTACCACGTGTTCGCGATGCCGACGTTCAACCGCAAGCTGCGGATCGCCGCGGGCTGGACCGGGTCGGTGCTGCTGCGCCGCGAGGTCGTCGCGCTGGGGTCGCTGCACGACCCGCGCGCCGAGTTCCGCGCCGCGTCCGTGCCGCCGAAGCCCAAGGTCGAGCAGACCTCGCAGGCCACGGCGCCGACCGACGGTGCGACCGGCGCGCCGTCGCTGCCGGCGTCCAAGGCCGAGAAGGACTCCCCGGCGGCGAAGGGAGACGCGCACGCGTCCTGACGCCCGTCCGCCGACGACGCCCCCGCGACCCGCCGCCGTGGTCGCGGGGGCGTCGTGCGTCCGGGGCGCGCTGGTGCTGCGGGGCGCGTCGCGGTCCCGGCACGGGTGGGCCGTGCGCTGGCAGGATGACGACCGCGCCCCCGTAGCCCAACCGGCAGAGGCAACCGGCTTAAACCCGGTCCAGTCCGGGTTCGAACCCCGGCGGGGGCACGAGGGTCGTGCACCCGCCTTCCGAAAATCCGATATTCCGTTACGCTCGACGGATGGACGACGACCTGCGCACCCGCGTCGACGCGCTCGAGGAGCGCGTCGCGGCCCTCGAGGCCTCGCCTCCACGTGTCGCCACCGACCCCGCCGCCGACGACCCGGACGACCCGGACGACCGGTTCTGGGCCCTGCACGGCCTCACGGCCCGCGTCGACCGCCCCGCGTCGAGCGGTGCGGTCATGATGGTCGGCGACGTCCGCACGCCCGCGGGCGATGAGGCCCGGTGGCAGTACGCGCTGACCACCGACGACGTGCTCGCGGCCGACTGGGCCGACCTGGCGCCCGTGCTCGCGGCGCTCGGGCACCCCGTGCGGCTCGCGCTGCTGCGTGCGGTCCTCGACGGCGCCCGCACCGCGCGCGACCTCGCCGACGCGGTCGACGTGGGCTCGACCGGTCAGGTCTACCACCACCTGCGCCAGCTCCAGGCGGCCGGCTGGCTGCGCGCGGCGGCCGGCGGCGAGCACGTCGTGCCCGCCGAGCGGCTCGTCCCGCTGCTCACGACGCTGCTGGCGGCGGTCCGATGAGCGCCGCACCGCCGACCGGGGCCGGGTCGCGTCCCGAGCCCCGCCCCGGGTCCCGCCGCGCGCCGCTCGACGGGCCGCGACGCGCCGTCGCGGGGCTCATGCCCGTGTGGTTCTGGGGCGTCCTCGCCTGGATCGTCGTCGGCCGCGTGCTCGACCCGCACCCGGTGGTGTGGTTCGCGGGCGCCGCGGTCCTCGTGGGTCTGTGGTTCGTCCGGCCGCCACGCGTCGAGCGCGACCCCGTCGAGGTCGCGTCACCGCTGCGGGGCCGCTGGACCGTCGTCAACAGCCCGGCCGACCAGGTGCCGAGCCACGGGATCCGGGCCTACGGCCAGACGTACGCGATCGACGTGCTGCTGCCCAGCCCGCCGGGGACGCCCGCGACCGTGCCCTGGCGCGGCGGGTTCCCCCGGCCCGAGACGTTCCCCTCGTTCGGTCGTCCCGTGCACGCGGTCGCCGACGGCACGGTCGTGCGCGTCGTCGACGGCCGCCGCGACCACCGGGGCCGCACGTCCTGGCCCGCGCTCGCGTACCTCATGACCGTCGAGGCGACGCGAGACCTCGGTGGCCCCTCGGCCGTCGTCGGCAACCACGTGGTGCTCGACCACGGCGACGGCGTGTTCTCGCTGGTCGCGCACCTGCGACGCGGCAGCGCGCGCGTGCGGCCCGGGCAGCGCGTCGCCGCCGGGGACGTGCTGGGCGAGGTCGGCAACTCCGGCAACTCGAGCGAGCCGCACCTGCACGTGCAGCTCATGGACCGCCCCCAGCCGCTGCGCGCGGCCGGCATCCCGTTCCGGTGGCGCGACGCGCGCGTGCTGCCCGACGTCACCGACCCGTCCCGCGCGTCGACCGTCCGCACCGAGATCACGCCCGGCCTGCCGGCCGCGGGGCAGGTCGTCGAGATGTGAGGTGCGGGAGCGCCGCGCCGTCCAGGTGCGGCTCGGGTGCCGTCCGGACTCTGCGCGGACGCGGCCGCGGACCCGTCTCAGGGGCGGTCGTGCTCGGTGCCGTCGGTCCGGGTGGTCCCGGTGGTCCCCGCGGTCCCGGACGCTCCGGCCCCGCCCTGCTCGCGGGCGCGCAGCTGCGCCTCCCAGTCACGCAGCATCTGCTCGTGCAGCTCGTCCGACCGTCGCTCCTCGGCGCGCCGACGCTCCTCCGCGGCCGCGTCGTCGCCGTACCGGCGAGGGCGCTCGTACTCCGGGAAGCCGGCGGTCGTCGTCGACGGCCACGGCACGTGGGTGCGCGGCGTCAGCGGGCGTCCCGCGACCAGCCACGCGATGCCGCCGGCGATCGGCAGCACGACGATCAGGACGACCCACCACCCCTTCGACAGGTTCCGCACGCGGTCCGTGTCGGACTGGATGCAGTCGATCAGGCAGTACACCAGCAGGGCGAGCTCGACGATCACGGGCAGGGCGCGCAGCAACGAAGCCTCCTCGCGGGTGTCACGGGCAGGAGCACCGTAGCGCCCCGGTGCGTGCGGCGTCCGGCGTACGGCCGCTCGGCTGCGCTGCTCGACCGGTGCACGGCACCGCGAGCGCGGTACTCGCCCCCGAGTGCGGTACTCGTGCGTCGAGCGCGGTGCACACGTGTGCCGCACTCGGGGAACGTGTGCCGCGCTCGCGGTCCGGTCCGGTCAGGTCCGGTCCGGTCCGGTCCCGACGGGGCGGTGGGCGTACCGCGCTCGGCGGTCCGTCCCCGGTTCGGTGGTGCGGCGCCGGGCGGGTGCCTCAGGCGAGTCCCGCGGCCGCCTCCGTCGCCTCGATCTGCGCGTTCCACGCGCGCTTGCCCGCGCGCCAGCCCTCGTCGTCGGCGCCCAGGCGCCAGTAGCCGGAGATCGACAGGTCCTCGCGCGCGACGCCGCGCTCGGTGCGCAGGTAGGCGCGCAGGTCCTTGACCGCGCCCGCCTCGCCGTGCACGAAGGCGCCGACCCGGCCGGCGGGCCAGGCCCAGGCCCGGACGGCGGCCGGCAGCGTCGAACCCGCGGGGGCGTCGCCGTGGTGCAACCACGTGACGGTCACGCCCGCGGGCGCCTCGAGGGTGATCTCGTCGTCGGGGCCGTGCACCTCGACGAACGCGGCGCCGACCGCGTCGCGCGGCAGCCGCTCGAGGCCCACCGCGACGGCGGGCAGCGCGCTCGCGTCGCCGACCAGCAGGTGCGCGTCGACGCCGGGCCGCGGGTCCCACGCGCCGCCGGGGCCGTGGACGAGCACGCGGTCGCCCGGGGTGGTCGTGGCCGCCCAGGGCCCGGCGATGCCCTCGTCGCCGTGGACGACCAGGTCGACGGTCAGCTCGTGCGCGGCGGCGTCCCACGCGCGGACCGTGTACGCGCGCTGCCGGGCCTGCACGCCCGCGGGCAGCAGCGCACGCAGCCCGGCGAGGTCGACGCGGCCGTCGGGGGCGAGCGGGCAGTCGTCGAGCACGCCCGCGGGCACGAAGCCGAGCTTGACGTAGGAGTCGGCGCACGTCGGCGGCGTCAGCGGTCGCATCGGCGGACCGCCGAGCACCACGCGCACGAGGTGCGGCGTGAGGCGTTCCGTCCGCACCACCTCGCCCAGGACGGGCGCGGGGCGCCCGGTGGTGGCGACGGGCAGGGCGGCCGGGCCGGTGGAGCTCATGAGGCGAGCCTAACCTCGGGTGCCTCTCGCGCCCGGCGGGGTGGTCGGCCCCCGGTGTGAGGCGGACCACGTCACCGTGTCAGGAACACGGCGCTCCCGACCGCCGTTGCCCAGGCAGGCGCCGACCGCGGCGCTCCGCCGTACCCTCGACGTGCCCGTGCCGTCGACGTCCCCGCCGGCCCGCCGGCGAGCCTCCGGAGGAACCGTGTCCCGCCTCGCCCGGCTGTCCCTGGCCAACCGCTCCGTCGTCGCGCTGGTCACCGTGGCCATCGCGGTGTTCGGCTGGTTCAGCCTCGGCTCCCTCAAGCAGGAGCTCATCCCGTCGCTGCAGATCCCGACGGCCGTGGTCGTCGCGGTCGACCCGGGCTCGTCGCCCGACCTGGTCGAGCAGCAGCTCACCGAGCCGATCGAGCAGGCGCTGTCGTCCGTCGACGACGTCGAGTCGGTGACCTCGACGTCCGCGACGTCGGTGTCGACGACGACCGTGCAGCTCACGTACGGCGTCGACGTCGACGCCCGCGCGCAGGAGATCCAGCGCGCGGTCGACCGCATCCGCTCGTCGCTGCCCGACGGCGTCGAGCCCAGCGTGTTCACCGGGTCGATCGACGACCTCCCGGTCGTGCAGCTCGCGGTCGCCGGCACGCCCGACGACGTGCGCGAGGGCGAGGACCCGCAGGCCGCGCTCGCGCGCGTCGTGCAGGACGTCGTCGCGCCGCGGCTCGAGCAGGTCGCGGGCGTGCGCGACGTCGCCGTGACGGGTGTCGCCGAGCAGGCCGTGACGATCACGCTCGACCTGCCCGCGCTCACCGCGGCGGGGCTGTCGCCCACGGCCGTGCAGACCGTGCTGCAGGACAACGGGGTCGTGCTGCCCACGGGCACGGTCGACGACGGCGACCGCACGCTCTCGGTGCAGGCGGGCTCGCCGATCACGTCGGTCGACGACCTGCGCGCGCTGCCGCTGCTCGGCGCCGCGGGCCCCGTGACGCTCGGCGACGTCGCGGACGTCGTGGTCGCGCCCGTGGCCGCCACGAGCTTCTCGCGCCTCGACGGCGAGCCCGCGCTCGCGGTCGCGCTCACGAAGACCCCGGCGGGCAACACGGTCGACGTGTCGCACGGCGCGCAGCAGGCGGTCGACGACCTGCGCGCGCAGCTCGGCGACGGCGTCGACGTCGCCGTGGTGTTCGACCAGGCGCCGTTCATCGAGGAGTCCATCGAGGGCCTGGCCACCGAGGGCGGGCTCGGGCTGCTGTTCGCCGTGGTCGTGATCCTGCTGTTCCTCGCGTCCTTGCGCTCGACCCTGGTGTCGGCGGTGTCGATCCCGCTGTCGCTGCTCGTGACGTTCATCGGGCTGCGCCTCACCGGGTACTCGCTCAACATCCTCACGCTCGGCGCGATGACCATCGCGATCGGTCGCGTGGTCGACGACTCGATCGTCGTCATCGAGAACATCAAGCGGCACCTGTCGTACGGCGAGCCGAAGCGCGACGCGATCGTCACGGCCGTGCGCGAGGTCGCCGCGGCGATCACCGCGTCGACGGTCGCGACGATCGCGGTGTTCCTGCCGATCGGCCTGGTCGGCGGCATGGTCGGCGAGCTGTTCCGGCCGTTCGCGTTCACCACGGCCATCGCCCTGGCGGCGTCGCTGCTCGTGTCGCTGACGATCGTGCCGGTGCTCGCGTACTGGTTCGTGCGCGCCGACGCGGCCGACCCCGCGCAGGCCGAGCGCGTCCGCGCCGAGGCCGAGGCGAAGGAGCGCCGCTCGTGGATGCAGCGCGGCTACCTCGCGACGCTGCGCGGCGCGCTCGCGCACCCGGTCGTGACGATCGTCGCCGCGCTCGTCGTGTTCGGCGGCACGGTCGGGCTCGCGTCCCGGCTCGAGACGAACTTCCTCGGCGACGCCGGGCAGGACACCCTCACGGTCACGCAGACGTTCCCGCCGGCGACGTCGCTCGAGGCGCAGGACGCCGCGGCGCGCGTCGTCGAGGACGCGCTGGCCGACGTCGACGGCGTCGAGACCGTGCAGACCACGGTCGGCTCGTCGGGCGGGATCGAGGCCGCGTTCGCGGGTGGCGGTGCGCTGCGCGCGACGTTCGCGCTCACCCTCGCGGCGGACTCCGACAACGCCGAGGTCACCGACGACGTGCGCGCGGCCGTCGCCGACCTGCCCGCCGGCACCGCCGGTGACGTCGTGGTGGCCGGCGCGGACGCGGCGTTCGGGTCCTCGACCGTCGACGTGGTCGTGCAGTCCGACGACCCCGACGAGCTCGCGGCGCTCGCGGACCGCGTGCGGGACGTCGTGGCCGGCGTCGAGGGCACCACCGACGTGACGAACGACCTCGCGGCCGACCAGCCGACCGTGCAGGTCGCGGTCGACCGCGCGGCGGCCGCCGCGGCCGGGCTCACGGAGACCCAGGTGGTCGGCACCGTCGCGGGGCTCATGTCGCCGCAGCCCGTCGGCACGGTCGACCTGGGCGCGGGCCCGCTCGACGTCACGGTCGTGACCCTGCCCGCGCCGGCGAGCGTCGCCGAGCTCGAGCAGCTCGTGCTGCCCACGCCCACGGGAGTCGTGCCGCTGACCGCCGTGGCGAGCGTCGCGCAGGTCGAGGTGCCCGTGTCCACGACCCGGATCGACGGCGAGCGCGCCGCCACGGTCTCGGCGACCCCGGCGGACCAGGACCTCGGTGCGCTCACGCAGCGCCTGCGCACCGCGCTCGAGGACGTCGACGTGCCCGCGGGTGCGAGCGTCGAGGTCGCGGGCGTCGCGGCCGACCAGGAGGACGCGTTCTCCGACCTCGGGCTCGCGCTGCTGATCGCGATCGCGATCGTCTACGTCGTCATGGTCGCGACGTTCCGGTCGCTCCTGCAGCCGGTGATCCTCATGGTCTCGGTGCCGTTCGCGGCGACCGGGGCGCTCGTGGGGCTGCTGGTCACCGGCACGCCGCTGGGCGTGCCGGCGCTGATCGGCGTGCTCATGCTCATCGGCGTCGTCGTCACCAACGCGATCGTGCTGGTCGACCTCGTCAACCAGTACCGCGAGCGGGGCCGCGACCTCGACGAGGCCGTGACCGAGGGTGCCCGCAAGCGACTGCGGCCCATCGTCATGACCGCGGCGGCGACGATCTTCGCGCTCGTGCCGATGGCGCTCGGCCTCACGGGCGGCGGCGTGTTCATCTCGCGGCCGCTCGCGATCGTCGTGATCGGCGGCCTGTTCACCTCGACGCTGCTGACGCTCGTGCTCGTGCCGGTGCTCTACACGCTCGTCGAGCGGGCGCGGCTGCGCGCGGGTGCGCGGCGGGCGGCGCGGCGCGAGGCGCGCGCCGGGGCCGAAGGCACGCACGGCGCGCACGCGGCCTGACGGCCCGGCACCGGAGGCCCGAGCCCCGCACGCCCGAGCACGCGCGTCCGGACGCACGAGCCCCCGGACGCACGAGCCCCCGGACGCACGAGCCTCCGGACGCACGAACGCGGCGCACCGCCGTCCCCCTCCAGGACGGTGGTGCGCCGCGTCGTCGTCGCGCGGACGCCCCCTCAGGCGTCGCGCGTGCGCAGCCGCACGGCCGCCAGGGCGACCAGCAGCACGACCCAGCCGACCAGCACCGCGTACCCCTGCCACGGGCTGAGGTCGACGGCCTGGTTCGACATCTGGTTCGTCATCTCGAGGAACTCCTCGGGGGTCGAGAGCCGGGCGCCCGCCGACGACGGCAGGAACGGGCGGACCCACTCGAGCGGCTTCCACGAGATGAGGTTGAGCACGCTCTCGATCACCAGCACGAAGCCGATGACGATCGCGATCGTCGCGGCGGTGTTGCGCAGCAGCGCGCCGACGGCGAACCCGAGCAGCGCGACCGTCGCGATGTACAGCGGCGTGCCGAGCACGATGCGGAGCATCTCGGGGTCGGACCAGTCAGGTCGCATCGCCGGCTCGAGAGCGCCCGCCAGCAGGAGCTGCAGCACGGTCCCGATCGCCGCGGTGGCGAACGTGACGACGAGCACCACGAGCGCCTTGGCCCACAGCACGGGCAGACGTGTGGGGACCGCGGTGAGCGTCGAGCGGATCTGCCCGGTGCCGTACTCGCCCGTCACGACGAGTGCTGCGACGACCACGAGGGTGAGGGCGCCGAAGATCTGGCCCGGGGCGAGCACGTTGTAGACGATGGCCGCCGAGCCGGGCTCGCCGTTGAAGCCGGCGAACGAGAACGCCGCGGCCATGGCCCACGCGAGCAGCACGAGCACCGCGAGCGTGATGCCGATCGTCCAGTACGTCGAGCGGACGCTCCAGAGCTTGATCCACTCCGAGCGCACGACGCGCGGGAACGACACGCGGGCGGCCGGCGTGCGGGTG
>NZ_LNTD01000038.1 GCF_001462455.1 Cellulomonas sp. B6
ACCCCGGGGGGTGCCGTCCGCGGCGCCCCCCGGGTGCTCGTCCGCGCGCTCGCCGCGCTCGTCGTCCCCGCCGTGCTCCTCGCCGGGGCCGCGGGCCCCGCGGTCGCGTCCGCCCCCGCCGCCGTGGCCTCGCCGGTCGTCGCCGCCACGGGTGACGTCACGTGGTCGCTCGCGCCCGCCGACGGACCCCTCGGCACGGGCCGCGCCAACTTCGCCTACGAGGTCGCGCCCGGCGACGTCGTCCACGACGCCGTCGTCGTCACGAACCTCACCGACGCCGAGCTCCCGCTCGACGCCTACGCGACCGACGCGTTCACGACCCCCGCCGGGCACCTGGACCTGCTGCCGGCCGACGCCCCCGCCGCGGGTCTCGGCAGCTGGTTGACCCTGGACGTGCCCGGTGACGACGTCGTCGTCGGGCCGCGCGCGTCCCTGACCGTCCCGTTCACGATCGCGGTGCCGGCCGACGCGTCGCCGGGCGACCACGCGGCGGGTGTCGTCACGTCCTACCTGTCGGCCGCGACCGGGGCGACCGTCGCGCGCGACAACCGGCTCGCGCTGCGCGTGCACGCGCGCGTCGCGGGTGAGCTGGTCCCGGGGCTGCGCGTCGACGACGTCCGCGTGCGCTACCAGGGCACCGCCAACCCCGCGGGCAGCGGCCGCGCGGTCGTCACGTACACCGTCACGAACACCGGGAACGTGCGCGTGCTCCCGGTCGCGTCGGTGGGCGTGGCCGGCCCCGGCGGGGTCGGCGCGCGTGACGTCGTGACCGAGCTGCCGGAGGTGCTCGCGGGCTCGACGGTCGAGGCCGCGGTCGAGGTGCCGGACGTCTTGCCCGCGTTCGTGCTGACGGCGACCGTGGCCGTCACGGGGGAGACGGTCGGCATCGGCGGGGGAGACCTCGCGGCCGACCGCGCCGCGGCGTCCGTCGCGGCCGTCCCGTGGTCGGCGCTCGCGCTGCTGCTCGTCGTGGTCGCGGGGGCGGTCGTCGTGGGGCTGCGCGGCGGCGGCCGGGTCCGGCGCGCCGCTGCGGACGGTGCCGCTGCCGACGGTGCCGCTGCGGACGGTGAGGACCGGCCGGACGACGACGCGCCGACGGCGCCCGGTGCGGACGCGCCGTCGGCGACCGGCGCCCTCGGCGGCTGAGCGTCAGTCGGTCCCGTGCACCGCACCCAGGTCGGCGAACATCGCGCGGTTGAGACGGAACGCGAGGCGGGCCTCCTCGACCACGTCGTCGCGCTGCGCGGGCGTCAGGTCCAGCGCGTCGAGCTGCTCGCGGTAGACGTCCTTGAACGGCTTGAGCTTGTGGATCTGCGGGAAGTCGTAGAACGACACGCCGTCGCCGTCGAGCCCGTGGTGCCGCTGGATCATGCGCTTGAGCACCTGCCCGCCCGACAGGTCGCCGAGGTAGCGCGTGTAGGCGTGCGCGGCGTAGCGGGGCAGGTCGTCGCCGACCTCCTCGAGCCGGGCGACGTACGCGGCGGTCGCGGGCAGCACGCGCACGTGCGCGCGCCAGTCGGGCCCGTGCAGGTGCGCGAGGTCGGCCTCGATGGCCGGGACGCGCTCGAGCTCGGCGAAGACCAGGCCGCCGTCGGCGCCCGCGGCGCGCAGGCGGTCGCCCGCGGCCTCGAGCGCGCGGTAGACCGCGTGCTGCTGGGCGGCGAGATCGGCGTACCCGGCGAGCGGCAGGCGGCCGTCGACGAGGTGCTCGACGAACGACGAGCGCTCGGCCGCCTCGTGGTCCGCGCGCGTCCCGGCACGCAGCGCGGCGGACAGGGGCACGTCCGCGGTCGCGGGGTGCCGCTCGTCGGTCTGTGCGGTCATGGCGGGCTCCTCGGTCCGGGTGCGACGGCGTCGCGACGGTTGCTGACAGAACGTCAGGACCCCACCGTAGATCAGGTGAGGCTGCCCTAACAAGACCGCGCGTCCAGGTGCGTCGTGCCCGGGCCCCGGACGGTCCGGGCGGCGGGGGCCGTGCCCGCCCTATCCTGGGCGGCGGCCGGGGTCCCGCACGCAGCGGCGCCGCCGCGCCACCCGACGACACCCCGGCGGCCCGTCGACCGCCCCGCCCGGAAGGCACCCCGTGG
>NZ_LNTD01000039.1 GCF_001462455.1 Cellulomonas sp. B6
CACGAGGACCTCCGGTTCGGGCCGGCCCGACGGACCGGCGCCTGGTCTCGGTGGTGCCGTGCGCGCGGGCCCTCGCGCTCCCCCGGCCCGACGTCGCCCTCGACGCCACCAGATCGCTTACCGAGCGGTAAGTGGCTGAGACGCTAGCGAGCCGGGCACCCGAGGGTCAAGGCACTCGGTGACAACGGCGGGGGCGGTCGCTGACACGACGCGGTGCCGCCGCGGGGCCGGGCACGTCATCCTGCGGGTGGACGCCCCCGCCCGATCACGTGGTCGACCACGCGACCGGGGTCGGATCCGCCGCGGGCCGTCGCTCTCTACCGTCGTCGCTATGCTCAAGGCCTGTGACGACATGCTCCTGCTGAGCGACCCGAGGGTCGCGGCCGTGACCGTGGCCGACCACGGCGAGCCCCTCGTCCCCGCCGGGATCCGACCGCTGCGCCCCGGCACCCCCGCCTCGGCGCTGCGCGTCCGCGCCGACGTCGCGCGGCGGCTCGCGCTCGCGCAGGCCGCGCTGCCCGCCGGCACGCACCTCGCCCTGTCGGAGGGGTGGCGCAGCCCCACCGCCCAGGCCGCCATCGCCGCGCGGTACGCCACGACCGTCGAGGCCGCGCACCCCGGGGCGGGCCCCGACGAGGTCGCACGGCTCACGAGCCGCTACGTGTCCCCCGTCGCCGTCGCGCCGCACGTCGCCGGCGCCGCGGTCGACGTGACCCTCGTGGACGACGACGGCGTCGAGCTGGACCTCGGCTGCCCGCTCGACGCGACGCCCGAGGAGAGCGAGGGCCGCTGCTTCACCGCGGCGCACGTGCCGCCCACGTCGCGCGCGCTGCGCGACACCCTCGCGGCCGCGCTCGGCGGCGCCGGGTTCGTCAACTACCCCACCGAGTGGTGGCACTGGAGCCACGGCGACCGCTACTGGGCCCTGGTCACCGGCGCCCCGGGGGCGCTGTACGGACCGGTGGGCGCGTGACGCTCACGGGTCCCGTCGCGGTCGTCCCCGGGCTGCGGGCCCGCCCCGTGCTGACGGTGCGGCTCGACGCGGTCGCGCACAACACGCGGCTGCTCGCCGCACGCGCCCCTCACCTGATGGCCGTCGTCAAGGCCGACGGGTTCGGGCTCGGCGCGGTCGACCTGGCGCGCACCGCCCTCGCGCACGGCGCGCGGTCGCTGGGCGTGACGACGCTCACCGAGGCGTCCGCGCTGCGCGCCGCAGGCGTCACCGCGCCCGTGCTGAGCTGGCTCGACGCACCCGACGCCGACCTCACCCCCGCGGTCCTGCTCGGCGTCGACCTCGCGGTGCCCGACCTCGCGCACCTCGACGCGGTGCGCGCCACGGCCCGGCGGCTGCGCCGCAGCGTCATGGTCCACCTGTACCTCGACTGCGGCACGGCGCGCGACGGCTGCCCGCCCGAGCAGTGGGCGCGGCTCTGCGCGGCGGCCGCCGACGCCGAGCGCGAGGGCACCGTCCACGTCGTCGGCGTGATGGGGCACCTCGCGTGCGCCGCCGACCCCGACGACCCCGAGAACGCCGCCGCGCTCGCGCGTCTCACGCACGGCGTCGCGCAGGCGAGCGCGGCGGGCCTGCACCCGGCCGTACGGCACCTCGCGGCCACCGCGGGCGTGCTCGGCGTGCCCGGCTCCGTGCTCGACCTCGTGCGCGTGGGCGCCGGGCTGGCCGGCATCGACCCGAGCGGGCGGACGTCGGTGCTGCGTGACGTCGCGCACGTCACCGCACCGGTCGTGCAGGTGCGCGACGTGCCCGCCGGCACGGGCGTGGGGTACGACCACGCGCACCGGACGTCGGCGCCCACGCGCCTCGCGCTGCTGCCCCTGGGGTACGCCGACGGGCTGCCCGTCCAGGCGTCCGGGCGGGCCGAGGTGCTGCTCCACGGCCGGCGCCGCCCGCTCGTCGGGCGGATCTCGATGGACCAGGTCGTCGTCGACGCGGGCGACCTGCCCGTCGCCCCCGGCGACGTGGCGACCGTGATCGGCGCCGACGCCCCCGCCCCCGGCGGCGCCGACGAGCCGGCCCCCACGCTCGCCGAGTGGGCCCGCTGGGCCGACTCCCTCCCGCACGCGATCCTCACGGGCCTCGGAGCGCGCCTCGAGCGCCGCACCGTGGCCGCACCGTCCGCCGGCACCGACCTCCAGGAGTCCCGATGACCCTCACCGACGCACCCTCCGAGCCCGTCGCGGACGGCGCGCGCCGCACGCGGGTCGCGGTGGTCGGCGGCGGCGCGAACGTCGAGCACGACGTGTCGCTCGCGAGCGCCGCGGCGGCCGCGGCCGCCCTCGCGCCCACGCACGACGTGGTGCCGCTGACGATCGGTCGCGACGGCGCGTGGTCGGCGGACGGCCTGGCGCTGCCCGTCGACGAGGCGGTCGCCGTGATCGCGTCGTGCGACGTCCTGCTGCCCGCCGTGCACGGCCCGCACGGCGAGGACGGCACGCTCGCCGCGCTCGCCGACGTCATCGGGATCGCGTGCGTCGGCTCCGGCGTCGGCGCGGGCGCGATCGCGATGGACAAGGCCGTGACCAAGCTCGTCGCCGCGGCCGAGGGCGTCGCGGTCGCCGGCGGGCGCGTCGTGCGTGCGACCGGGGCGGCCCTGGACGGCGTCGCGCTGCCCGCCGTCGTCAAGCCCGTCGCGAGCGGGTCGAGCCACGGCGTGCGCCTGGTCGCGACGCGCGAGGAGCTCGACGAGGCCGTCGCGACCGCGCTGACGATCGACGCGCGCGTGCTCGTCGAGGAGGTCGTCGTGGGCCGCGAGGTGGACGTCGCGGTGCTGCGCCGCGCGGACGGCACGACCGTGACGTCCCCGCCGCTGGAGATCCTGCACGCTGGCGCGGTGTTCGACACGACCACCAAGTACGACGGCAGCGCGCGCTTCGTCGTGCCCGCCGACCTGAGCGACGACGAGGCACAGGCCATCGCGGACGCCGCGCTGGCCGTGACCGACGCGCTGGGCTGCGACGGCGTGGCCCGCGTCGACTTCTTCCTCACGGCCGACGGCCCCGTGCTCAACGAGGTCAACACCATGCCGGGCATGACCGCGCACTCGCAGGTGCCGCGGATGTTCGCCGCCGCGGGGACCAGCTACGCCGACCTGCTCGCCGACCTGGTGGCGGGCGCTCTCGCGCGGCACCACGCCGCGGCGCCGTGACCGGCGGGGCGGGCGCGGAGGTCGCGGGGACGCCCGGCGTCCTGGTCCGGGGCACCGGGACCGGTGCCGGCGGGGGTGCGCGGGTCGCCGCGTGGGACGCCCTGCGCGGTGCGGCCGTCGCGCTGGTGATCCTGCGGCACGCGTGGCCGGACGTCTTCCCCGGCGCGGGCGTCGTGGGCGTCGTCATGTTCTTCGCGCTGTCCGGGCACCTCATCACCGGGCTGCTCGTGGACGAGGCCGCCGCGACGGGACGCGTCGACCTGCGGCGGTTCTGGTGGCGGCGGATCCGGCGGCTCGTACCCGCGCTGCTCGCGTTCGTCGCGGTGTTCGTCGTGGTGACGCTCACGCTCGACCCGCTGGGCGGCGACCGCGGGACCCTGCCGCGCACGGTCGCGGTCGCGCTGACGTACACCGCGAACATCCCGTACGTCGGGCTCGTCGGCGTCAGCCCGGCCATCTACCACCTGTGGACGCTCGCGACCGAGGAGCAGTTCTACCTGGTGTGGCCGCTCGTCGTGCTGCTCGCGGTGCGGTCGCGGCGCACGGTCGCGGGCCTGGTCCTCGCGGGCGTCGCGGCGCTCGCGCTCACGGTCGCGACGGTCGCGTGGTTCCGCGCGACGCCCGACGCGGCGTACCCGCTGCCCACGTCGTGGCTGGTCTGCTTCGTCATCGGCGGCCTGGCGCGCGTGACGCAGGACCGGTGGGCGCGCGCGGCGACCGGTCGGGTCGCGGTCGTGGCGGCGCTGCTCCTGCTGGCCGTGCTGTCCGTGGTCGACGTGCGGGGGCACGCGGCCACCTACCTCGTGGTGGCGCCGGCCGTGTCCGTCGCGACGGTCGTGCTCGTGCACGCCGGCCGCACGCACCTGCGCACGCCGCGGTGGCTGACGCCGCTCGTCGCGCTGGGCACCGTCTCGTACGCCGCGTACCTGTGGAACTACCCGCTGACGATGTGGCTGCGTCCCGAGCTCGGCGTCGCGGCCGGGCCGGTCGGTGCGGTCGCGACCATCGCAGCGGCGACCGCGAGCTGGTGGCTCGTCGAGCGGCCGGTGCGCGAGCACGGGCGGCGGCGGGACGCGGCGGTCGCGCGCGGGCGACGCGTGCCGGCCCCGGGCTGACCCCGCGCTGACCCCGGGCCCGAGGACGTCGGACGCCGGGCGCGCGGCACCGGGGCGGGACACTGGTGCCGTGCGCACCCGACCGGACCCCGTGTGGCAGCTGCTCGTGCTGCTGTCGGCGACGGTCGTGCCGTGCGCGACGCTCGCGCTGCTCGTCGTCATGGCGCTCAGCGGTGCGGGCGTCGCACCCGTGCTGGTCGTGGCCGGCGCGGCGGCCGTGCTGCACGTCGCCGCGTGGCGGGCCGACCGGCGGCCCGTCGGCGCGTTCGTCACGGCCGCGGGGGCGATGGCGGTGCTCGCGCTCGTGCCGATGCCGGGCTGGTCGAGCGGTGTGTGGCTGCCGTCGTCCGCGTGCTACCTGCTGGTGTCGTGGCGGGTCGTCGTGGCGGGGCCGCGGTCCTGGGTGGGGCGCGCGCTCGTGGTCGGCGTCGCCGGCGTCGCGCTGACGGCCGGTGCCGCGGCGGTCCGGGCACGGGGAGGCGCGGCGGGTGGTGCGGCGGCGGGTGGTGCGGGGGCCGACGCCGGGTCGTCGTGGCTGCCCGTGCTGGAGGCCGCGCTGCTGCTGGCCGCGGTCGTGGCCGTGTGGGGCTTCGCGCGGGCGGCGCGTGCGCAGCGCGAGCGCGCGGCGGCCGACGCGGCGGAGCGGCTCGAGACGGCGCGGCGGTCCGAGCGCGCCGAGATCCGCCGCGACCTGCACGACGTCATCGCGCACTCCCTCACGCTCGTCGTCGCGCAGGCCGAGGCGGCGCGCGTCGGCACGCGCGAGCCCGCGACCGCGCAGGCGCTCGCGCAGGTCGCGGACACCGCGCGCTCGGCGCTGCTGGGGCTGCGCGGCATGCTGCGCGTGCTCGACGCGCCGCCCGCCGCCGCCGGTGACGTCGTGCCGTCGCTCGACGGGCTGCCGGCGCTCGTCGCGGCCGCGGCCACGCCGCTGCACCGGGTGACGCTGACCGAGCAGGGCGAGCGCCGCGCGCTGCCGGCCGACGCCGAGTCGGCGCTCGTGCGGCTCGTGCAGGAGGGCCTGACCAACGCGCTGCGGCACGTCGCGCCGCCGCTGACCGTGGAGGTGCACGTGGACTGGGACGCCGAACGCGACGCCGACGCGGTGCGGGTGCGGGTGAGCGACGACGGCGGCGCGGGACCGCGTGCGGCCGACGACGCCGGCGTGCGCGCCGGCACGGGCTCGGGACTCGCGGCGGCGGAGCGCCGGGTCACGGCCGCGGGCGGCACGCTCGACGTCGAGCGCGGGGGCACGGACGCGGGCGGCTGGACGCTGAGCGCGCGGCTGCCGACGGTGGGTGCCGCGTGACCGGCCCGGTGCGCGTGCTGCTGGCCGACGACCAGGAGCTGCTGCGACTCTCGCTCGCGACGGTGCTGGGCGCCGACCCGCGCGTCGAGGTCGTCGGGACCGTCGGGGACGGGCGCGCCGCCGTCGACGCGGTGCTGCGCGAGCACGTCGACGTCGTCCTCATGGACGTGCGCATGCCCGTGCTCGACGGCATCGCGGCGACCGCGCAGGTGGTGCGGCTGCGCCCTCGCACGCGCGTGCTCGCGCTCACGACGTTCGACCTCGACGAGCTCGTGCTGGCCGCGCTGCGCGCCGGGGCCAGCGGCTACCTCACCAAGGACGCGCGCCCCGAGACGCTCGTCGAGGCGATCTGCGACGTCGCGGCCGGCAGCGCGGCGCTCGCGCCGACCGTGGCCGCGTCGCTCGTCGAGCACGTGCGGCGCGTGCCGGCGCCCCGGCCCGACGCGGTCGCGCGGCTGTCGCCCCGCGAGCGCGAGGTGTTCGACCTCATCGCCGCCGGGCGCTCCAACGGCGAGATCGGTGCCGCGCTGCACCTCACGCAGAACACCGTGAAGACGCACGTGCGCGCGGTCCTCACCAAGCTCGACCTGCGCGACCGCGTGCACGCCGTGATCTACGCGTACGAGAACGGCCTGGCCGGTCCCGCTCACCCCGCGGGGTGAGGGCCGCCCGCCGCGCGGGGTGAGGTGCGGGCCGGTGCGCGGCTGGGAGCGTCGACCCGAGGGCCGCCGCGGCCCGGCGAGGAGAGCAGCACCATGACCGCACGGGACACCCGCGCACCCGAGGGCACCGCGCCCGTCCCCGACGACCTGCCCGGCGGTGTGCCCGGTGCCCCGCCCGTGACGGCCCCGACGCCGGACCGCGACCCGCGGCGCGTGCTCACGTGGTTCGTCGGCACCCTCACGGCGATCACGGCGGCCGTCCTCGTGCCCCTGGCCGTGGCCGGTGCGGACGCCGACGCGTTCAACGCGACGGTGCCGCTGCTGTCGTGGGCGCCCACGCTCGCGGCGTTCGTCGCGCACCTCGGCACCGGGCGCCGCACGCCGTTCTGGCGGTGGGCGGCGGTCCGCCCGCTGCGCACCGGACGCGTGCTGCGCACGGCGGGGCTGCTGCTCGCGGTGTTCGTCGCGGTGCCGGCCGTGACCACGGCCGTCGGGGTCGCGACGGGGCTCGTCGCGTGGCGCCCCACCGACGACGCCGCGGCCCTCGCACCGCTCGTGCTGCCGTTCGCGCTCGTCGCGATGCTCACCGTCACGGGCGAGGAGATCGCGTGGCGCGGCGCCCTGCACACCACGTTCGCCCGGTACGGGCTGGTGCGCGCGACCGTCGGCATCAGCGCGCTGTGGGCGCTGTGGCACCTGCCGCTGCTGCTGGCCTACCGCGCGGGCGGCGACATGACCGGGCGCGACGTCGTGGCCTCGATGGTCAACCTGCTGGTGGCCGCGCTCGTGATCGGCGCCGCGCGGGCGCTGTCGGGGTCCGTGTGGCCCGCGGCGTGGGCGCACGCGCTCCTCAACACGACGCTCGTGTACGCGTCCAACCTCGTGACGCCCGCGGCCGAGCTGGGCGACGGCGCGTTCTGGGCGGTGCAGGTCGTCACGTGGGTCGTGCTGGGCGGGGCGGGGGTGCTGCTGCTGCGCGCCGCGGCGCGGCGGGCGGCACGGGCGTAGCCGCCGGAGGTCCCGGCCAGGCAGGCGGAGGTGGCCCTAGCATCCTGCCGTGCCACCCTTCTGGCGCCGTGCGCGTCCCACGCCCCCACCTCCGCCCGAGGGCTTCCTCGACCTCCCCCCGGAAGACGCGGTCGGAGACCCGGACCCGTGGCTGCCGCCGCTGACGCGGATGCACGCGTTCGTGCTGCGCATCGAGGTCACGCGTGCGCTCGAAGGTCGCGGCCACCCGCCCGTGACGCACACCGCCCACGCGGTGACGACCGCCACGGGCGTCACCGTGGACCTGCGGGAGGTGGTCCGCGTCACCGAGGCGGTCGCACCGGAACGACGCGCCGCCACGGTGGCGCAGCTCGTCGCGCGCCTCGTCCCGCAGGCACCGCCCCCGCCGCACGCGCTCGCCGCGCTCGAGCGTCGGCTGGTCGCCGGCGTCATCCCTGCCGGGCTGCTGGGCGAGGAGGCGGGCGCGCTGCTGTCACCGCACCTGCGGGCGTGCCTGGTGGTGGTGGTCGACCGCGAGGCCCGCGTGGTGCGCGACCCCGCCGAGCACGGCGGCTGGGAGGCCGTCGGAGCCTCGGCCCTCGACGCCGTCCGGCTCCTGCGCGGCCCCGAGCACCACCGCATCGGGCTGAAGGGGGGCGTCGAGCTGCACCTGCTCACGACGGGCGACGGGCTGGCGCCCAGCCGGCTGCACGTGCTCGACGCGATCCTCACGGCGATCGGGACGGACGCGCCGCTCGGCACGCTGGTGGCAGTCGCGCACGCCGACGCGCTCGCGTTCCACGTGGTGACGGGCGCGAGCGTGGTCACGGCGGCGCGCGGGCTGCTCGACTGGGTCACCACGTCCTCGCCACGCGGCAAGGTGCCCTACCCGCCTCACGTGCACCTGCGGACGCCCGACGGCCGGCTGACGCCGGTCACGCACACGGCACCGGACGGCACGGTGCGGGTGAGCACCGACGTCCTCGCGCGGCTCGTGGCCGACCTGGGCGGCTGAGCCGCCGCCGGTCACCCGACGGGCAGCCCCCGCGCGCGCTCGCGCTCGACGAGGGACACGGCCGCCCAACGGCGGCCGTCGGCGACGACGAACCCCGCCTCGGCGAGGTCGCGCAGGTGCGCGGCGACGGTCTCGGCGGGCAGCGCGCAGCGCTCCGCGAGCGTCGGGACGTCGCACGGGCCGTGCTGGGACAGCTCGAGCAGCACGAGCGCGCGACGCGCGCCCGCGTCCTGCGAGACGCGACGGAGGGTGGGTCGGTGGTGCACCGGGCGGCGGCCCGGGCGTGCAGAGGTGGTCGGGCGCGGACGCGCCACGGTCGTGCTCATGGGGGTGGTTCCGTTCCTGCGCGCGCTCGCCGTGGCGGCGCGCGGTGCTGTGCGTGCCCGGCGGCGGGGTGCCGCGGGCGTGGCCACGGCGCGCAGGGGTGCGCACGGGTCGCGGCCGGTCGCAGGCGATTCACCGCGCACCCGACGTCGGGGGCGGACCGGTCGCGCCGGTGGCGCGGACCGTGGGAGAGCCTGCTGGACGTGACACGAGCCCGGCACCATCGGTGCCGGGCTCGCATCCGAACTGCGCGCCCGGAGGGACTCGAACCCCCAACCTTCTGATCCGTAGTCAGATGCTCTATCCATTGAGCTACGGGCGCACGGCCCCGAGGAGCCGTCGAGAACTGTACAGGCCCACCGGCCAGGAGCCCAAACCGATCCGGCCCGACGTGGCCCGGATCACGTCGGTCACCCGGGGCCGTCGGGCCTGCGGACGGGCCACGCAGCGTGCTGACCGTCCAGAAAGGGACCGTTCGGGTAGGCGTTGGTACCCCCTGCCGTGCCCCGTCCGGGTGTCTCACCCGCGAACGGCCTCCGCCGGGGCGGGCGCGTGTGCCACGGTGTCGTCCCGCTGCGTGGCCGACGACGTCCCGCACGTCACGAACGCGCGCGAAGGAGTGCCCGGGTGGAGGGTCGTCGGCACCACGTCGCACGCCGCCGCGCCGGCGCGCCCGGGGACGGGCCGCGGTGAGCGCGGCCGAGGTGCACGCGGCGCTGCAGGACTGGGCCGCGCGGCTCGTCTCCCTGGGGGCCGTGGTCGCCGGGCGGCTGCGGCCCGGCCTCGCCTACGCCGAGGCGGTCGCGCTCGCGGCGCACCACGGCTACGACCTGAGCGAGGACGTCGCCGCGCTCTGGACGTGGCGCGACGGCGCCGCCACCGCCGCCGGGCAGCCGCCCGCGCACCTCGCGCCCGGGCAGGAGTTCGCCCCGCTCGACGCGAGCCTGCGCCGCTCGCGGGAGTACCACGAGGCGTCGCTCGCCGAGGCGCGCGGCGACCGCCGCACGTGGCAGGCGCACTGGGTGGTCGCGGTGCACGGGCACGCGCTGCCGCTCGTGCTGGACGGGTCGCGTCCCGGCCCGGACACGTTCCGCCACGACCCGCACGCGCACCCCCTGCACGTCGCACGCTCGCCCCTCGCGCAGCGCGTGGCCCGCTGGCACGAGATGGTCGACACGGGCACGTGGCGCGTCGCGCGCGACGGCACGTGGGACGTCGACCTCACGCACCTGCCCGCGGTGCCGCACGCGCACCGGCAGGACCTCACGTGACGGCTCCGCCTCACGTGACCCCGCCACCCCACGTGACCGCGCCACCTCACGTGACCACAGCGGCCGCACCGCACGGGTGAACGCGAGTCCCCGCCCTGGGCCGAGTCGGCGCCGCTCCCTAGACTCGCGGCCGTGACCACCCGCACGTTCGCGCAGGCCTCCCACCTGGGCGAGGACGGTCTGACCCTCGGCCTGGCCCCCGCCCTGACGCCCGCCGGGCTGGTGGCCGACCCCAGCTTCTTCCACGGGTTCGCGGCGCACCCGCAGGTGCTCGCGCGGGGTCTGCTGACGCTGGCCGACGTCACCGCGACCCGGTACTTCCAGTACACGCCCACCACGCAGCGCGACCCCGTGCTGACGGCGCACGGGGACCGGCTGCGCGCCGAGTGCTTCTCGGCGTGCAACAGCGTCTACGCGCGGCTCGACCTGCTGCCGGACGCGTTCGACTCGGGCGAGGCGTCGCACGGCACGACGAACGTCGACATCGGCCTGGCGACGCGCACGGCGCTGTCCCGCGTGGGCCGCGAGCGGCTGCTGCACCTCGACGTCGGCCGCGGCGGCCTGAGCGTGTCGAGCCCGCAGGAGACGGTCGTCGAGCGGCCGGTCGAGATGCCCGGGCGCTGGGTGCGCGCGCTCGGGAACGTCGCCGAGCTGCACCACGGGCTCGCGCCCGCGTTCACGGTCGGTGCCGCGCACGCGCGCGCGTTCGTCGCGGCGCTCCCCGCCGCGACCGGCACGGGTCGCACGGGCTGGGTCGTCGCCGGGCCGACCGGCGTGCGCGTGGCGGCGCGACCGACGCGCGGCGGTGTGCACGTGGCCGGGCTGCACCGCCTGAGCGCGGCCAAGCGGCTGCTCACGCACGTCACCGGCATGACCGTGCACGGCGGCGCCGTGCCCGGGCCCGCGGCCGTCGAGCTCGCGCTGCCCGGTGCGCGTCTCGTGCTCGGGCTCACGGACGAGGCGTGGCGGGGCCACTCGGGCGAGGGGTCGCTGCTGGTGGCGCTCGCGGGCGCGTCCGTCGCGGAGGACGCCGACCTGGTCGCGGCGCTGCTCGCGTTCGAGCCCGTGGTCGACGTGCCGCGCCTGGCCCGCGAGTCCGCGCTCGACGACGCGCGCGTGCGGGCCGCGCTGGCCGTGCTCGCGGCCGACGGGCGCATCGGCTGGGACCTGCACGACGCGGCCTGGTTCCACCGCGAGCTGCCGCACGACCCCGCGCGCGTCGAGAAGGACAACCCGCGCCTCGTCGGCGCCCGGCGCCTGGTCGCCGACGGCGCCGTCGTGCGCGTCGACGACGGGTGGACCGTGCGCAGCCGCACGCCCGGCTCCCCCGACCACCACGTCGCGCGGGACGGCGGCGGCGCGCGCTGCACCTGCCCGTGGTTCCTCACGCACGGCACGGGCCGCGGCCCGTGCGCGCACGTCCTGGCCGTCCAGATCCTCACGGAGGACCACGCATGAACCCCGCGCTCGCCGCCGCCGTCGACGTGTTCCGCACGCTCGGCTGGGACCGCGCGACCCTCGACGACGTCGAGACCCTGCCGCTGGGCACGCCCGAGCAGCAGCGCGTCGCGCGCGCCGGGCTCGCGAAGGGCGAGTGGGGTGCGTGGGGCCACATCGACGGAAACACGTACGGCTGGATCAGCGGCATCGACGTCGACCGGACGATGCTCGCGGTGTTCGCCGTGCGCGTCGGGGTCGACGCGAAGCGGTCGGCAGCGCTGCTGCCGGGCACGCAGGCGGTCGACGACGAGCGGGCGACGCGGCTGCTCGCGGTACGCGGGCCGCGGTTCGCCGAGCGGTTCGTCGACGCCGCGTGCCGCGCGGACCGGCGGCTGTGGGAGCACTCGACGAGCGTGCACGCCGGCGCGGTGGTGCGCCTGGTGGACCTGCACGACCTGCCCGTCCCGGCGTCGGTCGAGTACCTGCGGGACTGGGCCGTCTACGCGCAGGGTGCGCTGACGGGCGAGGGCGAGCTGTTCCCGCGCGAGCGCGGCTGGTGCCCGCCGGAGGTCGTCACGCGGCGCCTGCCCGAGCACGTGCGGCAGGCCGTCGCGCTGGGCGTGCCCGCGACCGGACCGTTCGGCGCCGTCGTGCCCGCCGCCGTCGAGCAGGGGCTGCTGGACCACGACGAGGCGGTGACGCTCGTGCTCGCGGCCCTGGACTCCGCGCAGCGCCCCGGCGACCGCAAGGCGTGGGCGCAGGTGCTCACCGGTCCGCTCGGCGTCACGGGCGGCGCGCTCGTGCCCCACGCGGACGCGCTGGTGCCGGCGCTCGCGCACGGCGACTCGGCGGTCGTCGAGGCGATCGCCCCCGCGCTCGTCGCGGGCGTCGACGACGACCTGCTGGCCGACGTGCTGACCGTGAGCCTGCTGGTGCGGACCAAGAAGGTGCTGCGCCTGCTGCTCGCCGAGGCGGCGCGCCGCCCCCGGCCGTCGGACGACGTGGTCGCGGCCGTCGCCCCCCTCGTGCTGCCGCACACGAGCGGCACCGACCGCACGCTCGCTCGCGCGGCCACGGCGCTCGCCGACGCGTGGGGCATGACGGCGGACCCGGACGACGCCGAGGACGACACGCCCGTCGGCGGCCTGTGGCAGGACCCGCCGCCCGTGTGGGAGGTGCCCCGGCTCGACGTCGGCGAGCCGTCCGCCGCCGCGCTCACGGCCGCGGCCGCGACGCTCACGGGGCGGCCCGACGGCGTGGTCGACGTCGAGGTCGAGCGGTTCCTCGCGCTCGCGAACGCGGTCGCGCACGCCGACGTCGCCGCGGCCCGCACCGCGCTGGGCGGGGTCCGCACGTCGTGGGTCGCGGGGCTGCGGTGCGTGCCGTCGTGGATCGCGGGCGAGCCGTCCCCGCTGACCGACCGGCCCGCCGACCCCGAGCGGTGGAACGCCAACCCGCTGATCTGGGACGTGCTGCACGCGCGCGAGGCGTCGGTCGTCGCGCGCCTGGGTGCGGCCCCGGTGCTGCTGTCGACGCCCACGTGGGTGGACCTGCGCATCGACCCCGCGGACCTGGTGGTGCGGCTGCGCGCGTACGCCGACGCCGGGGCCGCCGCCGCCGAGGCGGACCTGTTCCTCGCGATGCTGCGCGCCGACGGCGCGCTCGTGACGGACGACGTGCTCGCGGCGCTCGACGCGCTGCCCGTGCCGGTGGTGCTGCAGGACGGCACCGACGCGGGCGTCGCCGCCGGCCCCGCGCTGCGCCGCCACCTCACCGACCCCGTGCGCGAGCCCGCGCTCGAGATCGACCCGCAGTGGCGACGCTGGACGCCCGCGACGCCGGCCGTGCCCGCGTCGCTCGACGCGTTCCCCCGCCGCGTCGGCGCCAACCGGCATTCCCACCCGGGGTTCGAGACGTTCCCGACCTGGGGCGACGCCGCGGGGCGTGCCGTGGGGGCGGCCGAGGACGCGGCGTCCGGGCTCGTGCTGCGGCAGGCCGTGCGGCGCGCGACGCCGCTGCCGCCCGGCACGGCCGTCAACCTGCTGGGCGCGCAGCGCGGGTTCCACGCGGTCGCGGCGCCCGACGGCACGACGGCCGTCATGGAGGCGTGGGAGCGCGGGCTGCTGCGCCCCGGCGTGCCCGACGTGCGCCTGCTGGACTGGGCCGAGACGCCGTCGAACCTCGCGGCGCTGGCCCGTGCGCTGCGCGAGCTCGCGGGCGAGGGTCTGCTCGCGGTGGTGTGGCCCGTGCTCGACGACGTGGTCGCGGCGTCGCTGCGCGCACCGCGCATGCTCGCGGGCACGGCCGACGTCGCCGAGGCCGTGCAGGCGCTGCTGCCCGAGGTCGAGGCCGCGGTCGCGGCGGGCGTCGCCGACGCGGGCGTGCTCGCGCTGCCGGGCGTGCGCGCGCTGGCCGGGCGCGGCGGGGCGTCGCGCGCGGTCGTCGCGGCGCGCGCGGTCGTGGCGCAGCTGCCGGAGCCGGTGGCCGCTCCGGAGGCGGAGACGCCCGCGGCTGCGGCCGGGGAGCCCGCCGCCACCGCACCCGCGTCCGCGACGACGCGCCCCACGCGCGCGTTCGCCGAGGTCTGGCCCGACGACGCCGGGACGCTGCCGGCCGTCGTGGACGGTGCGGCGATCACCGCGGTGTGGGACGACCCGGACGCGTCGTCGCGCATGCTCGCGGTCGACATCGACGTGCCGGGGCAGTCCGGCGGGCCGTTCCGCGTGACCAAGGGGTGGTTCTACGACCTCGAGCGCGAGGGGCAGTGCGCCGCGCGGTCGGCCGCGGCGCGGGCCGCGGGTGCGAACCACCACGGGCACGACGCGTGGCTGCACTGGGACGCCGCCGCCGGGCGTCTGGTCGTCTCGCCGCACCGCAACTGGCGCACCGGCGCGGACGGCCCGCTCACCGGTGGCGACGTGCCGCCGCTCACGACGTCGATGGCGGCGGTCGTGCTCGCGTCGCTGTGCCACGACGACGCGCAGGTGTGGTCCGTGCAGACCGTGGTCCGTGAGGGTCTGCTCGGGTCGGCGGCCGTCACGGTCGCCGTGCGCGCGCTGCTGCCGCACCCCGACGTGACGCCCGCGCGCATGATGAAGCTGCTCGAGTCCGACCCGACGACGCTCCCCGTGCTGTGGCCCCTGCTGGTCGAGCCCGTGCGGCACGCGGCCGGCCTGGACGGGCCAGCGCCGCGGTGGCTCAACCGCGTGCTCGACGTCGCGCTGCTGCACGCGCCGCTGCTGCGCGAGGCCGCCGACCGCGGGCTGCTGCCCGCCGACGCCGCGGCGTGGCCGGGGCTGCGGGACCTCGCGGAGCGCGGCGGCTCGCCGACGGTGCGCCGCAAGGCACGTACCCTCGTCGAGCAGGTGCTGCCCGGCTGACGCGGCCGCACCGCACGCGCACGAGAGGACCGGCGACCGCCCGCGATGACGAAGACCCTGCTGGCCGTCGACGGCAACTCGCTGATCCACCGCGCGTACCACGCGGGTGCCGCGTCGGGGACGCGCACGCGTGACGGCCGCCCGACGTGGGCCGTGCGGGGTGCGCTGTCGCAGGTGCTGGGCGCGTGCGACCGGGTGTCCGCCGACGCGGTCGTCGTCGGGTTCGACGACGCGACGCACAACGTCCGCAAGACCGTGCACCCCGAGTACAAGTCGCACCGTGCCGAGAAGCCCGCCGACCTGGTCGAGCAGCTCGCGCTCGCGGCCGACGTGTTCCGCGACGCGGGCCTCCACGTCGTGACCCCGCCGGGGCACGAGGCCGACGACGTGCTCGCGTCGGCCGCCGCGCACGCCGACGCCGCCGGGTGGCGCACGGTCGTGTGCACGTCCGACCGTGACGCGTTCGCGCTCATCACGCCCACGACGTCGGTGCTGCGGCTCATCAACGGGGGCGTCGAGGCCTCACCCGTGCTCACCCCCGAGCGGCTGCGGCTCATGATCGGCATCGACCCCGCGCAGTACCGGCAGTTCGCGGCGATGCGCGGCGACGCCTCCGACAACCTCGCGGGCATCCGCGGCATCGGCGAGAAGACGGGCGTCGCGCTGCTCGCGGCGTTCGGCACGGTCGAGGCCGCGTTCGCCGACGTCGACGAGCACGACGGCGCGCGCGTGGCCGCCGAGGTCGGCAAGGCCGTCGTCCGCAAGCTCGCGGACCCCGAGGGCCGCGCGGCGTACCGGCGCAACGTCGAGCTCATGACCATGCGCACCGACCTCGACCTGCGGCTCGACCTCGCGGCGTCGCCGTGCCCGGGCGTGCTGCCGCTCGACGCGACGACGCTGCACCGTGCGCTCGCGGGCGCCGAGCTCGACTCGCTGCAGTGGCTCGCGCACCGCACGCTCGTCTCGTGGGACGCCGAACCGCCGTGGCGCACGTCGGGTGCCGCCGGGCGCACGGCGGCGGGCGCCGCGACGTCGGCGCCCGTCCCAGCACCGGTGGCCCCGCAGCCGGTCGCCGCCGAGCCGGTCGACGACGGCGTGCTCACGCTGTTCTGACCGGGCACCGCGGGTCCGCGCGCGTCAGGAGGCCGCGTCGGCCTGCGCGTCCACGTCGTCGCGCGTCGGCACCGTCACCACGACGCGTGTGCCGACGCCCTCCTCGCTCGTGAGCGTCACGGTCCCGCCGTGCAGCTCGACGATGTCGCGGACGATCGCCAGCCCGAGCCCGCTGCCGCCCGTGGTGCGCGAGCGCGACGGGTCGGCGCGGTAGAACCGGTCGAAGACGTGCGCGACGCGGTCGGCCGCGATGCCGGCGCCGGTGTCCTGCACCGTGAGCACGGTCGCCGTCGGGCCGGCGTCGAGCTCGACCCGCACCTCGCCGTCCGCCCCGGTGTGCCGCAGCGCGTTCGACAGCAGGTTGCCGAGCACCTGCCGCACGCGCACGGGGTCGACGTCGACCGCGCCCGCCGACGCACCCGTGACGGTGCACGTCAGCCGCGGCGCGCCCGGCCCGGCGGCGGCCCGCGCGGCGGCGACCTGCTGCCGCACGGCCTCCCCCAGGTCGACGCGCTCGCGGTGCAGCCGCAGCGCACCGGCGTCCGCGAGCGCGAGCACCTGCAGGTCGTCGACGACGCGGTGCAGCGTGACGGCCTCCTCGTGCAAGGACGCGAGCAGCGCGGGGTCCAGGTCGACCAGGCCGTCCTGCGCGGCCTCGACCTGCCCGCGGATGATGCTCAGGGGTGAGCGCAGCTCGTGCGCGACGTCCGAGACCATCGCCTTGCGCGCCGCCTCCTGCTGCTCGCGGCTCTCGGCCATCGCGTTGAACGCGACCGCCACGGCCCCGATCTCGTCGCGCCCGCCGACGCGCACGCGCGTGCCGACCTCGCCGGCGCTCATGCGCCCCGCGGCCGCGGCGAGCGCACGCAGCGGGCGTGTCATGCGGCTGCCGACCACGAGGCTGACGGTCGTCGCGACGAGCAGCACGGCGGCGGCGATCGCGAGGATCCGCAGCCGGTTGCGGTCGGACAGGTCGACGAACGTGCTGGCGACCGCGTCCTGCGGCGTGAGGTGCAGCAGCAGCGGCTCGACCACGGGCGCCGCCGCGGGCTCGGTCGTGGCCTGCGCCCGCTCGCGCAGGACGTCCGCGACGAGCTCCCGCGCCTCGGGGTCGGGTGCGGGAACGGGCACGGCGTCCGGCCCCGCGCTGTCGCGCAGCGCGACGTCCGGGGTCGTGACGTCCGGTGCCGGGACGTCGGGCGTCGGCGAGGGCTCGGGCGTGGGCGTGGGCAGGTCGACGGCGAGCAGCGCGTCGAGCCGCTGCGGGTCGAGCAGCGTGCGGGCGTCGGCGGGGTCGAGCGCGGCCCGGCGCGGCGAGGGGCGGCCGTCGTCCGTCGTGGAGTCGGCGACGACCGTGCCGTCGAGCGTCGTCAGGGCGACGCGGTACCCGGACCCGTCGCCGAGCCGCCGCGTCAGGCCCTGCACGTCGTCCCAGCCGCCGTGCTCCTGCGCCCACGTCATGAGGGTCACGTACACCTCGCGGTCCTTGGCGAGGGTCTGCGCGCTCTCCTGCTGCTGGATGCCGATGCTGCGCACCACGAGCCACGCGGTGGCCACGACCGAGACCGCGCAGACCGCGAGGCTCAGCGCGAGGAGCCGGAACGGCAGACCCCGGTGGGGCCGCACGCGCGCGCCCGGGCGGCGGCTCACGACGCACCCGGCGACGACGCGTCGTCGCGGACCAGCAGCCGGTAGCCCACGCCGTGCACGGTGGCGACCTCGACGGGCCGCGTGACCGGGGCCTCGAGCTTGCGACGCAGGTGCATGACGTGCATGTCGACGGTGCGGCGCGACACGTACGACGCGGTGCCGTGCAGCCGCAGCATGAGCTGCTCGCGCGTCAGCACGCGTCCGTCGCCGCGCGCGAGCGCGTCCAGCACGGTGAGCTCGCCGGGCGTGCACTCCACCTCGACGCCGCCGTAGCTCGCGGTGTGCCGGTCGAGGTCGACCACGAGGTCCCCGACGCGCGCCGCGGTGTCGTGCCGGTCGACGGTGCCGGCGCGGCGCAGCAGCGAGCGCACGCGTGCCATGAGCTGCCGGGGCGAGTACGGCTTGGTGACGTAGTCGTCGGCGCCCAGGTCCAGGCCCAGCAGGACGTCGTCCTCCGCCGAGCGCGCGGTGATGAGCACGATCGGCACGTCGGACTCGGCGCGCAGGATCCGGCACACGTCGAGCCCGTCGACGCGCGGCATCATGACGTCGAGCAGCAGCAGGTCGGGCGGGTGGCGCCGCACCTCCTCGAGGGCGGCGCGGCCGTCGCCGACGACCGTGACGGTGTGCCCGTCGTTCTCGGCGTAGACCCGCAGCACCTGCGCCTGCTTGGGGTCGTCCTCGGCGACCACGAGCCGTGCCATGCCGTCAGCGTAGGGCGGCCGCCGGCGCGCACCGGGCGCCGAGACGACGTGCGCACCGCACGCTGACAACTTCCTGACACGCCGTTCCTAGCGTCGTGGGACATGACGACCACGCGATGGAAGGCCGCCGCGACGCTGGCCGCGGCCACGACGCTCCTGCTCGCGGCGTGCACGACGCCCGAGCCCGCACCGCCGGTCGCGGCCCTGCCGTCGACGCCCGCGGCGTCCGCCGCGGCGGCGCCCCCGGCGACCAGCACGGCCACCCCCGACCCCGGAGCCGCCGACCCCGGCGCCGCGGACCGTGGCTACGCGCTCACCGGCGAGCCCCCGCAGCTGCGCCTCGACGACCCGCCCGAGCGGCAGGGCCGGCTCGTGGCGATGTGGGACCTGTGCCTGCTCGACAACGGCGCGACGCCCGCCGGTGAGGGCTCGCTCGTCGCGGGGATCGAGGGGCGCGACCTGAGCAAGATCCCGGCCGAGCCGATCCCCGACACGGCGAAGGCCGCGTGCGCGCACCTGCTGCCGCGCCAGCCCGTCGAGCTCAGCCCGGACACCAACCCGCGCTATCGCGAGAGTGTCATGGCGTGGGTCGCGTGCCTGCGCGACAACGGGATCATGGTGCACGCGGTCGCCGACTCCAGCGGCCCTCCCGGGACGCTGACGTGGACGTACGACGAGGGTGCGACGTCCGCGCCCGACCCCGAGGGCAAGATCGACAGCGCGTGCATGATGACGGCGTTCGGCGGCGACTCGTGAGCGACGGGCCCGAGGAGCACCGGTCGCGGCGGCACGGCCGGGTGATCGCGGTCGTGGCCGCCGCCGTCGGGGTGCTGGTGCTCGGCGGCGGGGTGCTGCTGCCGCGCACGGGCCTGCTCACCGGCCCGGCCGCGGCGACGCCGACGGCGTCGCCGCGCCCCACCGCGGAGGTCGTCGTCACCGACCTGGTCGACGCGCGCACGCTCCCCGGCACGGTGCGGGCGGGCTCGGCGTCGCCGCTCACGGGCACGGGGACGGGCGTCGTGACGGCGCTGCCCGCACCCGGGTCCGCGGTGGACCGGGGGCAGCAGATCTACCGGTCGGACGACCGGCCCGTCGTCCTGCTGCTCGGCGACACCCCCCTGTTCCGCACGCTCGACGCGACGGTCCCCGAGGGCGGCACGGCGCCGCACGGCAACGACGTGCGCGTGCTTGTCGAGAACCTGCAGGCGCTGGGCTACGACGTGGGCCGCGCGGCGGAGCACGCGGTCGCGCGGGCAGCGGCCGAGGGGCCGGTCGCCGACACGGCGCGCACGAGCGCCGGCCCGGTGCCGCGCGACGCGGCCCCGGCGGCGGACCGCGTCACCTACACGCCGCGTGTCGCGCAGGCCGTCACGCGCTGGCAGCGGGACCTGGGCCTGGAGCCGACCGGTGTGGTCGACCCCGCGCTCGTCGTCGTGCGTCCGTCGGCCGTGGTGGTCGAGCAGGTCGTGGCGCAGGTCGGTGCACCGGTGACGGACGAGCTGCTGCGGCTGGCGTCCGAGGACCGCGTGGTGGGCGTCGACCTGCCCGGCGGCGAGGTCGGCGACCTGGCCGCCGGGGTCGTCGTGGCGCTCGCGTCGGGCGACGGCCGCACCGGCAGCGGCACCGTGCGGAGCGTCGAGGCGGCCGACGGCACGACCCCGGGAGCACCGGGGGCGCTCGTCACGGTCACCGCCGACGACCCCGAGGTCCTCGCGGGCTCCGCGGACGTCCGGGTCACCGTGACGCGCGCGCAGCGCTCCGGCGTGCTCGCGGTGCCCGTGACGGCGCTGCTCGCGCTCGCCGGCGGCGGGTACGCGCTCGAGCTGCCCGACGGCACGCTGCTGCCCGTCACGACCGGCATGTTCGCGCAGGGGCTCGTCGAGGTCACGGGCGACGGGCTCACGGCCGGCACGCGGGTGGTGGTCCCGTGACGGGCGCACCGGGTCGGACGGCAGCGGGTTCGACGACACCGGGTCAGACGGCAGCGGGCACCGCCGCGCCCGTGCTCGAGCTGCACGCGGTGACGCGACGCCACGGCGCGGTCGTCGCGCTCGACGCGGTCACGCTGACCGTCCGGGCGGGCGAGTCCGTCGCCGTCGTCGGGGCGTCGGGGTCCGGCAAGACGACGATGCTGCACCTCATGGGCACGCTCGACCGGCCGTCGTCGGGGCGCGTCGTGGTCGACGGGCACGACACCGCGACGCTCGACGACCGGCAGGTCTCGGCGCTGCGCGCGCACCGCCTCGGGTTCGTCTTCCAGCACGCGCACCTCACCGAGCGCATGCCCGCGCTCGACGACGTCGCCACGGGCCTGCTGTACGCGGGCGTGCCGCGTCGGCACCGGACCGCGCTCGCGCGCGACGCGCTGGCCCGGGTGGGCCTGGCGCACCGCGTGCACCACCGCCCGCACGAGCTGTCGGGCGGCGAGCGGCAGCGCGTCGGCATCGCACGGGCCCTGGTCGCCGGGCCGGCGCTGGTCCTGGCCGACGAGCCGACCGGTGCGCTCGACTCCGCGACGACCGCCGAGGTCGTGGACCTGCTGGTGCGGCTGCACGCCGAGGGCACGACGCTCGCGGTCGTGACGCACGACCCGCAGGTCGCGCGCGCGTTCGAGCGGCAGGTCGTGCTGCACGACGGCCGCGTGGTCGCCGACCGCCCGACCGTGCGGGGTGCGGCGTGAGGCGCGCGCCCGGCTCCCGCGCCCGCCGGGATCACGACGCGGACGCGGCCCGTGCGGTGCGTCTCTCGCCGCGCGACCGGCTCGCGCTGGGCCTGCGCGGGCTCACGGCGAGACCGGCCCGCGCGGCGCTGTCGGCGCTGGGCATCGCGGTCGGCGTCGCGACGCTCGTGGTGGTGACGGGCATCCCCGCGTCGGGGCAGCGCGCGCTGATGGCCGAGCTGTCGGCGCTGGGCACCGGCACGCTCGTGGCGCAGGGGACGTCGGTCGACGGCGAGCCGGTGCCGCTCGTCGAGGGGGCGCGCGGCATGGCGGGACGGATCGGTCCGGTCACGGCCGCGGGTGCGGTCGGCAACACCGGCGCGACGGTCCGGCGCTCGGACGTCGTGGACCCGTCGTCGGGCGTGGGGATCAGCGTGCTGGCCGTCGACGGGGACCTGCTCGGGCCCGTCCACGGGCAGGTCGCGTCGGGGCGGTTCCTCACCGCCGCGACCGAGCGGTTCCCCACCGCGGTGCTGGGTCACCAGGCCGCCGCGTGGCTGGGCGTCACGCAGGTCGATCCGGCGGGCCCGGGCGTGCAGGTGCGCGTCGGCCCGCACTGGTTCACGGTCGTCGGGGTGCTGTCGCCGACCCCGCTCGCACCCGCGATCGAGCAGGCGGTGCTCGTGGGGTGGCCCGCGGCGCGCGACGTGCTGGGGTTCGACGGCCACCCGACGGTCGTCTACGTGACGGCCCGCGAGGACGCGGTCGAGGACGTGCGGGACGTGCTGCCCGCGACGCTGAACCCGCAGCTGCCCGGCACGGTGCAGGTCAGCCGGCCGTCCGACGCGCTCGCGGCCAAGCGCAGCACCGCGCGCACGTTCGACGGGCTGCTGGTGGGACTGGCGGGGGTCGCGCTGCTGGTGGGCGGGATCGGGGTCGCCAACACGATGGTGGTCTCGGTGCTGGAGCGCCGCGGCGAGATCGGCCTGCGGCGGGCGCTGGGGGCGACGCGCGGGCACGTGCGCGCGCAGTTCCTCACCGAGGCCGTGCTGCTGTCCGCCGTCGGCGGTGCGGGCGGGACCGTGCTGGGGGTCCTCGTCACCGTCGGGTACGCCGCGTCGCGCGGGTGGCCGGTCGCGCTGGATCCCGCGGTCGTCGCGGGCGGCGCCGCCGGGGCAGTGGTCGTCGGGGCGCTCGCGGGGCTCTACCCGGCGGTGCGCGCGGCGCACGTGCCGCCGACGCGCGCGCTCGCGGGGTGAGGTGCGGCGTCGCGCGGCCGGCGTGGCCGCGCGACGCCAAGGGTGAGTATATTTGCTCCATGCGAGAGGGTTCCGACTCCGGCAAGCCACGGTTGTACTCCAGGCTGACGGTCGTGCGCACCGAGCGCGGCCTCAGCCGCAAGGAGCTCGCGGAGCGCGTCGGCGTGCACTACCAGACCATCGCGTACCTCGAGCGCGGCGAGTACAGCCCGAGCCTCGTGCTCGCGCTGCGCATCGCCGAGGAGCTCGACGCACCCCTGCCGGCCCTGTTCGCGCTCACCCCGTTCCCGCCCATGGTCGACCAGCTGTACAAGGAGCAGTCATGACGCCCGCCACCGGCCAGCCCCGCACCGGCCTCCCCCGCACCGGCCGTCCCCACGCCGTGCGGCCGCGCACCGAGCAGGTGCGTACCGTGCAGCTGCGCATCGCGCAGGTGCGTGCCGACCGGCACGAGCGCCGCGCCGCGACGCTCGACGACCCCGCGTTCGAGCGGTTCCGCACGCGGCGCGCCCGGCGCCTGCTCGTCGCCGCGCTCGCGGGCCTGCTCATCGTCGAGTCGGCGGCCGTCCTCGTGGTGGACCAGCTGCCCACCGCCGTCGCACTGGGACTGCTCGTCGCGCTCGTCGTCGGGTTCGTCGCCGTGATCGGCACGCTCAAGGCCGCGACGCGCGGCGTCGAGGAGCGCGCCCCCGGGACGCTCGACGAGCGTCAGCTCCAGGTGCGGGGCGCGGCGTACCGCCGCTCGTACACGCTGCTGGGCTGGCTCGCGGTGGTCGCCGTGAGCGTGCTGCTCGCCGCGACGTCGTCGTGGTGGGACGCGCCGCGCGCCGTGCCGCTGCTGGTCGGCGTGCTGACGATCCAGCTCGCGCTCATGCTGCCGGCGGTCGTCACGGCCCTCGGCGAGGACGTCTGAGACCTCCCCCTCGCCCGGGGCTCGCCCGCGCGGGGCTCACCCGCCTGCGGCGAGCCGCGCGGCGACCTCGGCGACGACCTCGGGTCCGCCGACGACCTCGAAGTGCATCTCGTCCTTCCGCCCGTCGAAGTCCCCGCCCCACACGACAGCCGGGGAGACGTCCTCGAGGATCGACCGGACCGTCGCGAGCTGGTCACGCGTGAACGTGCCCTCCTCCCCCATCGGGTGCGCGGGCGCGTTGAGGTCGACCGCCGTGCCGGACGCGTGGTTGGACACGTCGCCGCCGCCCCGCACCTCGCGGTGCGCCCACCCCCACGAGCTCATCTCGTCGACCGGCTCGATCTCGGCCCCGAACCGCGCCACGACGTGCCCGAGCACGGTCGCGACGTCGCCCGCCCGGACGCCGCCCGTGACGCCCGGCAGCATGACGAGCCGCTCGTCGTACGGGTCGCCGACCACGGGCCAGCCGTTCTGCGACGTCGGCCCGGCGTCGGCGTCGACCTCGGGCGCGAGACCCTCGACGACCCCCGCCGTCCCGTCGCGCAGCGCGAACCCCAGGCCGACGAGCATCGCGACCACGAGCAGCAGGACGCCCGCGGTGATCGCCCCCGCGGGGACCGGACGGTGCGACGACGCGGCCGGGACCCGCGTCGGACCCGGCGGCACGGGTCGGCGCGGGGCCGCCGGGAGCACCGTCGTCGCGGCCGCGCGCTCCCGCGCGTCGTCCGCCCGTCCTGCCGCCTGTCGGTTCGACATGCCTCGACGCTAGGCCCGGGCGCCGTCCGCAGGCGTCGGTTCGTGGGTGGACCTCGCGCCTGGTCACGTGCCACCGGGGACGGGTTCGGACGCGGACGCCGACCTGTGCGGACGTGCCTGGTCAGGCACTGATCCGTCCGCACAGGTCGGCTCCCGTCAGCAGACGAGGATCCACGACCTCGCAGGGTCGTACGCCTCGGCGTAGTGCGCCCCGCTCGCGTACGTGAGCGCCACCTGGTACTCGATGCACGTCGAACCGGGCGCGTACACCTGCATCGAGTAGCTCGAGGCCGTGCCCCAGTCGACCTCGACCAGCTCGGCCCCACCCTGCGTGCGGATGGCCTTCAGGGTCGCACCCCCAGCCGGGTTGCCGGTGACGCGGATCCAGTTCGTCTGGCAGCTGTACGAGTAGAACACCTGCACGGTCGCGACGACCTGACCGTAGGGCGTCTCGACACCACGCGACGAGATCTGTGCCGCGTTCTGGTTGCAGCCCGTCGCTGCGGGGTCCGTGCCGTGGTGCTGCGGCCCGGCGTTCGCGATGGACGCGCCCGACGAGCCGATCACCCCCGCCACGACGAGCGCCGACACCACTCGGGCCGCGTGTCGGAGCCTGCGTGCCTGGATCATCCTGTCTCCCTCCGGTCGACCGCCCGGCACGGTGAGCAGCCACCCCGCGCGAGCGTGCCGCGCACCGACCGAGCGTCGGATGCGTCGGCTCCGGAGCCGTCCGCGCACCCTGTCCGCGACGACGTCCGGTCAGGCACCACCGTGACCGCAGGTCGCGCCGTCCGCCGGACGTCCGGGCCCGGAACGGACACTCCGGAACGTCCCCTTCTGGTAGGCCTGGGCTGAGTACGAGCGGAGCACGTCCAGCGACCCAGGGGGGGCCGGTGTCTCACCAGCACGCTCGATCCGACGAGACAGCCGCAGGCCCGCCCGCGACGGACTCGGCAGCCCGCTTCGCGAGCGATCTGCGCGACCTGCGCCGAGCCGCGGGCGACCCGACGCTCGTCGCGCTCGGCCGGCGGGCGGGCGTCTCGAAGTCCGTGCTCTCGGACGCGTTCCGCGGCAGGGCACTTCCGACAGAGCGCACCGTCGAGCGACTGATCCGCGTCCTCGGTGCCGACGTCGACGCCTGGCTCGCGCGACGCGGTCGGCTCGACCCAGGCGCACGGATCACGGCGCCGCTCGGCCCGGCCCGGGCGACGGCGGTCAGCCGTCGGGCCGCAGCCGCACTGGCGGCCGGAAGCGCGATCCTCTCGTCGGTCGTCTCGCTCGGGGCCGCGTGGTGGCTGTGGGCGCCTGGCCACGCGGGCGCCCCGGGACCGCTGTACGAGGTCCAGACCGGCGTCGACCCCGCGGACACCCCGTGCGTCGACGACGCCACGGTGGTCGCGAGCGAGACGCGCGAACGGGACACCCAGCTGCAGATCGTGTACTCGGACGCCTGCCGTGCCGCTTGGGCCAGGGTCACCCGGTACGACAACGCCTCCGCGGGCAACACCGTGTCGGCCAGCATCTACCGACAGATCGCACCCGAGGCCGCTGACCGCCAGGACACCACGGAGCCCGACGCGCAGAGCGCCTACACCACGCTGATCGTGCGCGACGATGCCCGAACCCGCCTGTGCGCGGACGGCGCCATCAGCGTGGACGGGGTTCGCCTGGAGCTGGGCGCACCTGTCTGCGTCTGACGCTCCCGAACCTCCACCCAGGGCGCTCAGGCGAGTGCGGTGGAGTCGCGCTCCGGCGCAGCGGTGAGCGGACGTCGAGATCGCCCGTCAGACGCTCACGCACGTCGAGCAGGACCGATGGGCGCAGGGTCACCGACCGGCGGAACCACCCGGGACGCGCAGAACCCCGCCAGCTCACTGGCGGGGTTCTGCACTCCGGGGCCCGTTGCCGGGACTCCCTCACGCGGAGACGGTGGGATTTGAACCCACGGAAGGGTTGACCCCTTCACGGCCTTAGCAGGGCCGCGCACTAGACCTGGCTATGCGACGTCTCCAGGACGAGCACAGGCTACCGGGCCGCCGCCCCGCCACCAAAGCGATCTCGTCGCTCCCGCTCCGAGCAGCCGCCCGCGCAGGCACCCGAAAGGACGTCCCCCCTTGTCAGGAAGCGCTTTCGTCCGCCACGGTGTGCTCACTTGGTCACTCGACCAAGAGTCACTGCGCCGAGGGGAACCCGTGCCCGCACCCGCTGTCCTGCCCGGGACCCGCGTCGGCGGGCGTCGCCCCCGGCGCCCTGGTCACGCTCCCACCACGGCCGCGCCATGAACGAGCGCCGGAGCGTCGAGGACCGCCGCCGCCAGCTCGTCGCCGCCGCGGTCCGGGTCGTCGCGCGCGACGGCGTCGCGGGCGCCTCGACGCGCGCCGTCACCGCCGAGGCCGGCATCCCGCTGGGCTCGCTGCACTACGCCTTCGGCACGCGCGAGGCGCTGCTCGACGCGGTGCTCGCGCACACCCTCGAGGGCGAGCTGAGCGTCATCGAGCGCGCCGGGTTCCCCCAGGGCCCGCCGGGGACCGACCTGCTGCGCGCCCACCTCGTCACCGGCATGGGTCGCTACCTCGACCTGCTGTGCGCCGAGCCGTCGCGCGAGACCGCGCTGCTCGACCTGTTCGTCTGGAGCCTGCGCCGCTCCGACGGGCGAGAGACCCTGCCGCTGTACCGCACCTACTACGCGATGTCCGTCGAGGTGCTGAGCGACGCCGCCACGGCGTGCGGCTGCACGTGGACGCTCCCGGTCGAGCAGGTCGCACGCCTGCTCGTGGTGACGATCGACGGCCTGACGACGACGTGGCTCGCGGACGGCGACACGCTCGCGGCACGCACGACGATCGAGCTGCACGCACGCATGCTCGCGAGCCTCGCAGAGCTCGCCGTGGTGGACGAGCCCACCACGCAGGACGACGCCGCGACGGCCCCGGACGTCCCCACCGCGGGCACCGCCGCCGCCCCGGGCACCGGCGAGCCCACCGACGACCCCACGGGTCCGGCGGCCTGACGTGACCGCGCCGACCGACACCACGGCACGTGTCGGTCGCGCGTGGGTCGCGGCGTACGTCCTGGCGATGCTCGGCGTCGCGGCCGGCTGGTTCGGGCCGTTGCAGATCCTGCTGCCCGCGCAGGCCGAGCGGCTCGCGGGCACCGGCGGCAAGGAGGCGCTGCTCGCGCTCGTGACGGGCTGGGGAGCGCTCGCGTCGCTCGTCGCGAACCCCGTGTGGGGCGCGGTCTCGGACCGCGGCCGCTCGCGCTGGGGCCGGCGCCGGCCCGTCGTCGTCGCCGGGACGGTGACGGCCGTCGGCGGGTTCGCCGTCCTGGCGTCGGCGACGACGCCCGCCGCGATGGCGGTCGGCTGGGTGGTCGCGCAGATCGGTCTCAACGGCCCGTTCGCGGCGCTCGCCGCGATGATCGCCGACCGCGTGCCCGAGCGGCAGCGCGGACTGGTCGGTGCGCTGTTCGGCATCGCGCAGACGCTCGGCGTGGTGCTGGGGACGGCGGTCGCGGTGCTCGCCGGCGAGGGCCCGGCCGGGTACGTCGCGCTCGCGGTGGGCGTGCCCGCGCTCGGCGTCGCGATCCTGCTGGTGCACCGCGAGGGGCCGGTCGCGCCGCGACCCGGCGGCCCCGGCCCGGTCGACGCCGGGCCGTCCCCGGCCGGCGCCGGGCAGCGCGTCCCGCTGCGGGCGCTGCGCCCGACGCGCGCGTTCGCGTGGGCGTGGACCGTGCGGTTCGTCCTCAACCTCGTCAACGCGCTCGTGCTGCTCTACCTGTACTTCTACCTGCAGGACGGTGTCGGGGTCACGGACACGGGCACGTGGGTGCTGGTCGTCACGGTCGTGTTCGCGCTGACCACGACCGTCGCGGCGGCCGTCGGCGGCGTGGTGTCGGACCGGACCGGACGCCGGCGCGTCTTCGTGCTGGCGGGCGCCGTGACGATCGCCGTCGGCGCGGCGGTGCTCGCGACCGCGCCCGGCCTGCCCGTGGTGATCGGCGCCGCGGTGCTGGTCGGCGCCGGGTGGGGGCTGTACGTCGCGGTGGACCTCGCGATCCTCACGCAGGTGCTCCCCGACCCGACCACGCGCGCCACGATGCTCGGTGTCGGCAACGTCGCCAGCGCCCTGCCGCAGGTGCTCGCGCCCGTGGTCGCCGCACCCGTCGTCACGACGCTCGGCGGCTACCCCACGCTGTACGGCCTCGCGGCCGCGCTGTGCGCGCTCGCGGTCGCCGCGCTGTCACGCCTGCGCGG
>NZ_LNTD01000040.1 GCF_001462455.1 Cellulomonas sp. B6
CAGCCCCTTGCCCGCGGCGTCGACGACCTCGCCCATGACGGGCGCGAACCGGCTGATGGCGCCGGCACGCAGGTAGTCGCCGTAGGAGAAGCCGCCCGGCAGCACGACCGCCCCGACGAACGCGGGGTTCCGCCGCTCCCAGGCCACCGGAACCGGCAGAACCCAGCACTCGGCGGGTGGCGGAGCCCGGTCGGGCGGCCGTGGGCAGCCCGGGGCCGTGGCGTCAGAGGGCGGCGTGCGTCAGAGGGTCGTGTGGGTCCAGTCGCCCGCGAGCAGGGTCGCGGCGACGCGGACCTCGCGGACCCCGCCGGGCGTGACCGCGAGCGCGAGCGGGTCGTCGTCGAGGACCGCGAGGTCCGCCGGGTCCCCGACCCGCAGGCCGAGCGGGCGGCCGTCGGTCGACGCCGCGAGCGCGGTGCGCACGTCGAGCGCCTGCTCGGGGTGCCACGACGGGCGGTCGTCGCCGGTGCGCCACGCCGCCGCGTCGACCGCGAGCCACGGGTCCAGCGGGGCGACGGGCGCGTCGGAGCCGAGCACGAGCGTCGCGCCCGCGGCGTGCAGGTCGGCCAGCGGGAACGCGCGGTGGGTGCGGCCGGCCCAGTGCCGGTCGGCGACGTCGCGGTCGTCGGGTGCGTGCGCGGGCTGCACGCTCGCGGTCACGCCGAGCGCGGCGAACCGCGGCACGTCGTCCGGGTCGAGGAGCTGCGCGTGCTCGACCGACCCGCGCGCCCCGGTCGCGGCGAACGCGTCGAGCACGAGCGTGTTCGCGGCGTCGCCGATCGCGTGCACCGCGCACGCCAGACCGTGCGCGTGCGCGTGCCGCAGCAGCGGCACCAGCTCGTCGGCCGGCACCGTGAGCACGCCGTGCGCGAGCGCGCCCTCGACGCCCGGGTACGGGTCGTGGCACCACGCGGTGCGCGTGTTGAGCGAGCCGTCGACGATGACCTTGAGCGGCCCCTGCGTGACCCGCTCCCCCGCGACGCGGTCGCCCGTGTGCAGGTCCTCGCGCACGACGCGGTCGAGGTACGGCTGCCACACGCCCGCCCGCACCCGCACGGGCGGCTCGCCGGCCGCGACGCGGCGCCGCCAGGCGGCCAGGTTGTCGGCGATCTCGAGGTCCACGACGCCGACGACGCCCCGCGCGGCCGCCACCCGGAGCGCGTCGGCGACCAGCGCGTCCTGCTCGGCCGGCGTCACGTGGTCGAGCGCGCCCATGAGCGGCATCCACTCGGCCTCGCGCAGCACGCCCGTGGGGTGCGTCGCGACGCCGAACATGCGCAGGCCCGCGGTCGACACCCACGCGCAGTGCAGGTCTCCCGACACGAGCACCACGGGCACGTCGCCCGCGACCGCGTCGAGCAGCGCCGCCGACGGCTGGTCCGGCCACGTGCCGTCGCGGAACCCGATGCCGACCAGGGGACGTCCCGGTGCGGGCGGCTGCGTGCGCAGCCGCCCGGCCACGAGGGTCACGGCCTCGGCGGCGGACCCGGCCGTCGACACGTCGAGCCGCCCGCGCGCGAGCGCCCACTGCGTGAGGTGCGTGTGCTGGTCCCACAGGCCCGGCACGACCCATCGCCCGTCGAGGTCGACGACCTCGACGGCGCCGGTGCCGTCGGTGTCGTCCAGCACCTCGCCGCCCGGGCGCACCGCCGCGAGCAGACCGTCGCGGACGACGACATCGACGGGCGCGTCGGTGCCGAGCAGGCGGGCGCGGTGCAGGACGAGCGGGCGGGGCGGGACCACCGGACCTCCGGGACGTGCGACGGGACGCCTCGCAGGCTACGCCGCGGCCGGCCACGTCCCGACCTGCGGGACGCGACGGTGACGACACCGGGCTCGAGTCGTCCACGAGCCGCGTGGACGACCTGCGCCCGGTCTCGCCCGGCCCCTGTCTCACGGCCCGCACGCCGCACGGGCGGAGGCGGCCGCGGAGCCGTCGCCGACCCGGCGTCGCGGTTCCTGTCCTGCCAGGAGGTCCCACGAGGGGCCCGCCCGCCGGTCCAGTCCGCCGGTCAGCTCGCCCGCCGGTACAGTCCGCCGGTCAGCCCGCCCGCCGGTCGAGTCCGCCGGTCCGCCCGCCCGCCGGTCAGTCCGCCGGTCCGCCGGGCGGACGGCCACCGCGGGCGCCCTCGCACCCGATCGTGGTTCGCGGACCACGGCGCGTCCGCACCGACGTGGGTAGCGTGGAGACGTCCGTCCGACCGCTCGTGGGCAGGGGTGGCACGTGGAGGGGTACGACCCGACGTTCCTGGGACCGACCGTGCCGCTGCCGGTCCCCGCGCAACGCGTCCGCACGCTGCCGTCGACGCACTTCACGGTGCTGCTCGACCCCGTGCGGCGGCTCGCGGCGGCCACGGCCGTCAACCTCGACGGGTCCGCGCTGCGCGACGTGCCGCGCGGCGACGACTGGCACCTCGACCCGCGCGTACCGGCCGCCGAGCAGGCAGGCCCCGAGCTGTACGCGAGGAACGACCTCGACCGCGGGCACCTCGTGCGGCGGCGCGACCCGGTGTGGGGCGAGCCCGGCGTCGCGGCGCGCGCCAACCGCGAGACGTTCGCGTACCCGAACGCGGCGCCCCAGGCGTCGGGCTTCAACCAGGGCCGCGACCTGTGGCTCGGGCTCGAGGACCACGTGCTCGAGCACGCCCAGGCGCAGCGGCTGCGGCTCGCGGTGCTCACGGGCCCGGTGCTCGCGGGCGACGACTCCGTCTACCGGGGTGTCGGGGTCCCGCGGCGGTTCTGGAAGGTCGTCGCGTGGGCGCTCGACGCGGGACGCCGACTGGCCGCCGCGGGGTTCGTGCTGGACCAGACGCCGCAGCTGCGGGCCGACGAGCTCGCGGCCCGCACGCACGCCGCGGCGGCGGTCGACGACCCGCCGCCGCTGGGGCCGTTCCGCACGTTCCAGGTGCCGGTCGCGGACGTCGCCGACCTCACGGGCCTCGACCTGGGCCCGCTGCCGGCGGCCGACGTGCTGGACGTGACCGCGCCGCAGGCGCTCGCGTGGCGCGAGCTGCGCGGCCCCGCCGACCTCACGCTGCGGCCGGTCGGGCGCTGAGGCCGGGCGTCGCCGAGACACGCGGCGCCGAAGCAGGCAGCACCGAAGCAGGCAGCACTGCCGCAGGCGCCGTCGAAGCAGGCAGCGGCGAGACCGGCAGCGCCGAAGCAGGCAGCGCCGAGATCAGGCGTCGTCGGCGCCCGAGGGAGGCGGTGCCGCACGTCCGACGGCTCGCGCTCAGAGCGCGAGCGGTGCGCCCGTGAGCCGCTCGTACGCCTCGAGGTAGCGCGCGCGCGTCCGCTCGACGACGTCGGCGGGCAGCGGCGGCGGCGCGTCCGCCGCCCGGTCCCAGCCCGACGCGTCCGACGTCAGCCAGTCGCGCACGTACTGCTTGTCGAAGCTCGGCTGCGCGCGTCCCGGCTGCCACGCGTCGGCGGGCCAGAAGCGCGACGAGTCGGGCGTGAGGACCTCGTCGCCGAGCGTGACCGCACCCGTCGTGGGGTCGGTGCCGAACTCGAGCTTGGTGTCCGCGAGGACCACGCCGCGCTCGCGCGCGATCTGCTCGGCGCGCGCGTAGACCGCGAGCGTGAGGTCGCGCAGCGTCTCGGCGGCCTGCGGCCCGACGGTGTCGACGACGACCGAGAACCGCACGTTCTCGTCGTGCTCGCCGAGCTCGGCCTTGGTCGCGGGCGTGAAGATCGGCTCGGGCAGCCGCGAGCCGTCGACCAGCCCGGCGGGCAGCGGGATGCCGGTGACCTCGCCGTTCGTGCGGTACTCGGCCAGCCCGGACCCCGTGAGGTAGCCACGTGCGACGCACTCGACCGGGAACATGTCGAGCCGTCGGCAGACCATCGCCCGGCCCGCGACGGCGGCGGGCACGTCGGTGCTGACGACGTGGTTCGGCACGAGGTCCGCGAGCTGGTCGAACCACCACAGGCTCAGCTGCGTGAGCACGACCCCCTTGTCGGGGATCCCGGGGCTCAGCACCTGGTCGTAGGCCGACACGCGGTCGGACGCCACCACGAGCACGACGTCGCCGTGCAGGTCGCGCAGCGCGACCCCCGCGGTCGAGGCGTCCGGCTCGTACAGGTCGCGGACCTTGCCGGAGTAGACGTGGCGCCAGCCGGGCAGGTCGCCGTGGCCCGAGGGGGTGGGGTGCGCGTCGCTCACCCCTACAGTCTGGCGTGCCCACGCCCTGGCGTGGGCACGCCGATCAGGGAACGGGACACGACGACTGCGTCGCGCGGCACGCGTGGAGCCGCCGGTCAGCCCTCGCTGACGGCCAGGGCGATGTCGGTGCGGTGCTGCGAGCCCGCGAGCGCGACCTGGTCGACCGCGACGTACGCGGCGCGACGCGCGGCCGCGAGCGTCTCGCCCACGCCGACGACCGACAGCACGCGGCCGCCCGCGGAGACCAGCAGCGGGCCGTTGAGCGGGTTCTCGGGGTCGTCGTCGGTCGTGCGGACCGCGGTGCCGGCGTGCAGCACGTGGACGCCGGGCACGGTGTCGGCGCCGTCGAGCCCGGTGATCGGGTCGCCCGTGCGCACGTCGCCCGGGTAGCCGTGCGACGCGATGACGACGGTGACGGCGGCGTCGGCGCGCCAGTGCAGCGGCTCGAGCTCCGCCAGGCGCCCCTGCGCCGCGGCGAGCAGCACGCCCGCGAGCGGCGTGCCGAGCCGGGCCAGGACGACCTGCGTCTCGGGGTCGCCGAACCGCGCGTTGAACTCGACCACGCGCACGCCTCGGCTGGTCAGCGCGAGACCGCAGTACAGGACGCCGACGAACGGCGTGCCGCGGCGGGCCATCTCGGCGACGGTCGGGCGGGCGACGGTCTCGACGACCTCGTCGACCAGGCCCTCGGGTGCCCACGGCAGCGGCGTGTAGGCGCCCATGCCGCCGGTGTTGGGGCCCTCGTCGCCGTCGTGCGCGCGCTTGAAGTCCTGCGCGGGCACGAGCGGGACGACGTCGGTGCCGTCGCACAGCACGAACAGCGAGACCTCGGGGCCGTCGAGGTACTCCTCGACGACGATCCGCCCGCCGTCCTTGGCCAGGCAGGCGGCCGCGTGGTCGAGCGCCTCGTCGCGGTCCTCGGTGACGACGACGCCCTTGCCGGCGGCGAGCCCGTCGTCCTTGACGACGTACGGCGCGCCGAACTCGTCGAGCGCGGCGGCGACCTCGTCGAGCGTGGTCGCGACGCGCGCGGCGGCGGTCGGGACTCCCGCGGCGGCCATGACGTCCTTGGCGAACGCCTTGGAGCCCTCGAGCCGGGCGGCCTGGGCGGACGGCCCGAAGACGGGAACGCCGGCGGCGAGCACGGCGTCGGCGACACCCGCGACGAGCGGGGCCTCGGGCCCGACGACGACGAGGTCGACGCCGAGCGAGGTCGCCAGGGCCGCGACCGCGGCGCCGTCCAGCGGGTCGACGTCGTGCAGCGTCGCCTGCTGCACCATGCCCGGGTTGCCGGGGGCCGCGTGGACCGCGCTCACGGCGGGGTCGAGCGACAGCGTGCGGACGAGGGCGTGCTCACGGGCACCGGTGCCGACGACGAGGATCTCCACGGGGCCCGACCCTACCGGCCGGGCCCGCGGCGGCAGCGGGAGCGTCCGAACCCGCGCCGTCAGGGCGTCGGCGGCTCGGGCAGCGGCAGGACGTCGAGGTACACGCGCACGCGCCGACGCCCCTCGGTGCGGCCCTCCTCCTTGGCGACGCGGCCGCGCTCGGCGACCTCCTCGACGACGGCGGACAGCCGCTCGACGAGCTCGCCGGCCTCGTCCGACGTCAGGTCGGCGGTGACGTTGGAGAACATCTGGACGTCCCAGTCCTGGCGGGTCTCGTCGAGCGAGGCCGCCCAGGTGGTGAGGGTCTGCGCGCGCTCGGCGATCATCCCCTGCAGCACCGACTGCACCGCCTGCGCCGACCCGGGGTCGTCGTACGCGTCGAGACCGTCCATGCGGAAGCCGACGGCGCGCCACCAGCGCTCGCGCCCGGCGGGGTGGTCGGGGTCGTCCTCGACGAACCCGTGCTTCTCGAGCTGGCGCAGGTGGTAGCTGGTCTGCCCGCTCGACTCGCCCAGGCGCCGACCGAGCATCGTCGCGGTGGCGGGGCCGCCGTTGCGCAGCTCGGCGTACATCGACATGCGCAGCGGGTGCGCGAACGCCTTGAGCGCCTCGCGTCCGAGGGTGCGCTCGGCCGCGGTCTTGTCATCCGTCATGTGCAGAGATACCTTTGCAGAACTTCTTTGCAGAGATCCTCTGCAAAGTTCTCTCCCACCCTAGCCGCCGCGAGGACCCCGTGACCGCCACCACCCCGACCGCACCGCCGACGCCCGCGCCACCCGCCGCCCCGGCGCTCGGCCGCCGCTTCCACGCCCTGCTCGCCGCCACCGGCGCCGCTAACCTCGGCGACGGCGTCGTCGCCGTCGGCGTCCCGCTCGTCGCGCTCGGGCTCACCCGCTCCCCCGACGCGATCGCGCTGCTGTCCGCCGCGACCTGGCTGCCGTGGCTCGTGCTCGGCGTCAGCGCCGGCGTCCTCGTCGACCGCTGCGACCGCCGGCGCGTCCAGGTCGTCGGCCTCACCGCCCGCGCCGCGCTGCTCGCCGCCGGCACGTGGCTCGCCGCCACCGGCGCGCTGACGCTCCCCCTGCTCGTCGGGCTCGTGCTCGCCTACGGCGTCACCGAGGTGCTCGTCGACCTCGCCGCGAGCGCGATCGTCCCCGACCTCGTCCCCCGCGAGCGGCTCGCCGCCGCGAACGGCCGCGTCATGGCGGTGCAGCAGGTCGCCAACGCCTTCCTCGGCGCACCCGTCGCCGGCGCGCTCCTGACCCTCGGCACCGGCTGGGTGCTCGGCCTGCCGGCCGCCCTGGCCGTCGCCGGTGCGCTCGTGCTGTGGCGCGGGCTGCCCGGGCGCTACCGCCGGACCGCACCCGCCCCCAGCACCGCCAGCGCCAGCGCCAGCGCCAGCGCCAGCGCCAGCGCCAGCGCCAGCGCCAGCGCCAGCGACCCGAGCACACCCGCGCGCCGCACGAGCGCCTGGTCCGACGTGCGCGAAGGGCTGCGGTTCGTCACGCACCACCGCGTGCTGCGGCTCGTCGTCGTCACCGGCGCCGTCCTCAACATGGCCAGCGCCGCCTACTTCGCGGTGTTCGTGCTGTGGGTCGTCGGACCCGGCTCGGCGGTCGGCATGACCGAGCGGACGTACCCGCTGCTCACGCTCGGCATCGCGGTCGGCGCCGTCGCCGGGTCGGTCCTCGGCGAGCCGCTCGTGCGCCGCGTCGGGGAGGTCCGCCTCATGGTCGGCTGCTGGGCGGTCGCGTTCTCGCTGCTCGCCGTGCCCGTGCTCGTGCCACGCGTCGCGCCGCTGGCGGTCGTGCTCGTGCTGCTCGGCCTGCTCAGCACGGTCGGCAACGTCATCAGCGAGACCGTCCGCCAGCGCCTCGTCCCCGCGCACCTGCTGGGCCGGGTCGCGGGTGCCGCGCGCACCCTCGGGTACGGGCTCATGCCCGCCGGTGCGCTGCTCGCGGGCGTGCTCGCCACGCGGCACGGCCTGGCACCGGTCCTGCTCGGCGCCACCGCGCTGGCCGTCGTCACGGTCGCCGTGGCCGCCGCGGTGCTGCGCCAGCGCGACGTCGACGCGCACGAGCTCCCGGCGGCACCGGCCGAGCCCGCCGCGGCGTGACGCACGTCGGCCCCCGCCCCCGCGGTGACGCGGGACCGGGGGCCGACGACGCGGCGTGCCGGGCGGGATCAGCCCAGCAGCTCGTGCCGGATGATCGTCGCCTCGCGGCCCGGGCCGACGCCGATCGACGAGATCCGCGTGCCGGACACGTCCTCGAGGAACTGCAGGTAGCGCTGCGCGGCCGCCGGCAGGTCGTCGACGTCGCGGGCCTGCGAGATGTCCTCGCTCCAGCCGTCGAGGTACTCGTAGACCGGCTTCGCGTGGTGGAAGTCGGTCTGGTCGATCGGCATGTCCTCGACGCGGCGGCCGTCGATCTCGTACGCGACGCACACCGGGATCCGGTCGCGGCCCGTGAGCGTGTCGAGCTTCGTGACGACCAGGTCGGTCAGCCCGTTGACGAGCGACGCGTACCGCACGACGACCGCGTCGTACCAGCCGGTGCGGCGCGGGCGGCCGGTGGTCGTGCCGTACTCGCCACCGGTCTCGCGCAGCCACTCGCCGTCCGCGTCGAGCAGCTCGGTGGGGAACGGCCCCTCGCCGACCCGCGTCGTGTACGCCTTCGCGACGGCGACCACGCGGTCGATGCGCGTGGGACCGACGCCCGAGCCCGTGCACGCGCCGCCGGCGGTGCACGCCGAGGACGTGACGAACGGGTAGGTGCCGTGGTCGACGTCGAGCATGGTCGCCTGACCGGCCTCGAACACGAGGGTCTTGCCCTCGTCGAGCGAGCGGTTGAGGAACTGCGGCGTGTCCGCGACGTACGGGCGCAGCCGCTCGGCGTGGCGCAGCAGGTCCTCGACGGTCTCGTCGACCGTGATCGCGCGGCGGTTGTAGATCTTCACCAGCAGGTGGTTCTTCTGGTCGAGGGCGCCCTCGACCTTCTGCCGCAGGATGCCCTCGTCGAACAGGTCCTGCACGCGGATGCCGATGCGGTTGATCTTGTCGGCGTACGTCGGGCCGATGCCGCGCCCGGTCGTGCCGATGCGGCGCTTGCCGAGGAACCGCTCGGTCACCTTGTCCATCGTGCGGTTGTACGGCGCGATGACGTGCGCGGCCGACGACACCAGCAGGCGCGAGGTGTCCACGCCGCGCGCCTCGAGCGCGTCGATCTCCTCGAACAGCACCTCGACGTCGATGACGACGCCGTTGGCGATCACCGGGACGACGCCCGGCGTGAGGATGCCCGACGGCAGCAGGTGCAGCGCGTACTTCTCACCCTCGATGACGACGGTGTGGCCGGCGTTGTTGCCGCCGTTGAACTTCACGACGACGTCGGTGCGCCCACCGAGCTGGTCGGTCGCCTTGCCCTTGCCCTCGTCGCCCCACTGGGCCCCGAGCACCACGACGGCCGGCATGTGCGATCACCACTTCCCGCTGCCCAGCGATGCGGCTCCGCCCCGCAGACGGGCGCGAGCGGGCTCGCGGCGCGGGTGACCCGAGCACGCGCGGCAGGTGACGCGTACCACCCGGAAGGGTACCGGAGGGCGGCGGCACGGCCGCGGGTCGTCCCACGAGCGCCGACGGCGCCGTCCCGCGGGGCGACCGGCCGAGCGGCCGGTCGGGCACCCGCCGGGCGGCGGCCGGTGCGGCGTCAGCGCAGCGCGGCGACATCCTCGGCCGACGTCCCGCAGTCGACCAGGAACTGCCGGCAGCGCGCGGCCTCGTCGCTCTCGCCGATCGCGTCGGCGGCCTCCGCGAGCGCGAGGAGCGCGCGCAGGAACCCCTGGTTCGGCCCGTGCGCGGCCGGCACGGGCCCCTGGCCGCGCCAGCCCGCGCGACGCAGCGCGTCCAGGCCGCGGTGGTAGCCCGTGCGCGCGAACGCGTAGGACGTCACCGCGTCGTCCGCCTCCTCGGCCAGCAGCGCCCACAGCAGCGACGACGCCGGCGCGGCGGGCACGGCGGCGCGCGCGTCGGAGCCGGCGGCGAGGGCCGCGCGGGCGGTCGCGTCGGGGCCGTCGGCGGGCAGCAGCGTGGGCGCGGGGCCGCCCAGGAGGTTCTCGTGGCTCATGCGGCCCAGTCTCGCACCGGCGACGACGGGCCCCGGGGGCGCGGCCCGCCCGCTCGCGGGCGTGGGGCCCCCCGGCTAGAGTCGAACGACCGACCAGCAGACCGCCGCTCCCCCGTGCGGCCGCAGCCCAGGGACGTTCATGATCGAGATCGCGACGTCGTCCACGACCACGACGCTGGTCGTCGCGGGCGACCTCGACCTCGCCGAGCGGGACCAGTTCCCCGAGGTGACGGCACGCGTCGTCGGCCTGCGGCGCCAGCTCCTGGTCATCGACATGTGCCGCGTGACCTTCATGGACTCCACCGGCGCGGCGTTCCTCATCTCGCTCGCCGACGCGGGCCGACGCCGCGGCGGCGCCACCGTGCTGCGCGGCGCCGCGGACCGCGACCTGTTCGTGCTCGAGATCTGCGGGGCGCTCGAGCTGTTCCGCATCGACGCCGACCACCGCTGCGAGATCGAGGCCGACGCGCAGCAGGGCAGCCCGACGGGGACGCCCGCACCCGTCTGAGCCCCGGCGGACCACCACCGGCCGGCGCTGGAGCCGTCAGACCTCGCGGCGCGGCGCCTGCGCCGCCGACGTCGGCAGCGCACCCGGCCGGATCCTGGCCCACACGACCTTGCCGCCCCGGGACTGCCGCCAGCCCCAGTCCGCGAGCCGCTCGACGATCTGCATGCCGAACCCGCCGACCCGCCCGGGGTGCCCGTCGGTCGTCACGGGCGGCGTCGGGTTCGCGTCCTCGACCTCGATGCGCAGGCCGTCGCCGGTGTCGTGCAGCTGCAGCGCGACGTGCCCCCACCCGTGCAGGATCGCGTTGGCGACCAGCTCGGAGACCACGAGCTCGGCGTTCGACGCGTCGACGATCTCCCACGCCTCGCACGTGCGCACGACCGCGTGCCGCGCGCGGCCGATCGACGCGGGCTCCCCCGGCAGCACCCAGCGGCGCCGTCGCGGGCTCACGGCCCCGCCCAGGTGCTCGTCGAGCGCGGGCACGCGCACGACGACCACGGCGACGTCGTCCTCGGGGTGGTCCGCCAGGCGCGAGAGCAGGTCCTCGCCGATGCCCGCGGCGTCACGCGCGGTCACGCCCGCGGCGACCTGCTCCAGCACGGTCAGCCCGTCGCGCAGGCTGCGGTCGCGCCGCTCGACCAGGCCGTCGGTGTAGAAGATCACGACGTCACCCGGCAGCAGCGCGACCTCGTCGGTCGCGCGCTCGCCGCCGCCGAACCCGACGAGCGGCCCGCCGCGGCCCCGCAGCTGACGGGCGTGCCGGTCGCGCACGTGCAGCAGCGGCAGGTGCCCGGCGCGCGAGAACTGGAGGGTCCACGCCCCCGCGGCGCCGCGGCGCAGGGTCGCCAGGACGAGGCTCGCGGCACGCGGGATCCGCATGCCCGCGAACAGCTGGTCGACGCGCTCCAGCACCGGGCCGGGCGTCGTGATGTCGAACGCGTACGACCGCACGACGGACCGCAGCTGGCCCATCGTCGCGGCTGCCTCGACGTCGTGGCCGACGACGTCGCCGATGACGACGCCGACGGTGGTCGGGTCGATCTGCAGGACGTCGTACCAGTCGCCGCCGACCTGCGCGTCGTCCGCGTTGGGCGAGTAGTAGGTCCAGACGTCGAGGCCGTCGACCTCGGCCTGCTCGGGGAGCATCGCGCGCTGCAGCGTCTCGGCCAGGCGGTGCTCGCGGTCGTAGAGGCGCACGTTGTCGATCGACAGCCCGACGCGCCGCGCGACGAGCTCGACGACGGTCCGGTCGGCGCCGTCGAGGCCCGCGAGCCCCGACCCGGTGCGCGGCCGCACGACGAGCAGGCCGACCGTGCGCCGACGCCCCGGCACGGGCTGCACGACCACGCGGGGGTCGAGACCCTCGCCGCCGAGCCGCTCGGCGAGCCAGCGCGCGTACGAGCCCTCGGCGTGGTCGGCGGACAGGTCGAGCTCGACGGGCTCGTCGCCACCGCCCGCGAGCAGCGTCGCGACCGGGTCGTGCGGGCAGCGCGAGGGCGGTCGCCCGGGCAGCGCCGGGTGCCGGGGGCTCGCGTGGTACTGCTCGAGCCCGTCGGCCGCCCACAGGCCCTTCTCGGACAGGAAGAACGCCGCGGTCGCGACCACCTGCGACTCCAGCAGCGCCGCGATCTCGCGCAGACCCTGCGGCTCGTCGACGTCCATCAGCAGGTCGGACACGCGCGCGATGACCGCGAGGCTGCGACGCTCGCGACGCTCGGCCGCGACGACCGCCTGCTGCTCGGCGTGCGCCGTGAGCTCGGCCGTGAGGTCCTGCACGGCCGCCACGAGCGTGCCGTCGGGGACGTCGGGGCCAGTGACGGGCGCGAGGTGCGCGACGCAGTGCACGTGCACGCCGTCGGCGCGGCGCAGCACGACCGCGTGCGTCGACGGTCCGGCCTTCCCGACGTCGCGGGCCGCGGCGTGGTCGCCGGGTCGCACCCGCGGGTCGGTGAGCACGTCGACCCCGACCACCTCCGCCGGGTCGTACCCGACCGCCCGCGCCAGCGCGTCGTTGACCCACGCGACGCGCAGCGCGTCGGCGTCGACCTGGAGGACGGCCGTCGGGACGGGCGTCGCGGCGACGGCCGCTCCGAGCACACCCGGTCCGAGCGGTCGCGGCGGGGAGGCGACGCGCCGCCGACGCGCCGACGACGTACGCTCGACCGCCGGCTCGATGGCGTGGGAGTTGACCATCACCACCTCCGATCGTCTAGCGTGCCGAACGGACGAACCGCTCGGCCACCTCGGCGAGCCCCCCGGCGCTCGGAAGGAGCATCGTGCGAGACGGTAACAGCCCTTCCGCAGGCGAGGACGCCGCCACGACGGAGGCGACGGCCCCGGAGGCCGCCCCCGCGACGGCCGGCGAGCCCGGCGCGGTGCAGGTCATCGTCGGCACGGACCGCACGCGCATCGTGCTCTCGGGCGAGGTCGACGCCGACCTGGGCCCGGAGCTGCAGGAGGCCACGTCCGAGGCGGAGCAGCGCGGCCTGCCCATCGAGGTGGACGCGCACCACGTGACGTTCATGGACTCGTCGGGCGTCGCGTTCCTCGCACGGCTGTCGATCCGCAGCGAGCACCGCGTGCGCCTGCTGCGCGTGCCGCCCACGGTCCGGTTCCTGCTCGAGGTCACGCGCATCGGCGAGCTCCTGGACGTCGTCGACGAGGACGACGCCGCACCGTTCGAGCCGGTCGACCCGCCGGCCTGACGGCGCCCCGGGCGCACCACGGACGCGGCCGCCCGCACCCACGACGCAGAACGGCCCCGACCCCCGTGAGGGGTCGGGGCCGTTCGCGTGGCGGCTCCGGGTCAGGAGATCCGGGTGCCCGCCGAGCGCAGCTGCTGGCACGCCTCGACGATGCGCGCGGCCATGCCGGCCTCGGCCAGCTTGCCCCAGGCGCGCGGGTCGTAGGCCTTCTTGTTGCCGACCTCGCCGTCGACCTTCAGGACGCCGTCGTAGTTGGTGAACATGTGCGCGACGACGGGACGCGTGAACGCGTACTGCGTGTCGGTGTCGATGTTCATCTTGATGACGCCGTTGTCGACCGCCTCGGCGATCTCCGCGGCCGTCGAGCCCGACCCGCCGTGGAAGACGAGGTCGAACGGCGACTCCTTGCCGATCTTCGCGCCGACCTCGCGCTGGATGTCCGCGAGGATCGACGGACGCAGCTTGACCGCACCGGGCTTGTACACGCCGTGCACGTTGCCGAACGTGAGGGCCGTCAGGTAGCGGCCCTTCTCGCCCGCGCCGAGCGCCTCGACGGTCTTCAGGCCGTCCTCGGCCGTCGTGTAGAGCTTCTCGTTGATCTCGGCCTCGTGGCCGTCCTCCTCGCCACCGACCACGCCGACCTCGATCTCGAGGATCGTGCGGGCCGCCTGCGAGAGCTCGAGGAGCTCGGCCGCGATGACGAGGTTCTCGTCGAGCGGGATGTCCGAGCCGTCGAACATGTGCGACTGGAACGTCGGGTTCTCGCCGCGCTTGACCTGCTCGGCCTCGAGCTCGAGCAGCGGGCGGACCCACGAGTCGAGGTTCTTCTTGACGCAGTGGTCCGTGTGCAGCGCGATCGTGACGCCGTAGTGCTTGGCGACCTCGGTCGCGTACGCCGCGAGCGCGAGCGTGCCGGACACGCGGTTCTTGATCGTCGAGCCCGACGCGTACTCGGCGCCGCCGACCGACACCTGGATGATGCCGTCCGACTCGGCCTCCGCGAAGCCCTGGATGGCGGCGGTGACGGTCTGGGACGACGTGATGTTCACGGCGGGGTAGGCGAACTTGCCGGCCTTCGCCCGGTCGATCATCTCGGCGTAGACCTCGGGGGTGGCGATGGGCATCGCTGTTCTCCTGAAGAGTCGGGGAGCGGTACGACCTGAGTCTGCCACCCCTGGGGCCCCCGCCGTCCGGGACGTCCACCGGGACCCCGGCGCGGCACGCGGCGCACGGTCCCGCCGACGTGGTTCGATCGCCCCCGTGCGCGTCCCCCGCCCGAGGAGGCTGCCGGCGGACAGCTGGCGCTGGGCCACCGACCACCTGCCGATCGCCTGCGTCGACGTCCTGCCCGTGGCGCGCGACGCGGACGGCGCCGTCACGCACGTCGGGCTCATCCGACGGGACTCGCCGTGGGGCGAGGTGTGGTGCCACGTCGGCGGGCGGCAGGAGCGCCTGGAGAGCGTGCACGACGCGGCGCGGCGCACGCTGGACGAGTCGCTCTCGCCCGTCGACGACGTCGTGCCGTCCCCCGAGCCGTTCCTCGTGCAGGAGTACTTCCCGGACGTGCGGCCGGGCGCCGGCGTCGACCCCCGCAAGCACGCGGTCGCGGTGTGCTTCACGGCCGACGTGCCGGCGGGCCGCGCGCTGCGGGCACGCGGGTCGGAGGCGCGCGGGTTCGCGTGGTTCGAGGTCGGGGCGCTGCCGGAGCCGTCGACCCTGTGGCCCGGGTCGCTGCGCATGGTGCAGCGGGCGGTGGCACCCGCACCCGACACGTCCGGCACGTCCGGCACGGCCGACGAGCTCGCCGCCTACGAGTCGCTGAGCGCCCGCGAGGTCTCGCTCAACGAGCTCATGTGGCAGACGCCCGCGCTCGCGATGACCGCGATGGCGTTCCTGCTGACGATCGCGCTGGGCGACGGCGCGGCGTGGCAGCGCGCGCTGGCCGGTGCGCTGAGCGCGGTGGTCGCGGTGGCCAGCGCGCAGCTGCTCGCGAAGCACTCCGCGGGGGCGATCGCCGACGCCGACGCGCTGCACGCCCTGGAGACCCGACGCGGCATGCTGCCCGTGCACGCACCCCCGAAGCGCGGGCCGCGCGCGACGGTGCGCGGCGACGGGCTGTGGGCGTGGTTCGCGGACCGGCGGAGCCGACGCTGGTGGTTCGTCTCGCTCCTGGCGTTCGGCGCCGTCTCGGCGCTGCTGACCGTCACCGCGACGGCCGAGGCCCTCGGCGCGCTGGTCTGAGACCTCGTGCCGCGCGCCTCGTCAGCGCGGCACGTGCTGCACGGCCCACGCGTGCATGACGATCGCGGCGGCGGCACCGGCGTTGAGGGAGCGCGTGCTGCCGTGCTGCGTGACGTGCACGACGACGTCGCACGCGTCCTGGGCCTCGCGGGTCAGCCCGGTCGACTCCTGGCCCAGCACGAGCACGCACGCGCGCGGCAGGGCGAACCCCTCGAGCGGCACCGACCCCGGGACGTTGTCGACGCCGACGAGCGGCAGCCGCGTGCCGTCCGGCCCCGCGCCGGCGGCCCACGCCACGAGCGCGGCCGCGTCGGGGTGGTGGTGCACGTGCAGGTAGCGGTCGGTGACCATCGCGCCGCGCCGGTTCCAGCGCCGCCGCCCGACCACGTGCACGCCCGCGGCGTTGAACGCGTTGGCGGTGCGCACGACCGACCCGATGTTGAGGTCGTGCGCCCAGTTCTCGATCGCGACGTGGAACGCATGCCGGCGCGTGTCGAGGTCGGCGACGATCGCCTCGACGCTCCAGTACCGGTAGGCGTCGACGACGTTGCGCCGGTCGCCGTGCGCGAGCAGCTCGGGGTCGTAGCGCGGGTCGGCGGGCCACGCGTCGGGGCCGCCGGGCCAGGGGCCGACGCCGACCTCGGCGGGCGCGTCGTCACCCGGCACGGGCGCGTCGTCACCGGGCACGGCCCCGTCGTCACCCGGAGCGGGCACGCCGAGGACGGGTTCGCGCGTCACCCGACGGCCGGCGCGGCGGGCTCGGCGGCGGCCCGGGCGCGGGCGGCACGGCGCCGCTCCCACGCGACGAGGCCGCCGACGACGACCGCGCCCGCGACGACGAGCGCCACGACCTGACCCACGTCGCCCTGCGGCGCGAGCAGCCCGCGGTCGTCGTCCTGCCACGGCCACAGCGCGCGCAGCGAGCCGATCATGAGGCCGGTGACCACGGCCATCGTGACCTGCCGCCGCTCGTGCAGCAGCCACTGCAGCGTGCGCACGAAGGCCGCGAACCCGAGCGCGGCCCCGAGCACGAACGCGCCCACGAACGCGGCGTCACGGCCGTCGAGCGCGGCCTGCACGGGCACGTACAGCCCGAGCACCACGAGCAGCGCCGAGCCCGACAGACCCGGCACGACGAGCGCGTTGATCGCGATCGCCGCGCCCAGCACGACGTACCAGAGCGACGGCTCCTCGATCGCGACGGGCGGCAGGCCGGTGAGCAGGAACGCCGCGACGGCCGCGACCAGCGCGTAGGCGCCGTCCCGCACGCGCGGCCGCGACGGCATCATGCCGAGCGGCACCGCGACCGACGCCGCGATCATCCCGGCGAACACGGCGCGGGTCGGCACGGGGTGGCTCTCGAGCAGGGGCGCGAGCGTGCGCAGCGACAGCACGAGCACGACCGCCATGCCCGCGAGCACGGGCAGCACGAGGCGCCAGTCGACGCGTCGCAGCGCCGCGGTCGCCTCGGCGGTGCCGCGGCGGCGCACGACGCCGACGACGAACGCCCGTGCCGCGTGCACGACGTGCGCGGCCGCGGCGATCAGCTCGTCGTAGAGGCCGACGACGAGCGCGACGGTGCCACCCGAGATGCCGGGCACGGACTCGGCGGCGCCGATGAGCCCGCCGCGGGCGGCGTGCAGGGGTGCGCGGGACCACGTCGTGCGCGGTGCCGTGAGGGTCGAGGTGGTGGGGGCGTCGGCCGGGGAGGTCGCGTCATGAGCCACCGAGGCAGCCTACCCAGGGGCGCACGACGGGGTGCCGGACGGGGTGCCGGACGGCCCTCGGGCGGCGGACCCCGACGCCGTAGGCTGACCCGCATGTTGACGACGTCGGCGCTGGCCGCCGCACTGACGGCCGGCGGCCCGCTGCCGGCGCTCGGGCCGGACTTCCTGCAGGCCGACCACCTCATCGCGTCCTTCGGGACGGCCGCGCTCATCGGCATCGCCGCCGTGGTGTTCATCGAGACGGGCCTGCTGTTCCCGTTCCTGCCAGGCGACTCGTTGCTGTTCACCGCCGGTGCGCTCGTCGCGCAGGACTCGCTCAAGCTCAACATCTGGGTGCTGTGCCTGATGCTCTTCCTCGCGGCGTTCGCGGGTGACCAGGTCGCCTACGCGATCGGCCGCAAGCTCGGGCCGCGGGTGTTCAGCCGGCCCGACTCGCGGTTCTTCAAGCAGAAGTACATCGACCAGACGTACGCCTACTTCGACAAGTACGGCGGCCGGACCATCATCGTGGCGCGGTTCGTGCCGTTCGTGCGCACGTACGCCCCCGTCGCGGCGGGCGTCGGCAAGATGAGCTACCGGCACTTCGTGTCGTTCAACGTCATCGGCGCGCTGCTGTGGGGCGTCGGCGTGACCCTGCTCGGCTACCTGCTGGGCAACATCGCCTTCATCAAGGACAACATCGAGGCGCTGCTCGTCGTCATCGTGCTGGCGTCGCTGCTGCCCGTGGCGTTCGAGCTGTGGCGCGCGCGCCGCAACGAGAAGGCCGGCGCGACGGTCGAGGGCCGCGACCCCGCGTACGACGAGCCCGTCGAGCGCGCCGCCGTCGAGCGTGACGTGTTCGGTCAGGCGGCCACCGAGCCGCTCGCCGGGCAGGCCGGCACGCAGGTCGTGGACACCCCCGGGGACGACACGGGGCGGGACGCCCGATGACGCGCGAGATCCGCTCCTGGCTGTCCGACATGGACGGTGTGCTGGTGCACGAGAACCAGGCGCTGCCCGGCGCGGCCGAGTTCGTCGGCGCGCTGCAGTCCGCCGAGCGGCCGTTCCTCATCCTCACGAACAACTCGATCTACACGCCGCGCGACCTGCGCGCGCGCCTGGCCGCGACGGGCATCGAGGTGCCCGAGAAGGCGATCTGGACCTCGGCGCTGGCGACCGCGCAGTTCCTCACCGACCAGATGCCCGGCGGCTCGGCCTACGTCATCGGCGAGGCGGGGCTGACCACGGCGCTGTACGAGGCCGGGTACACGCTCACCGCGGCCCGCCCGGACTTCGTCGTGCTGGGCGAGACCCGCACGTACTCGTTCGAGGCGATCACCCAGGCGATCCGGCTGATCCAGGGCGGGGCGCGGTTCATCGCGACCAACCCCGACGTCACCGGTCCGAGCGCCGACGGCGACCTGCCCGCGACGGGCGCGGTGGCCGCGATGATCTCGGCCGCGACCGGGAGGAAGCCCTACTTCGTCGGCAAGCCCAACCCGATGATGATCCGCTCCGCGCTCAACCGCATCGACGCGCACTCCGAGACCACCGTGATGGTCGGCGACCGCATGGACACCGACGTGGTCGCCGGCATCGAGGCGGGTCTGCGCACGTACCTGGTGCTGACGGGGTCGACGCGCGCGACCGACGTCGACCGGTTCCCGTTCCGCCCGACCGCGGTGCTCGACTCGGTGCAGGACCTCGTCGGCCTGGTCTGATCCGACGCCCCGCGGGGCTCTGACGAGGCCGTTCGTCCCTCGTGGTGGCCCTGACGAGGGCGCACGCTGGGGTGTGCGCAACAACGAGCTGGCCCAGGTGCTGCGCGCGACCAACCCCTGGTGGTCGCGCCGACGCCGCGCGTCCTGGGTGCTCGACGACCCCGAGCTGACGGCGCGCGAGCGCCACGGGTGGGCGCTCGCGACGGCGACGTCGCGCACCGTGCTGGCCGACCTCGCGGCCGGCGTGCGCCCGGGCACCGTGACGCTCGTCGTCGGGCCGCGGGGCGTCGGCAAGACGACGGCCGTCAAGGACGTCGTGGCGCACCTGGTGGCGGACCCGGCCGTCGACCCGCGGCGCGTCGTGCTCGTGCCCGTGGAGCACCTCGACGAGGACGACCGGCCGCGCCGCATGGGCGGGGTCGACCTGGCCGCGGTGCTGCGGCTGCCGACGCGCACGGGGGCGCCCGCGTGCGACGGGCCGCGCGTGCTCGTCGTCGACGAGGTCGGCACCGTCTCGCGCTGGCCCGCGGCGGTCGCCGACGCCTGCCGTCGCGGCGACCAGGTGGTCGCCACGACGTCGGTGCTCGACCCCCGCGACCTCGCGGCGCTGCTCGCCGCGGTGCCGGAGGGTGCGCTGCACGTGCGGCACCTGCGCCCCGCGACGTTCGCCGAGGTGCTGATGGCCGAGCCGGCCGCGGACGCCGCGCAGGTGCGCGCGGGCTTCCTGCGGCACGGCGGGCTGCCACGCGCCATCGCCGAGCACCGCGACCTGGGCGACGTGTCGCACGAGCTCGTCGAGCGGGTCGCCGCGGGGCTGCACCACGACGTGTGCCGCGGCGAGGACCGCTGCCCGCTGGACCGGCTGCTCGCCGCCGTGTGCGCGACGACCGACCGGTTCGTCGAGCCCGCGGCGCTCGCGACGCACCTGGACCTGACGACGGGCGAGGTCGGCGTGCTGCTCGAGCGTCTCGAGCACGCGCACGCCCTCGACCCGCGTCGCGGCCTGGTGGACCCGCTGCTGCACCGTCTGCCGTCGCTGCTGGCACCCGAGCGGCACACGGCGCCCTCCGCGGCGCACATCGCGGCGTTCTCGCACTGACGCGCCGCACCGACGCCCGCACGGGGCGACGGGCGGCACCGGCCGGGACCGGCGCCGCCCGTGCCCTCGTGCGTCAGCGCGCCGAGCGGATCCGCAGCACGAGGAACGCGCCGAGCAGCGTCACGCCCGCGGCGATCGGGAACCCCGCGCCGTAGCCGCCGGTGACGCCGACGACGGCGCCCATGAGCACGGGCCCGAGGATCTGCCCCCCGGTGTTGGCCATGTTGAGGATGCCCAGGTCCTTGGCCGCAGCCTGCGGGTCGGGCAGCACGTCGTAGTTGAGCGCCTGGTCGACCGAGTTGAACACGCCCGACGCCAGGCCGAGGCTGACCGCGGCGAACACGACCATCGCGGCCGGCACGGGCCACACGAACGGCACGAGCAGGCCCACGGCCATGACGACCATCGCCCCGACGACGAGCACCTTGCGACGCCCGAGCCGGTCGGACACCGGCCCGGCGACCGCGCCGAACACGAGCGAGAGCACCAGCTGGACCAGCGCCATCGTCGCGATCATGGCGCCCGCGCCGTCGGCGTCCATCCCGAGGTGGTCGGTGAAGATGTAGAGCTGGTAGCCCGTGATCGAGAACATCGCGAGGACGAACAGCAGCTTGCCCGACATCGCGAGGTAGAAGTCGCGCGCACCGCGCCGCGGGAACGAGAAGTTGTCGAGCAGCATGGCCCTCGAGAACGCGGGCCGGGGCTCACCGGCGTTCGACCGGTCGGGCGCGAGCAGCGCAAGCACCGGACCGGCGAGGAGGATCGCGAACCCCATGACGCGGAACCCGGCGACGGGGTCGGTGACGAAGCGCGACGCGACGACGTTCGCGCCCGCCATGCCGACCATCATGCCGACGCCGTACACGGCGGAGTAGCTGCCGCGCAGCCGCTCGGGCACCCGGTCGGGGATCACCGCGACCATGGGCGCGACGATCGCGTTGAGGAACAGCTGGAACACGCACCAGGTCAGGACGAGCGCCGTGACGGACTCGGCGCGCGACAGCAGCAGGAACAGCAGGCACGTGGTGACCGAGCCGAGGACCATCCACGGCGCGCGCTTGCCGAAGCGTGACCGCGTGAGGTCGGACAGCGCGCCGAACAGGATGTTGGCGAGCAGCGCGACGACCGAGCCGACGATCGACAGCGTCGCGATCACCGCGACCTTGTTGTCGGGGGCGATCTGCTCGAGGCGCGCGGGGAGCAGCACCGTGATGCCCGCGACGTACGGGCCGATCCACAGCACGGCGCCGAGGACCAGCGCGGTGGCGAGCCGCACGTGGCCGCCGCGCGTGAGGGTGTCGAGCGACGACGCGGGAGCGTCGTCGGCGGGGAGGGTGGTGGACATCGTCGTCCGGCTTTCTCGAGGGCCCGACGCCCCAGGCGGGGGCGTCGGGCGGGTGGGTCAGGCGAGGGCGAGGGTGGTGACGACGGCGTCGGGATCGCCGGCGTGCGCGCCGACCTCGAGGCGCGCGTCGCCCGTGGGCGTCGTGAACGTGCGGGTCGCGCCGTCCCAGCGCTGCAGCGGTCGCAGCGAGAGCGGGACGGCGACGCGCCGCGTACCGCCCGCGGGGACCTCGACGGCCGCGAAGCCGACCAGGGCCCGCACGGGCTCGTCGGCGTGGGTCGCGTAGACCTGCACGACGTGCCGCCCGTCGCGCCCGCCGGTGTTGGTGACCGTCACGTCGACCTGCGCGCTCTCGACGCCCGTGCGGCGCGCGACCGGGTCGCCGAGCGTGAACGTCGTGTACGACAGACCGAACCCGAGCGGGTACGCGGCGGGCACGCCGTCGCGGTCGAGCAGGCGCTGGCCGTGCCAGGCGTCGTACGTGACGGCCGTGGCGTCGCGGTCGAACGGCGGCAGGTGGTCCTGCGAGGTCGGCATGCTGAACGGCAGCCGCCCGGCGGCGTCGACGTGCCCGAGCAGGACGTCGGCGAGGGCGTGCCCGCCCTCCATGCCCGCGTACCAGGACATGACGAGCCCGGGCACGTGGTGCCGCCAGGACTCGGTGAGCACGGCACCCGCGGCGACGACCGCGACGACCGTGCGCGGCGTCGCCGCGGCGACGGCGCGCACGATCTCCTCGTCGACGGGACGCAGCGTGAGGCGCTCGCGGTCGCCGCCCGCGCCGAGCGAGGACTCCCCCGCGGCGGCGACGTGCGTCGCCGCCGTGCCGTCGGGCAGCGGCGGGTACAGGGCCGTGATCTCAGGGCGCGCCATCGCGGAGGCGTCGGTGAACTCGCCCTCGTCGTCGGCGGTGTAGCCGACGACGACGACCGCGGCGTCGCACGTCGCGGCGACCGCGGCGGCGGCCCGCGGGTCGTCCTCGGGCACGTGCACGACCTCGGTGCCGGGCAGCGCCGCGCGCAGGCCGGCGAGGGCCGTGACGACCTCGGGTGCCCGCACGTCGGACGACCCGTGGTCGCCGGTGTTCGCGACGTCGGACAGCCGGCCGACGACCGCGAGCCGCCGCAGCGACCCGGGCGCGAACGGCAGCACGGGCGTGCCGTCGACCGGCTCGTTGCGCAGCAGCACCACGGCGCGGGCGGCGGCCTCGCGCGCCAGGGCGCGGTGCTCGGGGCTCGCGACGACGTCGAGCGACGGGCGCGGCGCGTCGTGCTCGGCGTCGAACCGCAGCTGCGTCGCGATCACGCGCTCGCCCGAGCGGCGCACGGCGTCCCACGACGTCGCGCCGTCGGCGATCTGCTGCGGCAGGTGCTGCGCGCGCTGCTGCCGGAACGGCTCCTCGACGTCGAGACCGGCCTCGAGGGACGCGGCGGCGTCGCGCAGGCCGAAGATGAAGTCGGAGACGGTCACGCCCTCGAAGCCCCAGTCGCCGCGCAGCACGTCGGTGAGCAGCTCGGGGTGCTGGCCGGCCCACTCGCCGTTGACGGAGTTGTAGGCCGACATGATGCCGTCGACGCCCTCCTCGACGACGCGGCGGAAGTGCGGCAGGTAGACCTCGTGCAGCACGTCCTGCGCGCACGTGACGTCGACCGTGAAGCGCGCGTTCTCCATCGAGTTGAGCGCGTAGTGCTTGGCGCAGGCCATGACGTGGCGGCGCACGCCGCGCGTGAGCGCGGCGCCGAGCTCGCCGAGCAGCAGCGGGTCCTCGCCGTAGGTCTCCTGCGCGCGGCCCCACGCGGGGTGGCGCGGCAGGTTGATGCAGACGCCCGCGAAGAAGTTGCCGTCCTGCGCGGCGACCTCGGCGCCGATCGCGGCGCCGACGCGCTCCTCGAGCTCGGGGTCCCACGTGGCGCCGCGCGCCATCGAGACGGGGAACGCGGTCGAGCGGCCCATGACGACGCCGCGCGGGCCGTCGCTGAACCGCAGGCCTGGGATGCCGAGGCGCGGGACCTCGCCGTGCACGAGCGGCCGGGTGTTGTAGCCGACCTGCATCATCTCGGTCATGCCGGGCCAGAACTCCTGGTCGCCGTCGAGCAGGCCGAGGCGCTCGTCGTCGGTGAGCAGGTCGTACAGCGCGCGGGCGGCGTCGGACGCGGGCGTGCCGGCACGGACGGCGGCGACGGCCTCGGGGTAGGTCGTGATGACGGGTGACACCGGTGTCTCCTCACTCGCGGTGACGACGACGTCACCGCTAACTAGTACCTAGTAGGTACTCAGTGAAGCACCGCGGCCGCGACCCGGGAAGCGGGCTCCCCCGAACGGGTGGCGTGAGAGCATCGGGACGTGCCCGCCGCCCGCCCCCGCCCGCGCGTCCGCATGGACGGTCCGCGCCGGCGGGACCAGATCCTCGCCGCCGCGACCGCGCTCATCTCCGAACGGGGCTACTGGGGGCTGTCCACGCAGGACGTCGCCGACGCGTGCGAGATGACCGTGCCCGGCGTGCTGCACCACGTCGGATCCAAGACCGGCCTGCTCGTCGCCGTGCTCGAGCGCCGCGACGAGCTCGACGCCGTCGCGCTCGCCGACCGCCTCGGCGTCCCCCACGGCCCGGGGCGCGGCATCTGGGGCACCGACCTGTTCACCGCCGCGGGCGTCACGCTCGACGTGCTGTGCGACCAGCTCGTCCAGCACAACGCGACCCAGCCCGAGGTCGTGCGCCTCTACGCCGTGCTCGAGGCCGAGTCCCTCACGCCCGACCACCCCGCGCACGCGTACTTCGCCGACCGGCAGCGCACCGCGCTCACGGCGCTCGCCGCCGTCGTGCCCCCTCCGCACGACCCGGACCACCTCGCGAGCGTCGCGCTCGGCCTCATGGACGGCCTGCAGCTCCAGTGGCTGCGCGACCCGGCCACGTCCCTCGTCGACCGCTGGCGCGCCGCCGTCGCCGACGTCCCCGGGCTGCGCGCCCCCGCCTGACCCGCACGCGACGAGGCCCCGGTGACGTGCGCGTCACCGGGGCCCCGTCGAGCGGCGTGCGTCAGAAGCTGACCGACGGCGCCTGCCGGATCTGCGGGTCGTCGACCTCGAAGTACTCGGCGCGCGTGAACCCGAACATGTTCGCGATCACGTTGGCCGGGAACGTCTCGACCTTGGTGTTGAGCTCGCGGACGTTCGCGTTGTAGAACCGGCGGCCCGCGGCGATGCGGTCCTCGGTGTTGGCGAGCTCGGCCTGCAGCTGCTGGAAGTTCTCGCTCGCACGCAGCACCGGGTAGTTCTCGGCAACCGCGAGCAGGCGACCCAGCGCCTGGTTGAGGACGTTCTCCTGCACGGCCTGCTCGGCGGGGCCGGCGGCAGGCCCGGCAGCGGCGGCACGGGCCCGCGTCACCTCGTCGAACACGCCGCGCTCGTGCGCCGCGTAGCCCTTGACGCTCTCGACGAGGTTGGGGATCAGGTCGTGCCGGCGGTGCAGCTCGACGTCGATCTGCCGCCAGGACTCCTGCACGAGGTTCCGCAGCCGGACGAAGCCGTTGTACTGCGCGATCGCCCACAGCAGCACGATCACGACGAGCGCGACGACGACGAGGACGGCGATGATGCCACCGGTCACGAGGGATCCTCCAGGGTTCGGGACGTCCAGCGATCGTAGCGACAGCGGCACCGTCGCCGCGCGGCCCGCGCACCGACGAGCGGCGACGTCACCCGGTGCGCGCACCCCACGGCGCCCACTGCCGCGCCCGGTCCCCCGGCGGCCCGTCGGTCACCGGGTCGTAGCCGTGGTCCTGCCAGACGTGCCGCGGGATCCCGCGGACGACGGTCGAGAGCACGCCCAGGCGGGGGGCGATCCGCGCGGTGTCGGTGTCCCCGGTCTCCCACGACAGCAGCCACGGGCCCTCGATGCGCCACGACAGCCCGAGCGCGTCGGGCTGCAGGAGCCGCTCGAGCGTGCGCGGGTGCAGCACCGCGTGCGCGGTCCGCGCGTCCGGGGCGTCGACCCGGTACGCGTCGTTGAACGCGGCGGACTCGAGCTGCAGGTCGCGCGCGCCGAACGCCTTCGCGAGCCGTGCGCCGACACCCTCGGGCGTCACGTCGAGCGTCGGCAGGTACGCGGGGAGCGCGAACCCGACGACGTGCACGCGGGACGTGCGCCGTTCGTCGCCCGAGCCCGTCGTCCACTCGTACGTGAACGACACCGCCGGCAGCCCCTCGAACGTGCCGGTCATCACGTGGTAGACCCGCCGGCCGCTGCCCTGGTCGAAGGGCCGGGCGGTGTGCACGCGCGCGAGGCCCACGCCCGGGTCGCCACCGACGTACTCCCAGCCCGCGGCGTGCGCCCACGCGGTCAGCTCCTGACGGCGGCGCGCGTGCCACCACCGGGCGCCGAGGGTGAACACGGCCATGGCGACCGCGACGAACGCCACCGAGCCGCCGTCGGGCATCGGGAACCCCATGAGCCGGCCGACGACGATGCAGGCCACGAACCCGAGCACGAGGAACGCCCAGGTCGGGATCCCGCGTCGCACCGTGCGCCGCCCCTCAGGCCAGGCCGAGGTCGGCCAGCCCGAACAGGTGGTGGTAGGGCACGCCCAGCGCCTCGATCGCCTCGCGCGCGCCCGTGCCGCGGTCGACGATCGTCGCGACGCCCACGACCTCGCCGCCGGCCTCGCGCACGGCCTGCACCGCCGCGATGGGCGAGCCGCCCGTGGTCGACGTGTCCTCGACGACCACGACGCGCCGGCCCGCGACGTCGGGACCCTCGATGCGGCGCTGCATGCCGTGCGCCTTGGCCTCCTTGCGGACGACGAACGCGTCGAGGTCCTGGCCGCGGGACGCGGCCGCGTGCAGCAGCGACGTCGCGACGGGGTCGGCGCCGAGCGTCAGCCCGCCGACCGCGTCGATCTCGGCCGTGCCGAGCCCCGCCTCCTCGAGCAGGTCGAGCAGCAGGTGCCCGATCAGCGGGGCCGCGCGGTGGTGCAGCGTCGCGCGGCGCAGGTCGACGTAGTAGTCGGCCTCCTTGCCGGACGACAGCGTCACGCGGCCGTGCACGACGGCCAGCTCGACGATGAGGTCCCGCAGCTGCTCGCGCGGGGTGGACGTCAGGTCGCTGCTCACGGCCGACAGACTAGCGACGGCCGTGCCCGGTACGGGCGACCCGTCACGGCTCAGGCGCCGTCGCGGCCCTCGATCGCCTCGTCGAGCAGCGCGCGCCGGTACCCGCCGAACGCGCGCACGGCCGAGCGCGGCGCGATCCGCAGCAGCGCCGACGCGGCCTTGTAGCGCAGGCTCGGCGTCGAGATGACGACGCCGCGTCGCACGTCGGCGAGCGCGGACGCGACCACGTCCTCGGCGTCGAGCCAGCCGAGCTCCGGGTAGTGGGCGGTGTCGATGCGACCGCGCTCGTGGAACTCGGTGTGCGTGAAGCCGGGGCACACGACCGTCGCCGTGACCCCCGTGCCCTTGAGCTCGACCGCGAGCGCCTCGGTGAACGTGCGCACCCACGCCTTGTGCGCCGAGTACGTGCCCGACGCGATGAGGCCCGCGACCGAGCCGACGTTGAGGATCGCGCCGCGACCGCGCGCGACCATCGCGCCCGCGGCGGCGTGCGAGAGCACCATGACGCCGCGGACCATGAGGTCGAGGGCGCGCAGCTCGGCGTCGAGGTCGCCGTCGACGAAGTGCTGGTTGAGCCCGAGCCCCGCGTTGTTGACGAGCAGGCCGACCGGTCGCTCGTCCGTCCGCAGCCGCTCGGCGACGCGCTCGACGTCCTCGGGGACGGTGAGGTCGGCGGGCAGGACCTCGGCGCGCACGCCGGCGGCCGCCTCGAGCTGCTGCGCCAGGCGCGTGAGCCGCTCCTCGTCGCGCGCCACGAGGACGACGTCGTGCCGGGCCGTGGCGAGCTGCCAGGCGAACTCCAGACCGAGGCCGGCGCTCGCGCCGGTGACCAGTGCGGTTCCCATGACGCCAGCCTACGGATCGGTCGGGCGCCGCGTCGCGCGAAGCGGCGGACGCGTGCGAGGGTCCCGTCCACAGCCGGCCCGGACCACCGGCCGTCGGTGGGTGGCGGCTCGTAGGGTGGGCGGGTGCTGCCGGACCCCTCGCCCCGCCCGACGCGCCGCGACCGCGCGGACCGGAACGCCGACGTGCCCGCGACCCCCGCCGAGCCGCCGCCCGACGCCGCGTGGGACGACGTGCCCGCCGAGCCGTGGTGGGACGAGGCGCCGCCGCCGGACGACGCACCCCCGGACGACGCGCCGTGGGGCGAGGACCCGTGGGCGTCGGGCCCACCTGACGCCGGGGCCGGACGGCCGCGTGCGCACCGCCCGCGCAGCACCGCGTCGGGCCGGCCCGCGCCGTCGCACGGCACGCCGGCCGAGGTGCTGCACCGCGTGTGGGGGTACGACGCGTTCCGCGGCGACCAGGCCGCGGTCGTCGACACCGTGGTCGCGGGCGGGGACGCGGTGGTCCTCATGCCCACGGGCGGCGGCAAGTCGCTGTGCTACCAGGTGCCCGCGCTCGTGCGCGAGGGCACGGGCGTCGTCGTGTCGCCGCTCATCGCGCTCATGCAGGACCAGGTGGACGCGCTGTCGGCGCTCGGCGTGCGGGCGGGGTTCCTCAACTCGACGCAGGAGCGCGACCAGCGCCGCGCGGTCGAGGACGCGTTCCTCGCGGGCGAGCTCGACCTGCTGTACCTCGCACCCGAGCGGCTGCGCGTGCCCGAGACGCTCGACCTGCTGGACCGCGGCCACGTCGCGCTGTTCGCGATCGACGAGGCGCACTGCGTGTCGCAGTGGGGGCACGACTTCCGGCCCGACTACCTCGCACTGTCGCTGCTGCACGAGCGGTGGCCCGGCGTGCCGCGCGTCGCGCTCACCGCGACCGCGACGCGCGCGACGCACCGCGAGATCTGCGAGCGCCTGCAGCTCACCGACGCGGCGCAGTTCGTCGCGAGCTTCGACCGGCCCAACATCCGGTACCGGATCGTGCCGAAGGACAACCCGCGCGCGCAGCTGCTGCACCTGCTGCGCACCGAGCACGAGGGCGACTCGGGCATCGTCTACTGCCTGTCGCGCGCGTCGGTCGAGCAGACCGCCGCCGCGCTGGTCGACGCGGGCGTGCACGCGCTGCCGTACCACGCGGGCCTCGACCGCCGCGTGCGCGCCGAGAACCAGTCGCGGTTCCTGCGCGACGACGGCGTCGTCATGGTCGCGACCATCGCGTTCGGCATGGGCATCGACAAGCCCGACGTGCGTTTCGTCGCGCACCTCGACCTGCCCAAGTCGGTCGAGGGCTACTACCAGGAGACGGGGCGCGCGGGACGCGACGGCCTGCCGTCGACCGCGTGGCTCGCGTACGGGCTCGCGGACGTCGTGCAGCAGCGCCGCATGATCGACACGTCCGAGGGGGACGCGGCCCACCGGCGGCGCCTCACGCAGCACCTCGACGCGATGCTCGCGCTGTGCGAGACGGTCGACTGCCGGCGCGTGCAGCTGCTCGCGTACTTCGGGCAGGAGTCCGACGGGCCGTGCGGCAACTGCGACACGTGCCTCGAGCCGCCGCAGTCGTGGGACGGCACCGTCCCGGCGCAGAAGCTCCTGTCGACGGTCGTGCGGCTCGACCAGCGGGGGCAGCGCTACGGCGTCGGGCACCTCGTGGACATCCTGCGCGGCAAGGCGACGCCGCGCGTGCAGCAGCTCGGGCACGACGCGCTGTCGACGTTCGGCATCGGGCAGGACCTGTCGGACGGCGAGTGGCGCGGCGTCGTGCGTCAGCTGCTCGCGGCCGAGCTGCTCGCGGTCGACACCGACGGCTACGGCACGATCCGGCTCACCGAGGCGTCCGGCGCGGTGCTGCGCGGCGAGCGCGAGGTCCGGCTGCGCCGCGAGCCCGAGCGCACGGGGCGCACGTCGCGCGGCTCGCGCGGGGGACGCCCGGCAGCCGCCGCCGACCTCGACGCGGACGCCGCGGCGCTGTTCGAGGCGCTGCGCGCGTGGCGCGCCGCCGCCGCGAAGGAGCAGGGCGTGCCCGCGTACGTCGTGTTCCACGACGCGACGCTGCGCGAGATCGCGACGCGCCGGCCGTCGAGCCGTACGGAGCTCGGCACGATCAGCGGGGTCGGTGCGGCCAAGCTCGACCGGTACGCCGAGGGGGTCCTGGCGGCGCTGTCCCCGCGGGGCTGAGGACCCGCCGCCGCGTCGACGGCCGGCGACGCGGCGGTCCGTCGCGACGCGGCCCCGTGCCCCGTGCCCCGCGCGACCCGGCGGGCGCTCAGGCGGTCGGGCGCCCCGTCGACGCGCGCTGCACGAGGTCGGTCGGCATGAGCACGGGCTCGGCGGTCACGGCACCCTCGGCGTCGTCCTGCGCGTCGCCGTCCGCGTCGTCGGCGCCGTTGCCGTCCCCGTCGAGCCGCGCCAGCAGCAGGTCCGCGGCCATGCGCCCGGCGCGCTCGACGGGCGAACGCACGGTGGTCAGCGCCGGACGGACGAGGTCCGAGCCGAAGATGTCGTCGCACCCCGTGACGCTGATGCGCCCGGGCACGTCGACGCCGACCGCGTCGAGCCGCTCGAGGATGCCGAACGCGAGCAGGTCGTTGAACGCCATGACGGCGGTGACGCCGGCCGCGAGCGCGGCGTCGGCCGCGGCGGGCCCGGAGTCGCGCACGGGCGAGTACGGGCCGTGCACGACGAGCTCGATGCCGAGCCGCTCGGCCGCGGGCACGAGCGCCTCGCGGCGGCGCCTGTCGGACCACGAGGTCGCGGGGCCGCCCGCGTAGGCGATGCGCGTGTGCCCGAGGGCGGCGAGGTGCTCGATGGCCTGCACCATGCCGCCGGCGGTGTCGAGCAGCACGCCCGGGATCCCCGGGATCGTGCGGTTGACGACGACGAGCGCGAGGTCGGCCGCGGCCGCGGCGATCTGCTCGTCGGTGAGACGCGAGGCGGCGAGCACGGCGCCGTCGACCTGGCCGCGCAGCTTGCGCAGCGTGTCGGCCTCGACCTCGACCGACTCCTCCGTGTCCGCGAGCACCTGCACGTACCCGGACTCGCGCAGCCGCGCGGACGTGCCGCGGACGAGGCCGAAGAACACGGGGTTGGTGACGTCGGGGAGCACGAGCGCGACGGTCGAGGTGCGGCCGGACAGCAGCGCGCGGGCGGACGCGCTCGGGATGTAGCCGAGCTCCTTGGCCACGGCCATGACGCGCTCGGCCGTGTCGGCGTTCACCCGGCCGGGTCGGGTCAGCGCCCGCGAGGCGGTCGAGACGGCGACCCCTGCGGCCGCGGCGATGTCACGCAACGTGGGCTGGCGCCGGACGGCCATGCACCCTCCCGGTGTGCTCGTCGGAGCCCGTGCGACGGTGCGCGGGACCGTTCTTGCTGGCAAACGATTGCCAGCCTACCGTGTCGAGGCCTAGTCTCACCAGTGCCCGCCGCGACGTCGCGGACGGGCGGAAGGAGCCATCCCGATGTCCGGCACCGCCATCCGCACCGCCGAGGTGCTGGTGTCCAGCCCAGGCCGCAACTTCGTCACCCTTCGCGTCGTCACCGAGGACGGCGTGGTCGGCCTGGGGGACGCGACGCTCAACGGACGCGAGCTGTCCGTCGCGAGCTACCTCACCGACCACGTGGTCCCTCTCCTCATCGGCAGGGACGCGCACAAGATCGAGGACACCTGGCAGTTCCTCTACCGCTCGGCGTACTGGCGCCGAGGTCCCGTGACGATGGCCGCGATCGCCGCGGTCGACGTCGCGCTGTGGGACATCAAGGCCAAGATCGCCGGGCTGCCGCTGTACCAGCTGCTCGGTGGCGCGTCGCGCAACGGTCTCATGGCGTACGGGCACGCGTCCGGCCGTGACCTGCCCGAGCTGTTCGACTCGATCCGCGAGCACCTCGACGCGGGCTTCCGCTCGATCCGCGTGCAGACGTCCGTGCCCGGCATCGACGCCGTGTACGGGGTCGCCGCGCAGCCGTCGTCGTCGGGCCGGTACGACTACGAGCCCGCGCAGCGCGCGCCCCTGCCCGCCGAGGAGGACTGGGACACGCGCGCCTACCTGCGGCACATCCCGCAGGTCTTCGAGGCCGTGCGCAACGAGTTCGGCCCCGAGCTGCCGCTGCTGCACGACGGCCACCACCGCATGACGCCCATCCAGGCCGCGCGCCTCGGCAAGGACCTCGAGCCGTACGACCTGTTCTGGCTCGAGGACTGCACGCCCGCCGAGAACCAGGACGCGCTGCGGCTGGTGCGCCACCACACGACGACGCCGCTCGCGATCGGCGAGGTGTTCAACACCGTCTGGGACTACCAGACGCTGATCCGCGAGCAGCTCATCGACTACGTGCGCTCGGCCGTCACGCACACCGGCGGCATCAGCGCGCTGCGTCGCATCTTCGACTACGCCGCGCAGTACCAGATCAAGTCCGGCATCCACGGGCCCACCGACATCTCGCCCGTCGGCATGGCCGCCGCGCTGCACCTGGACCTCGCGATCCACAACTTCGGGATCCAGGAGTACATGCAGCACTCGGCGACGACGCACGAGGTCTTCCAGACCTCGTTCACGTTCGAGGACGGGTACCTGCACCCCGGCGACCAGCCCGGACTGGGCGTCGAGCACGACGACGAGGCGGCCTCGCGCCACCCGTACCAGGCGGCGTACCTGCCGTTCAACCGACTCAAGGACGGGACGGTGCACGACTGGTGACCGCCATGACCGACCGCACCACCGGCCCCCCGCCCGTCCACCCCGCGTGGCTGCCCGACGCGGCGTTCGCGCCCGTCGGCTCGCGACGCGTGCTCGTCGCCCCCGGACCCGACGCGGGCCCGGTCGGCGAGACCGTCGTCGCCGAGCTGCGGCGCGCGACCGCCGCGCACGGGGGTGCGCTCACCGTGCTCGCTCCGGACGACACCGCGGGCGATCGGCACCACGACCTCGTGCTCGGTGTCGTCGCCGACGGGACCCAGCACCCCGAGGGGTTCACCCGCCGGCGCTCGGGAGGTGTCACGACCGTCGTCGCCGGCGGCGCCGCGGGCCTGCTCTACGGCCTGCACGACGTCGTCCGCCTCGGCGAGCGCGCGTTCGGCGACGACCACGCGCCCGTCGTCGAGGCGCCCGTCGCACCCGTCCGCATGCTCGACCACTGGGACAACATCGACGTGCACCCCGTCATGGGGCAGGTCGAGCGCGGGTACGCGGGCGGGTCGATCTTCTACGCGGACGGCCGCGTGCGCGACGACCTGTCCCGCGTGGCCGACTACGCGCGGCTGCTCGGGTCGATCGGCGTCAACGCCGTCGCGATCAACAACGTCAACGTGCACGCCACCGAGGCGCGGCTGCTGACGGACGGGCTCGCGGACGTCGCGCGCGTCGCCGACGTGTTCCGCCCGCACGGCGTGCGCACGTACCTGTCGGTGTCGTTCGGGTCGCCCATGCGCCTGGGCGGGCTGGCGACGAACGACCCGCTGGACCCCGACGTGCAGGCGTGGTGGGCCGCGACGGCCGACCGCGTGTGGGCGGCGATCCCGGACTTCGGCGGGTTCGTCGTCAAGGCGGACTCCGAGGGGCAGCCGGGCCCGTTCGCGTACGGGCGGGACCACGCCGACGGCGCGAACCTGCTGGCCCGCGCGGTCGCGCCGCACGGCGGCACGGTGTTCTGGCGCGCGTTCGTCTACAACCACGAGCAGGACTGGCGCGACCGGCGCACCGACCGCGCGCGTGCGGCGTACGACCACTTCGCGCCGCTCGACGGCCGGTTCGACGACAACGTCGTGCTGCAGGTGAAGTACGGGCCGCTGGACTTCCAGGTGCGCGAGGCCGTGTCCCCCGTGATCGCGGCGATGCCGCGCACGCGGGTCGCGGTCGAGCTGCAGGTGACGCAGGAGTACACGGGCCACCAGAAGCACGTGTGCTACCTGGGCCCGCTGTGGTCCGACGTGCTGGGCTTCCCGCTCGCGGAGGACGCGACCCGCACGGTCGCCGAGATCGCGTCGGGCCTGCCCGGCCCCCGGACGCCCGAGGGCGCCGAGCTGCAGGCCGGCGGCATCACGGCCGTGTCCAACGTCGGCGACGACGAGTTCTGGACGGGGCACCCGCTCGCGCAGGCCAACCTGTACGCGTACGGGCGCCTGGCCTGGGACCCGTCGGCGGACCCGGTCGCGCTGCTCGACGAGTGGCTGGACCTCACGTTCCCCGGCGCGGACCCGCGCGTGCGCGAGACCCTGCACGCGTTCATGGACGGCTCGTGGCTCACGTACGAGAAGTACACCGCGCCGCTCGGCGTGTGCTTCATGGTCGACCCGCTGCGCGGCCACTACGGGCCCAACGTCGACGGGTACGAGTACTCCAAGTGGGGCACGTACCACTTCGCCGACCGCGACGGGATCGGCGTGGACCGCACGGTCGCGACGGGCACCGGGTTCACGGGTCAGTACCAGGCGCCGTGGGACGCGGTGTACGAGGACCTCGCGACGTGCCCCGACGAGCTGCTGCTGTTCTTCCACCACGTGCCGTACCAGCACGTGCTGAAGAGCGGCACGACCGTCATCCAGCACATCTACGACACGCGCGCCGACGCGGTCGACGTCGTCGAGTCGTGGGTGTCGCGCTGGGAGGCCCTGCGCGGGCTCGTCGACGACCGTCTGCACGCGCGCGTCGCCGAGCGGCTCGCCGAGCAGGTGCGCTCGGCCACCGAGTGGCGCGACCAGGTGCGGACGTACTTCTTCCGCAAGTCCGGCGTGCCCGACGCGAGCGGTCGCCCGATCTACTGACGCCGCCGACCACGCGTGAGGGGTGCCGTCGCTCGCCGACGGCACCCCTCACGCCGTGTCGGGGACCGTCACGGCCGCCGGTGCGGCGGGCGCCCGGCCGGGTTCCTGGCGCGGGGCGGCCGGGGGCACGACGGCGCCCGGGGCCGACGGCACCGTCGTCGACCGCGCCGCGCGGTGCAGCGCCCACGTGCTCGCGACCGACGTCACGAGCAGCGCACCCCCCACCACGCCGAACGCGCCGACGAGCGGCACGACCCCGCTGAGCAGCCCGAACGCCGCGGGGTTGGCGAGCTGCGCGCCCCGGTTGGCGGTCGAGCGCAGCCCCGACGCGAGGCCACGGCGGTCCGCGGGCGTGTGGTCGGCCATGAGTGCGAGCGTCAGCGGCTGCGCGAACCCGAGCGCGAACCCGTTGACCGCGGCCAGCACGGCCAGCAGCCACGGCACGGGCGGCACGAACGCGACGGCGACGACCGACACCGACGACACCACGAGCACGAGCCCGACCGTCGTCGACTCGCGCAGCCGTGCCATCGCGAGCGGGAAGAACGGCCGCGACACGAACGCTGCCGCCGCGGCGACCGACAGCAGCAGGCCCACCTGCCACTGCGGCACGCCCGCCTGGCCCAGCACCAGCGGGTGGTAGGCGGTGCGGATGTCGAGCACGACGAGCGCCGCGAAGCTCACGACGAGCGTCGTCGCGACCGCGGGCACGCGCACCATCGCGGCGGCGTCGCGGAACGAGCGCAGCACGGGCACGGGCGCGGGTCCACGGGTGGGCCGCTCGACGCGCACCGCGAGCCCCAGCCCGACCAGCACGAGCGACAGCGCCGTGTAGACCACGAAGCTCGCGGCGTACCCGCCGACCTCGGCGACGCCCGTGCCGAGCGCGGGGCCGACCGCCTGCCCGGCGGCGAGGAACAGCGAGAACGTCGCGAGCCGCGCGTTGCGCGCACGCGGCGCCTCGTCGGCGGCCTGCGGCAGGGTCGCCACGGTCTGCAGGCTGACCCACACCGCGAGCGTCCCGACGCCGATCACGGCCTGGCTCGCGACGACGCCCGGCAGCCCGAGCGGCAGCACCAGCACGCCGCCGCCGACCGCCATGGTCGCGCCGCCGACGACGAGCAGCGTGCGCACGCCCCACCGGTCGGTCAGCGCACCGAGCGGGATCGCGAGCAGCGTCGGCAGGATCGCGAACGACGCGAGCGCGAGGCTCGCCTGCTGCTCGCTGCCGCCGCCGGCCAGCACGTACGGACCGATCAGCGGGCGGAGCATGGTGTGCGCCGCCCAGTAGGTCACGCCGAGCACCGCGAGCAGCACCGTGGCCGACCGGCCGGCGCGCGCGGGGCGCACCGGCCGGTCCGTGCCCGGGCGCCGGGGGCGCCGGCCGCGGGCGCGTCCCGTGCTCACGCGGCGCGGGAGAGCGCGGACCACGTCGCGCCGATCTCCTCGCTCGTGGCGACGACGCCGAAGTACTGCTCGACGTTCGCGACCGTGGCCGCGTGCGCCTCGGCCTCGAAGCTCGCGGCGCAGTCCTCGACGAGCGTCACGCGGTACTCAGCGAACAGCCCGTCGCGCAGCGTCGACTCGACGCACACGTTGGTCGAGACGCCCGTGAGCAGCAGCGAGTCGACGCCCGCGCTGCGCAGGACGACGTCGAGGTTCGTGCCGGCGAACGCCGAGTACCGGTGCTTGACCACGACGGGCTCGCCGGGCTGCGGCGCGACCCGGTAGAACTCGGCGCCCCACGTGCCGGTCGCGCACGTCGCGACGGGCGTCGGCGCACCGGGCACCGGGTCGCCGCGGCGCGCGAGCCACGCCGGGGAGTTCGTGGTGGCGTCGTGCGTCGTCTGGATGAACACGACGAGCACGCCGGCCGCGCGGGCCGCGTCGAGGAACCGCTCGAGCCGCGGCACCATCGCGACCGCGCCGGCCACGTCGCTGCCGCGCTGCGCGCACGCACCGGCGGGGTCGCAGAAGTCGTTCTGCACGTCGACCACGACGACGGCGGCCGTGCCGGGCGTGAAGCGGGAGGTGGGGTACGTCATGG